>NZ_JBXWNT010000006.1:0-358942 GCF_059610505.1 Ruegeria sp. CDSC079
GGTAGGGATCGAACCTACGACCAATTGATTAACAGTCAACTGCTCTACCGCTGAGCTACGCCGGAACGGTTCGCGCCATATAGCAACCCGAAATTTCGCCGTCCAGAGGGGAAGCGCGGTTTTGGAAAAAAAATTACCTCGGCATCTATGGGGTTCTGGCGAAGATCGCGCCGACGGATAATTTTGACTGCGGTGCAATCAGAAATCGGCATGTAAGATCAACGAGATGGGCGAATACATTCCGTTCGGCAGCGGGCAACAGGGCAGCGGGGGTTTCGGTATAGATTCGCTCGGCCAATTCCCGGGCGGTTCCTGGCCTGGTTTCCAATGCGGACAGAATCTGTTTTTCCCGGGCGCGCCGGTGGGTGATCAACCAATCGAGCCTTTTGGCAGGGTCGTTAATCGGTGCGCCATGCCCTGCGTGGAATACTGACCAGTTATGTTGTCCTAGCTTTTCGCAAGCCGCCATGAAATCGGTCAGATCACCATCAGGTGGTGACACCAATGAACTGGCCCAACCCATCACATGATCGGCGGTAAAGCAGACATCCCCCCAACCCAGCGCAATATGGTTACCAAGATGACCAGGCGTATGGATCACATTCAACTGCCACCCTTCGGCGGCGATTACATCACCATCTTCGACTTCGATATGCGGGCGGAACGCCGTGTCGATCCCTTCACCTCCGCCTGCGAGCCCCTGATTGGCCAATTCGGCCATCACCTCACTGCGGCCTGCTTCGGGGCCTCCAAAAGCAATGATCTTTGCTTGCGTTCGTTCGGCCAGCGGTGCAGCAAGCGGAGAGTGGTCCAGATGAGAATGTGTGACAATGATGTGGCTGATCCGTTGTCCGGGTTTAACCGCGTTTAGGATTGCATCCAGATGGTCCGCATTGGCAGGGCCGGGGTCAATCACCGCAAGATCGGTTTGGCCAAGCAAGTATGTATTGGTGCCGCGATATGTCATCGGAGACGGGTTGGGGGCGAGAATCCGCCTTAGGCCCGGTTGTAACTCGTCATCTCGACCTGGCATTGGATTGAAATCGTCCGGTGCTTGCATTCTGCACTCTTTCTCTCGTCTGAACAGCCCGTTAGGTTTAACCCATGACGACGCAATGGCTCAAACTTTATATGCCGCGCAGCCTGTACGCTCGGGCGGCTTTGATTCTCATTTTGCCGGTGGTGGTGATGCTGCTGGTGATCAGTGTCGCCTTTTTGCAAAAGCACCTGGAAGATGTCACTGCGCAAATGACTCGTGCCGCATCGCGTGAGGTTACGCTGGTTACGGATGTGATAGAACATTCTGAAACGCAGCAACAGGCGGTGGCCGAACTTCGGCCCGATCTGGCCGCGCTTGATATGAAACTGCGGTTTCTCGGGATAAACGAAACGCCAGTCATCGGGAATCGCCGCTGGTATGATTTCATTGCACCTCAAGTCGAATCCGAGTTGCGCGCTTTGCTTCCCGATCTTGTAGCGGTCGCCTTGCCAAGCGGGCAGGAGGCTCGATTGTATCTGCAGACGGATTTGGGTGTATTGCAGCTAACTTTCGACCGTCGGCGATTGTCCCCAACCGCGCCGCATCAGTTGATTGTGACCGTCTTGTTCTTTGCGATCATCATGACAACCATTTCGTTTTTGTACATGCGCAACCAGCTACGACCGATCACCCGTCTGGCCGAGGCTGCACAGGCGTTCGGACGCGGGCGGGTTGTTCCTTATTCGCCAGGCGGCGCGATCGAGGTGCGGGCCGCTGGCAGTGCGTTTCTGGATATGCGCGCCCGGATTGAGCGTCAGATGGAGCAGCGCACCATGATGCTGTCCGGTGTCAGTCACGATTTGCGAACGCCTTTGACGCGTCTCAAGCTCGGGCTGTCTTTGTTGCCCGAAGATGAGGCAGCGCCATTGCAACAGGACGTGGATGAAATGCAGCTATTACTGGACGCGTTTTTGGACTTTTCCAAAGGAGCGGCAGAGGTGACGCCGGAATCTGTAGACCCTGAGAGGTTCCTTCGGCAGATCGTCAAGGATGCGTGCAGGGCAGGGCATAAGGTCGAATTGGTAAAGGTTGATGGCGCAGGAACCGCGATGTTGCGCCCGACGGCTATTCGTCGCGCGGTAGAGAACTTGATCGGGAATGCGGTCAGGTACGGAAATCGCGCTGAGATCAGCCTGTCGGTCTCCTCCAAATCGCTGCGTATCCGCGTCGAAGATGATGGTCCGGGTATTCCGCCCGAGCAGCGCACCGAAGCGGTCAAACCTTTCTCGCGATTGGATCCTGCGCGCAACCAGAATCGGGGCAGCGGTGTTGGTCTGGGGTTGGCCATTGTGGCAGATGTCGCCCGAGCCCATGGCGGCGTGCTTCGATTGGGCAAAAGCGAACATCTGGGCGGTCTGTGTGCCGATATTATCATCGGTCGCTAGAGCATCGTGCACCGGACCTCTGCTCTGCCAAATCTGGTGTGAGTTCATCTTGGATTGTCGGATGTTCAGTGACCGATAAACTGATTCAAGCGCCTGAAAAGTTACCGGGATATCCCGGGCGGGAATCGAAGATATGTCCTGAAACCGTGGGGCACTTGCCTCGCAACCTATTGTTAGGTCGTGGAGCATCTCTCTCTATTTTCGGGCTGATCGATCGTTGTTTCTAAAGGAAAATTTGCGGAATTTGGTAGGCCCGGAGGGACTCGAACCCCCAACCAAAGCGTTATGAGCGCTCTGCTCTAACCAATTGAGCTACAGGCCCGCCTAGGCGCTTTGCCTATCATGGTGAACGCCCGCGTCAAGCCTGACCGTTGCAACATCTCCAACAATCGACTAACCCGCGCGGGAACCATTCAAAAGAGGTTGGCCATGACAGCGGGCAAAAACGGAATCACCTACGCGGATGCGGGCGTTGATATTGATGCGGGGAATGCTCTGGTCGACCGGATAAAACCTGCTGCCAAGCGGACCAACAGATCCGGCGTGATGAGCGGGCTGGGCGGGTTCGGCGCATTGTTCGACCTGAAGGATGCAGGTTATCGGGACCCGATTCTTGTCGGCGCCACCGACGGTGTTGGCACCAAGTTGCGGATCGCGATTGATACAGGCCTGGTCGATGGCGTCGGTATCGATCTTGTGGCCATGTGCGTCAACGATCTGATCTGTCAGGGGGCCGAGCCACTTTTCTTCCTCGACTATTTCGCCACAGGCAAACTGGATACCGAGACCGCCGCACGGATCATTGAGGGCATTGCCGAAGGCTGCGTTCAATCGGATTGCGCATTGATTGGCGGCGAAACTGCCGAGATGCCGGGCATGTATCCCGATGGTGATTTCGATTTGGCCGGGTTTTCAGTCGGTGCGATGGAGCGCGGCGCACACCTTCCTGCAGATGTTCAACAGGGTGACGTGTTGCTTGGGCTGGCCTCAAACGGGGTGCATTCCAATGGCTATTCGCTAGTGCGCAAGCTGGTCGAGATCTCGGGCCTGGGTTGGGATGCGGCATCGCCCTTTGGGGATGGATCGCTGGGCGAGGCACTGCTGACCCCGACGCGCCTTTACGTGAAACCTGCGCTACAGGCGATCCGGACAGGCGGGGTGCATGCGCTCGCCCATATCACCGGCGGTGGCCTGACAGAAAACCTGCCACGGGTGCTACCCGAAGGGCTGGGTGCCCAGATCGACTTGAACTCCTGGGATTTGCCCCCCGTATTCCGCTGGATGGCAGAAACCGGCGGTATTGCTGAATCCGAGATGCTCAAGACTTTCAACTGCGGCATCGGCATGATCGTGGTTTGCGGCGCAGAGCAGGCCGACGACCTGTCGGCACTGCTGGCCCAAGCTGGTGAGACGGTTTCGCGGATTGGCACCGTAACCGACACCGCAGGAGTGGCCTATTCGGGCAAATTGCTGTGAGCCATAAGCGCGTCGCCATTCTGCTCTCAGGTGGGGGGTCGAATATGGTCGCTCTGGTCGACAGCATGACCGGTGACCATCCGGCCAGACCTTGTTTGGTCTTGTCGAACGATACTGAGGCTGGGGGACTGAAGAAGGCAGCTGATCGGGGAATTGCAACGGCAGCCGTAGATCACCGGCCATTCAAGGGCGACCGCGCAGCTTTTGAGGCCGAGCTGCTGAAACCGTTAGAGCAAGCACAACCGGACATCGTGTGTTTGGCTGGGTTCATGCGGGTGCTGACCGGTGATTTCGTCTCGCGCTTTCAGGGTCGGATGCTGAACATCCACCCGTCACTGTTGCCAAAATACAAGGGTCTGAACACCCATGCCCGTGCGATTGCAGCAGGTGATATCGAGCATGGATGCTCGGTTCACGAAGTGACCGCAGCGCTGGACGATGGCCCAATCTTGGGGCAAGCCCGCCTGAATATTGAGGCTGGAGACACTCCTGAGACTTTGGCGGCGCGCGTTCTGACCTACGAACACAGGCTTTATCCGGCCGTATTGCGCCGCTTTGCCGGAAATGACCGCACGCCGGTGCTTTTGCCGTGAATCCCGCGGGGTGATTTACACGCGGTTGCCATTCGGCCTATGGTTCGCCCGACGGCCCGGAAACGTGTAGGACTGACGGGTGATTAAAAACAAAAGCAAGAATAGCACCACGAATGAAAACCCTCACGACGACGCAAGAGCTGGCCGATTTCTGCAAAGCGGCTGCGGCCTTTGATTACGTAACCGTAGATACCGAGTTCCTGCGCGAACGGACCTACTATTCAAAACTTTGCCTGCTTCAACTGGCGGTCCCGTCGCCCGACGAAGACAGCGCCGTTTTGGTCGACCCGTTGGCCGAAGGGATGACTCTGGAGCCTTTGTACGAGCTCTTCGCCGATGAAAGCGTGGTCAAAGTATTTCACGCAGCCCGTCAGGATCTTGAGATTTTCTGGGTTGAGGCGGGTGTGTTCCCCAACCCTCTGTTCGACACGCAGGTCGCCGCCATGGTCTGCGGATTCGGCGAGCAGGTTGGTTATGAAACCCTGGTGCGCAAGATTTGTAAGGAAGGCGTGGACAAGACCTCTCGATTCACCGACTGGTCACGCCGCCCACTGTCCGAGGCGCAAAAGACCTATGCGCTGGCGGATGTAACGCATCTGCGGAAAATCTATGAGTATCTGTCGGCCGAGTTGACGAAAACCAAGCGCAGCCATTGGGTCGCCGAAGAGCTGCGCACGCTGACGCAATCCGGCACCTATGAGATCCAGCCCGAAAATGCGTGGAAGCGTATCAAAACCCGGACGAACTCGGCCAAGTTTTTGGCTGTTGTTCGCGAGTTGGCCGAGTTCCGCGAAGCCTATGCGCAGGAAAACAACGTACCGCGCAGCCGGGTGTTCAAAGACGACGCGCTGATCGAACTGGCATCGACCAAGCCGAAATCTTTCTCAGATTTGGGTGGATCGCGCCTGCTGCTGCGCGAGGCCCGCAAAGGGGTCATTGCGGATGGGATTCTGGCCGCTGTCAAAAAGGGTGTTAATTGCCCACCAGAAAAATTGCCCAAGATTGATACCAGCCGTGACAAGTTGAAGGTAAATCCTGCGCTTGCCGACCTATTGCGGGTGCTGCTGAAATCAAAAACGGAAAGCTCGGGCGTGGCTGCCAAACTGATTGCTACCAGTTCCGAACTGGATCAGATCGCAGCCGGTGAACGGGAATTACCTGCAATGTCCGGTTGGCGGTTCGAGGTATTCGGCGAAGATGCTCTGAAACTGTGCGATGGCAAAATCGCCCTGGCAGCTAAAGGGCAGACCGTCACGGTCGTAGAGCTTTAGCAGGAATTATCTGCGGCGGGATTCCAGGGCATTTTGTTCCCCTTTGACGCGGACCAGCCGAATGTTTTCAAGCTCGTCTCGGCTGATATTGGTTGCATTGGATACCCTTCGGGACCGTTCGGTCCCCTGGCTTGTCGCATATGACGGGTAGTCGACACGGAACGTGAATTCGAGAATGCCGTTTTTTGCATTCTCTTCGCTTTCAACACGAACAAGCCGCGCATTATAGGCGCCTTGCCTTGCAGCAATCCCAGTCGTGTAAACGATAGCTCCATTCGGAATTGGATCGATCCGCAGTTCTTCGATTTTGGCGATCGGGAAGCTCATGTCCACGGCTTCCGGCTTTGAAAATATGCCAACACCTTCGGCTTGTTGAGGAACCAGTGCATTGGCATCATTCACCGAGACTTCAGAGGGTGCCGGAGTACTGGACCCAAACCAGTTTGTCGGGTTGACCCGAGAATCACGCCAAGCGCTGCAAGCCGACAGGGTCAAGGCAGCAGCCAAAAGAACAGACAGTGATTTCTTCATCGTCACAACACCCAGAGCAGTCTATATGGCAATGAGTTATCGCACTTTTCCGGGTTTGAAAAGCCACGTGGGGGGCTGGACAGATGCTGGTCAGGATCATAGTTCAAAAATGTGAACCCAATGAGAGGACAGCCCCGAGATGGCGACACCTGCTTTTGAAGAAATCGTCGAAGATTTCGAATTCCTGGAGGACTGGGAAGACCGGTACCGCCATGTCATCGAGCAGGGGAAAGCGATGGCGCCATTGGATGATGCGTTGAAGGTGCCTGCAACCAAAGTCCATGGTTGCGCCAGCCAGGTCTGGCTGCATCCCAGTGTCGAGGGAGGGACCTTTCATTTTGAGGGCGACAGTGATGCTCTGATCGTGAGGGGGCTGATTGCGGTTCTGCGATCCCTATATAACGGCCTGCCGGTTCAAGAAGTCCCGCAGGTTGACGCAGGAGGCGAACTGGCGCGGCTGGGGTTAAACGATCATCTTTCCGCGCAACGATCTAACGGTTTGAGGGCGATGATCGACCGTATCCGCGAGGTCGCGATAGAGGCCGCCTAAAGCGGGCGGTTGGCCCAGTCGCTCAGCGTGGATTGCAGATCACCATAACCGGTAAAACGGCGCTCGAAAGCCAGGCCCATTCGGTCTGCGCACTCCTTGGCCCGTTCGGTCAGAACCGCATCATCAGTCTGTGCCTGATAAACCAGTTTCGTGTAGTTGCCGAAATACATTTCCCTAAGCTCGGGGTGCCGATCCAGCCCCAGCGGCTTCCAGACGAAGGCATCGAATTGACGTGCCAGAAAATCTGTTAGGTAGAACGCTGTAGTTTCATCCTCGCCGCGATTTTCAAAGACCTGGTTCCCCTCGAAGAAAGAATAGCAGTGGGGCCCTTTAATCATCTCCACGCCCATCTCCCCGCAGGCTTTCTGCAACAGGCCACCGGTGCCGCAATCTGCGTAGACGACATAAACTTTATCGTATTGGTCGCGGTGTTTGGCAACGGCCTCTTCCACCGCCTGCGTGATCCGTTCCGGGTGGATGTGCAAGATGGCGGGCAAGCAGGTCAGTTCCATATGATCCCAGCCATTACGACGCTTTAGGTCCAGGATTTCCCGCGCCAGCGCACCGCAGGCCAATAACAGAATTCGCCCTGCGCCGTGATGGTCTGAATAGCCCTGCGTTGTCAGGCTGGCGTCGTCGGGAAGTTGGTCCTGAGTCATTTCGCGCCTCTTTCTCGTTATCTAGAAAATCGGCTTATTCGGTGGCTGGCAAGCCCGTATTCGACACATAATGTCGGCTTCGGATCAGGGTAGGGTGAATAAATGAAAAAGGCCGCCCGAAAACCGGACGGCCCTGAAATGGTTTAGATGTCGATCAACCCGCCAGCTGATTGTGCTTGCGCGAGACAAAATCCTTTGCCGTCTCAACAGCTACGGCCGCGTCACGGCAATAGGCATCAGCACCGATCGCCTTGCCGAACTCTTCGTTCAAAGGCGCACCGCCAACCAGCACGATATAGTCGTCGCGCCGACCCTGTTCGATCAGTGTGTCGATCACGACTTTCATATATGGCATGGTCGTCGTCAGCAGGGCCGACATGCCCAGAATATCGGGCTGTTCGGTATCAAGCGCTTCCAGATAGTTTTCGACGGGGTTGTTGATGCCGATATCAACAACCTCGAATCCGGCGCCTTCCATCATCATTGACACCAGGTTTTTGCCAATGTCGTGAATGTCGCCTTTAACAGTGCCGATCACCATTTTACCAACGCGCGGTGCGCCGGTTTCGGCCAGCAGCGGCTTGAGGATAAACATGCCGCCCTTCATTGCGTTTGCGGCCAGCAAGACCTCGGGTACGAACAGAATGCCGTCACGGAAGTCGTGGCCCACAACCGTCATGCCGCCGACCAGTGCCTTGGTCAGGATGTCATAAGGTGTCCATCCGCGCTCCAGCAGGATGTTCACACCTTCTTCGATTTCTTCTTTCAGACCGTCGTAAAGGTCATCGAACATCTGTTCGACCAGTTCGTCGTCGTTCAGTTCGGACAGGACGATGTCTTCTTCATCGGACATGGGGCGTTTCCCTGAGCTGTTCGGGCCTTGCGCCCGTGGTGGCATTTTTTCCGTTTTGGCCATTTCGCCGTAATACTACTGTGACGATTGCGACCTTGGCAGTTCCGAGACCGACCTATAGGCCAAATTTGTCGTTATCTCGACGTCATTTTACACATGAACATCCTGCAATTCGTTCAAATGCACCAATTGTTCAGGGCCTGATTGGGGTTCTGATGATGCCTCAGCAAGGTAAATGTGCCGCTTGCCGGACCGGTCGATATTCCATATACCAAATAGCATGAACAAAAGTAGAACAAACCTTCCTTCGGCCATTGCCAAGGGGCGAGCAGCCACGGAAAATACGGCAGGCAGATTCGAACGGTTTGACACAATCCCCTGCGATGACGGCTGGGGGTATGATGACGATCTTCCTCCGTTGCGGACTGAAGTCAGGCACGAGACGGCACGCAGCATAATCACTTATAACCGCTCCCCCGACTTGCCATTTGATCGCTCAATCAACCCCTATCGGGGGTGCGAGCACGGCTGCATCTATTGCTTTGCACGGCCCAGCCACGCCTATCTGGGTCTGTCGCCGGGGCTGGATTTTGAGACGCGCTTGATTGCCCGACCCAATGCGGCCGAGCTTCTTCGCAAAGAGCTTTCTGCGAAAGGTTACAGTGTTGCGCCGATTGCGATTGGAACCAATACCGACCCTTATCAGCCAGTTGAAAAAAACCTGGGAATCACAAGGTCTTGTTTGTCGGTGCTTACAGAGTTTCGCCATCCGGTTGCGATTGTGACCAAGGGGGCACTGATCGAACGTGACCTCGATCTGCTCGCACAGATGGCGGAACAGGGTTTGGTTCGGGTCGGGATATCTCTGACCACGTTGGATGCGGATTTATCGCGCCGAATGGAGCCACGGGCGCCCGCGCCAAATCGGCGCCTGAAAATCATTCGCAGGCTGACCGAAGCGGGGGTTCCGGTGCGGGTCATGACCTCTCCTTCAATTCCCGGTTTGACAGATCATGAGATGGAAAGCCTGTTAGAGGCGGGCAGGGATGCCGGGGCGGATGCAGCAAGCTGGATTATGCTGCGGTTGCCGCGCGAAGTTTCGGAACTTTGGCAAACCTGGCTGCAAGAGCAAGAGCCAACGCGCGCCGAAAAAGTCATGTCCAAGCTTCGGCAAATGCACGGGGGCAGGGACTATGATCCGCGTTGGGGCCACCGAATGCGCGGTGAGGGCGAATATGCCGAGATGGTGGCTAAACGGTTTTCACTGGCTGTAAAGCGACTGGGCCTTGCAACGCGCACCCCGAAGCTGCGGTGCGATTTGTTCGATATCCCGCCCCAAGCCGGGGACCAGTTGACGCTGTTCTAACAAATCAGCCCCGGATTCTGGTCCGGGGCTGTTTGGTTTGTTGGGGATCGAAATCAGCGTTTTTCGATGTCCACGTAATCGCGACTGGTTTCGCCCAGATAGAGCTGGCGCGGGCGGCCGATTTTGTTCTGTGGATCTGCGATCATCTCTTTCCACTGACTGACCCAGCCAACGGTGCGCGACAGTGCGAAAATCGGGGTGAACATCGACGTCGGGAAACCCATCGCCTCGAGGATGATCCCTGAATAGAAGTCCACGTTCGGGAACAGTTTCTTTTCGGAGAAATACGGATCTTCCAGTGCCTGTTTTTCCAGCGCCTTGGCGACTTGCAGCTTGGGATTGTCCTCAATCCCCAGCAGATCCAACACTTCGTCGGCGGATTGCTTCATAACCTTGGCGCGCGGGTCAAAGTTCTTATAGACGCGGTGACCAAAGCCCATCAGGCGGAACGGATCAGCCTTGTCTTTGGCGCGGGCGATAAATTCCGGGATACGGTCAACCGTGCCAATTTCTTCCAGCATTTCAAGGCAGGCCTGGTTTGCGCCGCCATGGGCAGGGCCCCAAAGACACGCGATACCAGCGGCAATACACGCAAACGGGTTCGCCCCCGAGGACGAGGCCAGACGCACTGTCGAAGTCGAGGCATTCTGTTCGTGATCCGCGTGCAGAGTAAAGATGCGGTCCATCGCGCGGCTGAGGATTGGGTTCACCTCATATTCTTCGGCAGGGACGCTGAAGCACATGCGCAGGAAGTTTGACGCATAATCCAGATCGTTGCGCGGGTACACGAAGGGCTGACCGGTGTGATACTTGTAAGCCCAGGCAGCGATGGTCGGCATCTTGGCGATCAGACGATGGGATGCGACCTCACGCTGATGCGGGTCCGAAACATCGGTCGAATCGTGATAGAACGCAGACATCGCGCCCACGACACCAACCATGATCGCCATCGGATGCGCATCACGGCGGAAGCCACGATAGAAATATTGCATCTGTTCGTGCAGCATGGTGTGGCGGGTGATCGTGGTTTCAAACTTTTCCAGTTCCTTGGCCGCCGGCAGCTCTCCGTAAAGCAGCAGGTAGCACACTTCGAGGAAATGCGATTTCTCGGCCAACTGGTCGATCGGATAGCCACGGTGCAACAGTTCACCTTTTTCGCCGTCGATATAGGTGATGGTGCTGTCGCAGCTGGCTGTCGAGGTGAAGCCGGGGTCATAGGTGAACACATCCGCTTCGCTGTACAGCTTGCGGATGTCGATGACATCAGGTCCCACGGTAGGCGAATGAACCGGCAACTCGTATGTTTTACCATGTACGGTCAAAGTGGCTGATTTATTGCTGTCGGTCATAATGTCCCTTCCTCATTCATACGTGAAACGGATCGTCGTCCGTTTCGGCGGGCAACGGTTGCGCACAGGGGCGCAGCCCGGGTGTTAGCGGAGCAGCGTTACCCAAATGTGAAACCTTTGGTTATGTCGCTGCGTCGGAGAGCCGTGCCAGGGTTTCATCCCGCCCAAGCACAAGCATCATATCAAAAACCGAAGGCGTTACAGCCCGACCAGCCAATGCAGCGCGCAATGGCCCTGCCAGCTTGCCAAACTTTAGCCCTTTCGCTTCTGCAAACGAGTTCAGGGCACTCTCCAGTTCGTTCCGGGTCCAGCTAGCATTTTGCACGTGCGGCGTCAATTCACTCAGTATACCGTCGGATACAGAGGACAGCGCCTTTGCAGCCTTCTCATCAGGTTTGATCGGGCGTGACGTCAGCACAAAATGCGCTTTTTCAAGGAGTTCCGGGAATGTGCGTGCCCGATCCTTGAGGCAATACATCGCACGTTCCAGATCACCTGATTGTGCATTGGTGAGAGCGGGCAGTCCCGCCGCCGCCAGGTATCCCTGAATTTCCTGCCGCAACGCGGCATCGCCAGTGATTGGAATATGCTGACCACATAGATTCTCGAGCTTTTTCAGATCGAACCGTGCAGGGCTTTTACCGATTCCAGCCAGATCGAACCACTCTTTCGCCTGCTCATCAGTAAAGAATTCGTCATCCCCATGGCTCCAGCCGAGACGGGCTAGATAGTTGCGCATACCCGCGGCCGGGTACCCCATCGCCTGATATTCTTGGGCACCCAAAGCTCCGTGACGTTTGGATAGTTTCTTGCCGTCCGGGCCATGAATCAGCGGAATATGTGCCCAGACCGGAACATCCCAACCCATGGCTTCATAGATCATCATCTGGCGTGCGGCATTATTCAGGTGATCGTCGCCCCGGATAACATGGGTCACACCCATGTCGTGATCATCCACAACAACCGCCAGCATATAAACCGGTGTTCCGTCCGAGCGCAGCAGGATCATGTCGTCCAACTGATCGTTGCGGATTGTCACGTCGCCCTGAACCTGATCGCGGATCACGGTGACCCCGTCCCGCGGTGCCTTTATGCGGATCGCATATGGGGCGTCAGGTTGGGTCGAAGGGTCAGCGTCGCGCCAGGGGCTCTGGAACAGTGTCGATTTTCCCTCTGCACGCGCCTGTTCGCGAAAGGCTGTGATCTCGTCCTGGGTCGAAAAACATTTGTAGGCTTTGCCGTCCGCCAGCAGCTGATGTGCCACTTCAGCATGACGCGGGGCGCCTTCGAATTGGCTGATCACATCGCCATCATGGTCCAGGCCCAACCAGGACATCCCCTGAAGAATTGCTGCAGTAGCCTCTGGGGTTGAGCGTTCGCGGTCCGTGTCTTCAATCCGCAATAAGAACTTGCCACCACGTCCCCGAGCAAAGAGCCAGTTGAACAATGCAGTGCGCGCGCCGCCGATGTGAAGAAAACCAGTGGGTGAAGGTGCAAAACGGGTGACGACCTGATCGGACATAGTGTGGATTAACCTTTTGGTAACCGTGTCGGGCTTAACTTGGCGCCTGTCTAACGAGCCCGAAGGACGGGGGCAACCATGCGTGTTCTGGCACGGGTCGAGACCGCATTGCTGAACCAGACAGGCTATTTGTTTCAGTGGTCACCAGTGTGCTTGGCCATTGGCATCGGCCTGTATTTCGCGCTCCGGTTCGAGCCGGGGTGGCAGATTTACGTTTGTTTCAGCGCGGTGATTGTTGCGGCTATGGGGATGGCCCGCAAATCGCGGTCTGGCTGGGCTTCGTTGGCAATCGGGGGGACGCTGATCGCTGCCGGGTTTATCCTGGCCGGCGCACGTGCCCATACGGTGGCAGAGCCGGTTCTGTCTTGGCGGTACTATGGCCCGGTCGAGGGACGTGTTGTCGCCATAGACCGCTCTGCGTCGGATGCGCTGCGGGTGACGCTCGATCGGGTGCGATTAGGGGACGTGCCCTTGGATCGACGACCGCGGCGCGTCCGACTTTCCCTGCATGGTGGGGATGTCGCGCTGGTTCCTGGGCAAAGGATCATGACAACAGGTCATCTGTCGCCGCCTCAGGGGCCGGTAGAGCCCGGCGGTTTCGATTTCCGTCGCCACGCATGGTTTCAGCGTTTAGGGGCGGTCGGATACACGCGCGTACCGGTGTTGTCGGTTGCCCCGCCGGACAGGACCAATCTCCGCATCACGGCGTGGAGGATGGCGATTTCTGAACATGTGCGCGCATTGCTGCCTGGAGAGGTCGGAGGTTTCGCCGCGGCTGTCACGACGGGTGATCGCAGCGGAATGGGGCAGGAAACGCTGAACAATCTACGGGCATCTAATCTGGCTCATCTGTTGGCGATATCCGGATTGCATATGGGGTTGCTGACAGGTTTTGTTTATCTGATCTGCAGGGTCACGCTGTCTGCTGTCCCGGTGCTCGCTCTTAGACTTCCGGTCCGCAAGATTGCAGCGGTTTGCGCCTTGGTCGCGGCGGTTGTTTATCTATTGCTGTCTGGCGGGAATGTCGCAACAGAGCGGGCCTTTATCATGGTCAGCGTAATGCTGGGGGCCATTTTGATCGACAGAAGGTCAATTTCGCTACGCGCGGTGGCCGTCGCTGCCCTTATCGTGCTGTCGTTGCGACCAGAATCTCTGTTAAGTCCCGGTTTTCAGATGTCCTTTGCTGCAACAACGGCACTGGTGGCCGTTTTCGGAGCCTTACGCGGTTTCGGTTCTGCTTTCGGGCCAAAATGGCTACGGCCCATTATCGGGGTGTTGATGTCATCTGCCATAGCGGGGCTTGCCACCGCACCGATTGGGGCGGTGCATTTCAATTCACTGTCTCACTATGGGCTGGTTGCGAATATGCTGTCGGTCCCGGTGATGGGAACCGTCGTGGTTCCTGCGGCCGTTATTGCCGCAATCCTGGCGCCATTCGGGCTTGAGTGGATTGGGCTGGCGGTCATGGGGGCAGGGTTGGAATGGATTCTGGCGGTTTCAGACTGGATCTCGAGACTGGAAGGTGCGCAAGGTTATGTGGTCAGTCCACCGTCCTACGTCTTGCCCATATTTGCATTGGGCGCGCTCTGGATCGCCTTGTGGCGCGGTGGGGCAAGGTGGGTCGGCGTCGCACCTTGCATGGTGGCGATTGCGCTTTGGGGGCAGGGTAACCGTCCGGAAGTTTTGGTCGCAGACTCCGGTGGGTTAGTTGGTGTGATGACTGATCAGGGGCGCGCGCTGAGCAAGGAAAAGGGCAGCAAATTTATTGCAACCGTATGGCTTGAAAACGACGGAGACGGCGCGAGCCAGAAAACTGCCGCAAATCGCTGGCCCGATGGGAAAGATTTGTCGCAAAGATATTTCTGGCAGGGCAAAGAGCTGATTCACCTCACTGGCAAACGATCTGCGCGCGAATTCAGCGAATGTGGAGATGACCAAATCGTCATCTCTGCTGTTCCGGTCCAGCTGTCCGGCACCTGTATGGTGATTGATCCCGAGTTGTTGAACAAGACAGGAAGTATTGCACTGTCCGGTGGAAACGTAATGACCAGTGCCCAAGTCATAGGCAAAAGGCTGTGGTCGCCAGACAACTAAAGATCAATAGCTTCGGATCAGCCCAACCAAACGGCCCTGAACCTTGACCTTATCTTCGGGCAGTACACGCGTTTCATAGGCCGGGTTGGCAGCCTCAAGCGCTATCGCCTGACCTCTCCGATAGAACCGTTTGAGCGTTGCTTCCTGATCTTCGACCAGCGCGACAACGATATCGCCATTATCAGCCGCGGAGGTTTCGCGGATGACGACCACATCGCCGTCGTTGATGCCAGCGTCAATCATCGAATCGCCGCGTACTTCAAGTGCGTAGTGCTCGCCTCTGCCGGAAACCATGCTTCCGGGGACGGCAACGCGGTGCGACACATGGCTGATCGCCTCGATCGGAACACCTGCTGCGATGCGTCCCATGACCGGCAATTCCATTGCGTCTACGGTCACTGGTTCGAAATTCGCGGGGCGTCTGCCTTCGGGCTTGTCACCTTCGATAACACGGGGTTTGAAAGCGACTGTTGGCTCTCCTCCCAGGCTTTCAGGAAGTTTGACGATTTCGATGGCACGGGCACGATGGGCCAGACGACGGATAAAGCCGCGTTCTTCAAGCGCTGTGATCAACCGATGGATGCCGGATTTGGACCGCAGGTCCAGCGCAGCTTTCATTTCATCGAAACTTGGGGGGACGCCATCCGCCTGAACGCGTTTATGGATGAACTCCAACAAATCCAACTGCTTCTTGGTCAGCATTGCTCACACCTCGTCGCTCATGCGTTTTCTTTTGTTCTACGCATGTTCACGTTTTGTGTCAATGATCTTGTAGGGACTCAGATCGGGAGGAACATCACTTTGTCACCGGCCTGGTGCGCCGGATCATTCGGTTGCCGAACCAAAAGCGCGTTTGCTTCGGCAAGCACGCTGAGCAGCGAACTGTCCTGGTTTTGGCAGGCTTTAATTCCATCACCAGTCACGATAGCGCGCATGTAATGCTCGCGCGGCCCATTCGCTGGGATAGCCTTAGTTAAATTGGCGCTTTGAAGCGGGGTCAGAAACTGTTCCAGGCCCAGCATCTTACGGATCATCGGGGCAAGAAACAGATAGCTGCAAACCATTGCGCTGACCGGATTACCCGGAAGTCCAACCATCACGCTATCGCCCAAGCGACCGGCCATCAGCGGTTTGCCGGGGCGCATGCGGATTTTGTAAAAACTCCGCTCCAACCCCAGTGCGGTGGTGACCTGAGAGACAAGATCATAATCCCCAACCGAGGCACCGCCGATCGTAACCACCAAATCAACGTCGGCTGCTAGGGCAAAGGCGGTCTCGAGGGACGAAACCGTGTCAGAGGCGATGGGCAGAACCCGCACATGCGCTCCAACATCCTCTAGCAAGGCTTTGATACCAAAGGTGTTTGAGGCGATTATCTGATCCGGTCCCGGTGTTTCGCCGGGCATGATCAATTCATCCCCGGTTGCGATCAGCGCGACCACGGGTTTACGTGCAACCGGCACCATGGGGATATTCATCGCCGCCAAAAGCGCCAGATCCTCGGGGCTCAAACGACGTGGAGCCGTAATCTTGGCGCCAATTTCGAAATCGACGCCTTTTGGACGAATGTTGGATTTAGGGCCCGGCAGATCAGAAATGGTGATTAGGTCACCTCGGCGATCAACATCCTCTTGAATGACAACAAAATCTGCACCTTCAGGAATAGGGGCGCCAGTGAAGATTCGAACCGCCTGTCCGGGTCCAACCTGACCGTCAAATCGCCGACCGGCCGCAGCCTCGCCAATGACTTTGAACATGGCGTGCAGCTCGACCTCGGTCGACTTTACCGCGTAGCCATCCATAGAAGACGAAGCGAATGGCGGCTGATCGCGTGTGGCTGCTACATTCTCGGCCAGTACTCTACCCGCCGCATCCATCAAGGGAGCCGTCTCTGAGGGGAGGGTGTTTACAAGATCGAATAGCTGCGCCCGGGCGCTTTCAACGGTTATCATTTCGCCTCGTAACGGCCTGACTTACCACCATCTTTTAGCAAGACGCGAATGCCGCCAATTTCCATTGCCTTATCGACGGCTTTGGCCATGTCGTATATGGTCAGTGCGGCAGTTGAGGCCGCTGTCAGCGCCTCCATTTCCACGCCGGTTTGACCAGATGTCTTGACGGTTGCTTGTACCTGTATGCCGGGTAATTCTGGGTCCAGTGTCAGGTCTACGGTAACTTTGGTCACTGGCAGTGGGTGACATAGCGGGATCAGATCGGGTGTCTTCTTTGCCCCCATGATACCGGCCAGACGTGCCACCCCCAAGACGTCACCTTTTTTGGCGCGACCTTCTGCGATCAAGTCGAACGTATCTTGTGCCATCGTGATACGAGCCGCTGCGACGGCGACACGATCCGTGATGGGCTTGTTCGACACATCGACCATATGAGCCTGTCCCTGGGCATCGAAGTGAGTCAGCGGCATCACATCACACCCGGGCTGAGCGGACGCGACAGCAGATCGTGTGTCGCTGCTGCGACGTCTTCCTGACGCATCAGGCTCTCGCCAATTAGAAAACAACGCGCACCGTAACGGGCGATATCGGCCAAGTCTGCTGGTGTGCTCAACCCGCTTTCGCAAACGATGGTCCGGTCAGCGGGAACTAGTTTTGACAGGCGGCGTGTCGTATCAAGAGTGGTCTCGAAGGTCTTGAGATTACGGTTGTTTATCCCAATCAACGGGCTTTTGAGCTGCGTTGCTCGTTCCAGCTCGGCTTCATCATGAACTTCAATCAGAACGTCCATGCCCCAGTCAAAGGCGGTCTGTTCCAACTCAGCCGCCTGGCTGTCATCAACCGATGCCATGATGATCAAAATACAATCCGCCCCAAGAGCGCGGGCTTCGGCCACCTGATAGGGATCGTACATGAAATCTTTGCGTAGAACCGGCAAAGAACAGGCTGCGCGTGCCTGAACCAGAAACTCTTTGGCACCCTGAAAGCTGGGCGTGTCGGTCAACACGGAAAGGCAGGCAGCGCCGCCTTCTTCGTAAGCTTGTGCAAGTGCTGGTGGATCAAAGTCAGCGCGGATCAGACCTTTGGAGGGGCTGGCTTTTTTGACTTCTGCAATCAGCCCGTACCCGCTACGTACAGCCATTTGCAACGCCGATGCGAATCCGCGCGGTTCAGAGGCTGATCTTGCTTCGTTTTCAACAGCTTCCAGAGACTTATTGGCCTTGTCCGAAGCGACCTCTTCGAGCTTGTAAGCTTTGATTTTGTCCAGAACCGTTTCGGTCATGCGGCCTCCTGAGTAATGCGGGCCAGGGCCGCGATCTTGTCTTTGGCTTTTCCGCTGTCGATACTTTCAGCGGCTTTTGCGACACCTTCGCGCAGATCAGCAGCGGCCTCTGCGACGACCAGGGCTGCTGCGGCATTCAACAATACTGCATCGCGATAGGCGGAGGCCTCACCGTCTAGAAGAGCTCGGAAGGCTACTGCGTTTTCCTCGGGGGTTCCGCCGAGAATGTCCTCGAAGGGATGTACCGGCAGCCCTGCATCTTCTGGGTGAAGCTCGACCTCTTTAATTGTGCCGTCTTCGAGGGCCGCAATCCAACTGATACCCGTGATGGTCAATTCGTCTGTGCCGTCCGATCCGTGCACCAGCCATGCGCGTTCGGACCCAAGCAGGCCCAACGTTTCGGCCATCGGGCGGATCAACTCTCGGCAAAAGGCTCCGGTCAACTGCCGCTTGACGCCTGCCGGATTGGTCAGCGGACCGAGAATGTTAAAGATCGTCCGTGTCCCGAGCTCTTGCCGGGTGGGCATGACATGCGCAATCGCCGGGTGATGCATGGGGGCCATCATGAATCCGATGCCGACATCTTGCAGTGCATTTTCAACGGTTTGCGGGCCGACCATAACGTTGATACCCAGCTGACCTAGCGCATCTGCGGCTCCGGATTTAGAACTCAGGTTCCGGTTGCCGTGTTTGGCCACGGTGACACCGGCACCCGCAACCACAAAGGCGGTCGCGGTCGAGATATTCAGCGTTCCCTTGCCGTCACCGCCGGTGCCTACGATATCCATCGCGCCAGCTGGTGCCTGAACTGCATTGCATTTTGCACGCATCACGGCAGCGGCGGCGGCATATTCATCGACGGTCTCACCGCGTGTGCGCATAGCCATCAAAAGCCCGCCGATCTGGCTGGGTGTTGCGGCGCCGTCAAACAGGATCCCAAAGGCTTCTTCCGCTTCGGCGCGTGTCAGGGGGCGGTCGGCGGCAACTCCGATCAGCGGTTTCAGGGCGTCGCTCATGCGGGAACTTTCATCTCGGACAGGAAATTCTTGAGCAACGCGTGGCCGTGCTCGGAAGCGATGGATTCCGGGTGGAACTGTACGCCATGAATGGGCAGTTCGCGGTGCTGGAGGCCCATTATGGTGCCATCTTCCAATTCCGCCGTAATCTCCAGGCAATCGGGCAGGGTATCGCGGTCTACAATCAGCGAATGATAGCGCGTCGCCTCAAACGGCGTGGGCAGGCCCGCGAACACACCTTTACCGGTGTGGTGCATTGTTCCCATTTTGCCATGCACAATCTCATGGCAACGCGTGACTTTTCCACCGAAAACCTGACCTATGGTCTGATGGCCAAGGCAGACACCCAACAAAGGCGTCCGTGTTTCGGCGGCTGCCTCGGTCAGGGCAAGGCAAATGCCTGCCCGGTCAGGGTCGCAAGGGCCAGGGCTGAGCAGGATGCCAGCGGGGTTCATGGCCATCGCTTCTTGCACGTCCAGCGCGTCATTCCTTCGAATGACCATTTCCGAGCCAAGTTCGCCTAAATAATGTACGAGGTTGTAGGTAAATGAGTCGTAGTTGTCGATCAGCAGCAGCATTTGGCTCTTGTCTCGTGTTGGTCATTTCGGGCTGGCGATGCAACCCAAGGCCACGGTATAGTGTTGGCACATACATGCTCAGGCTTGTGGGGCAGCGTCAAGGGTGCATCCCGAACTTGGCGGTCCTGCAGGCAGGTGCCACAACAGATGGTGCAAGGGCAAGGCAGCAGGACTAAGGCGAGAGGCAAATATTATGGGCGGATTTGTCGGCGGAATGATCGCAGGCGCAGTTGTCGTAGTGGTGCTGGGGGCAGTCTTATCGCTCAACGCGCCGCTGTCGAAAAAGCCGTCCATAGCGACAGTCGCACCAGAACCTGCACCGATGCAGACGTCGGAGAGCTCCGAGGTTGTCGCTGAGGCGGGTGCAGATGCCGATCTGCTCAAACTCCCTGCGCAGACGCCCGAGAATGAAGTCGAAGAAGAGGATTCTCTGGCGGGTTTATCCGAAGCTGAGAACGCCCCGGACAGCCAGCCGGTAGTGAATGACGTAAGCGTTCCGGTCGAAGCGCCGACGCCGAGCGAGGCGGATTCCGTAAGCATCTCGAGTGAGGCCCCGGTCGTTCCGCGAATGCCTGTCCCCGTTCAGCCTGCGCCGCTTGCCGACCTCAGCCCAGATGCCGAAGAAGATGCCCCTGAGCCACCGGCTGATCAGGTTGCTCTTGCCGAGCCCTTGCCCGAAGTCTCGCCTTCGGAATCAATCGAGCTGGAGGTGAATCCGGAGGATAACCCAATCGCAGTGGAAGGGGACGAGGACACGCTGCCCAGTCAGCCGCTACCGCGTATCGCCTCGGTTCCGCAGATCGGCGCAGAGGACAACACGTCGGGAAATACCACTATCGGGCGTCGTGTAGTGCCTTTGACTGAACGAGATGATGAAGCAGCCCAAGATCCGCAGGAAGAGGTTCCTGTAGGTAAACCGATCGAGGCCTTCGCAGAGAAGTTTGACAATCCGGATTCCAAACCCCTCATGTCGATCATTCTGATTGACGATGAGGGTGCATATGGCGCCGAGGCGCTTCAGGATTTCCCATATCCGCTTACGTTTGCGGTGCGCCCATCAGACCCCGATGCAGCTGAGAAAATGGCTCGACATCGGGCGGCCGGGTTCGAAGTGATGGTCACTGCTGACCTGCCCAAGGCGGCCAGCGCACAGGATGCTGAGGTATCGCTTTCGGTGTGGCTTGAAGCGTTGCCCGAAACGGTAGGAATTCTTGAAGGTGATGGATCCGGCATCCAGGGTAACCGGAAACTGGCGGATCAGGTCGCCGCCATCGCCGGTGGAACGGGTCGAGGACTGATCACTCAGGATAACGGGCTCAACACGGTTCAGAAGTTGGCCTCCCGTAATGGAATTCCGTCTGCGGTAATTTTCAGGGATATCGACGGCGCGCGGCAGGATGCAAAAATCATGCGACGTTTCCTGGACCAGGCTGCGTTCCGGGCCGGGCAGGAAGGCACTGTTGTCATGTTGGGCCGGTTGCGCCCGGATACCATATCGGCCTTGCTGCTTTGGGGTCTGGAAGATCGCGGAGGCCGCGTAGCAATGGCGCCTATTTCGGCAGTGATGATGCAAGGGGCACAATAAGCCCGATCACTTCCTTCCCCGAAACAGGCAGCCCAGACGGGCTGCCTTTATCAATTCTTGCCGGACAGCGTAAATCGGGCCGCGTCAGCCGCAGCGCGTCTGATGGCGTTGGACTTGTGGACGGTTTCCATGAATTCAGCCTCTGGATCGCTGTCATACACAACGCCACCACCGGCCTGAATATATAGCTTTTGATCCTGAACGATGGCTGTTCGCAGGGCGATACACATGTCCATGTCTCCGCCGGCGCTGAAATAGCCGACGCCGCCGCCGTAGACACCGCGTTTTTCCGGCTCAAGCTCATCAATGATTTCCATGGCTCGTACCTTGGGCGCGCCCGAGACCGTCCCCGCAGGCATTCCCGCAAAAAAGGCGTCCAGCGCATCTTTACCCTCGGCCAGCTCACCCACAACGTTTGAAACGATGTGCATAACATGGCTGTACCGTTCAATGATGAACTCTTCGGTCGGGCGCACCGTTCCGATCTTTGAAACCCGCCCGGTGTCATTGCGGCCTAGATCCAACAGCATCAGATGTTCGGCCAGTTCTTTCTTGTCGGCCAGCAATTCAATTTCGTAAGCTTTGTCCTCTTCCGGGGTCGCTCCACGTGGACGCGTCCCGGCGATGGGTCGTATGGTGACTTCATTGCCAAACACGCGCACCAGGATTTCCGGGCTGGCACCGATCACCTGAAACCCGCCAAAGTTGAAATAGAACATGAAGGGCGACGGGTTTGTTCGCCGCAGCGACCGGTACAACGCAAATGGAGGCAGCGGGAAATCCTGCGTCCAGCGCTGCGCTGGCACTACCTGAAAGATATCACCAGCGCGGATGTATTCCTTGGCTTTCTCGACCGCCTCCAGATAGCCGGATTTGGTAAAATTCGAGACGGGCGGGGCGACTTCGTACGCATCGCCAAGGTCACGTGTTTCAGCAGGCATCGCCCGCTCCAGATCGCGCACTGCGTCCATGACGCGCTCGGCAGCCTGGGCATATGCAGCCTTGGCCGACTGGCCATCGCTGACCCAGGCGGGGGAAACGACCGTGACTTCGCCCTTCACACCATCCAGAACCGCGACGACAGAAGGGCGCAGCATGACGGCATCCGGCAGGCCCAGAGGGTCGGGGTTGATGTTCGGCAGATGCTCGACCAAGCGCACCATGTCATAACCGAGATAGCCAAATAGTCCCGCCGCAGCTTGTGGAAGGTCGTCAGGCAGCTCGATCCGGCTTTCGGCCAGAAGCGTCCGAAGGTTGTCCATCGGATCGCCATCCTGCGCCGTGAAAGCGTCCGGGTCGAACCGGGCCGAGCGGTTCAGTTCCGAGGTCTCAGCGCGACAGCGCCAGATCAGGTCGGGTTTCATACCGATGATCGAATACCGTCCGCGGACCTCGCCACCAGTCACCGACTCGAGCATAAAGGCGTCTTTTTGCGCGCCGGTCAGTTTCAGCATCAAGGAGACAGGCGTATCAAGATCGGCTGCCAGACGGGTGTAAACGACCTGGTTTTCGCCGGCCTCATAGGCGCGGGCGAAGCTGTCAAACTCGGGGGTCAGGGCCATATTCGGTCTCTTAATTAATAGCTCGCCTGAACGGCGTTCAGTGCTTGCTGATCCACCACAGGACGGGCGCGGGCCTGGGCGTCGCGAACATAGGCATCGAAAATGTTCTGTGCCAGAGCCTGATTCAGCTGAGCGGCCAGCGCTTGTTGAACCTGACGGCGTTCATCGGTCTCGGCAGGGGGCAACAATTCGTCAAGTCGAACGATCAACGCGACCCCGGCACCGGGAACGACGCGATAGCTTCCTAGTTCCATGTCGAACACTTCCGGCATGAAACCTGCGGGTACATCTTCTAGAAATGCAGTTCGTGTCAGAGCGTTTTCCACGCGGTGAGGTAGGCCGGTCGTGGTGAAATCCCCGTTCTCCTGCAACTGCTCCAACATGGCATTCGCGTGGTCTTCCAACGCTTTGTCAGTTTGAACCTGTGTCCAGGCCGCCGCAACGCGATCACGCGCTGATTCCAGCGGTTCAGGCCGACGAGGCAGCGTTTCGTTCAGGCGCAGCGCAAAGATCGAACCGTCCTCAAGGAATGCAATCTCGGGAAAATCCCCGTCTTGCACGGCTTCGGCTGCACTGCGGAAACCGTCATATGCGGCCACGCCATCCTGACTGGCGCGAGTCCAGTCGATCTGTCCCAGCTCCATCCCGGTCTCGGCTGCCAACTCCTCAAGTGTTGCCCCGCCTGCAAGCAGGTCATTGATGTCTTCGGACTGAGCCTCGATCTGGCGCCGCGCACGGTCTGCGGCCAACTCTTCGCGCAGAGCTGGGGCGGCGTCTTCGAAGGGAGTGTTGTTCTCAGCCAGCGAGCCGTTGATACGGAAAAGGGCAGGGCCGAATACCGAGGGCAGAGGTCCAACAACAGTGTCCAGTTCAGCCGCGAAAATGGCCTCGGCCGCATCGCCTAGGTCGTCGCGGGTAACGTCGCCCAGATCCACGTCGCTCAGCTCAAGCTCACGGTCACGGACAAGTTGTTCGAAGGTTGTCCCGCCAACTTCAATCTGTGCCATGGCATCTTGCGCAGCGGCATCATCAGAAAAAGAAAGGCGTTCAACAAGGCGGCGTTCGGGTTGCTGAAACTCGTCTGCGCGCTGTTCGAAAAGCCGGAGAACTGAATCTTCGTCCACCTCGACACTATCCAGCAGCATATTGGGCGACAGAATCGTATAGGTCAGCTTTTTGGTGCGGGGCAGGGAAAACTGGTCCTGGTTCTCGTCGTAATAGGCCTGGATTTGTTCATCGGTTGGGGTTGCAACCGGCTCTGCCAAAGCTTCGGGTGAAACGGTTGCAACTGTAAAGCTGCGGCGGGCACCGACAAAGTCTGTCAGAACTTCAGTCAGGATCGAGGGCATTTCTACTCCGCTGACCACGGCATCCTGCACGATGGTCCGTGCGGATTCTTTCCTCAGATCGGTTTCAAACTCGGTGTCGGTCATACCAACCTGTTCAAGCTGAAAGCGATATGCCTCACGGTCGAAAGAACCATCCGGCCCCTGAAACGCAGGGATCGAGACGATTTCTTCCTGCAAATTTTCATCGCCGATCGAAATACCCAGCAGACCAACTTCGTTATCCAGAGCCGCCAGCGCGGTGAGGCGCGACAGAGCCAGCTGGTCCAAGCCAAAATCGCGGGCCTGTGACATTTGCAGGGGCTGGCCGGTCTGGCTTTCGACCGCGCGGATTTCTCGCTGAAGTTCGCGGACGTAATCGTCAATCGAGATATCTTCGTTGCCCACCTGCGCCACAGTGTGCACAGTTCCAGTCAGGCTGGTCGCGCCAAATCCTGCAAGGCCCAGCATCAAAAGACCCATGAGGATCCAGACAAAGGTCTTTGATAGATTTTTCATGCCTGCGGCCATGGTGCCCTCTTGTTTTATTCGGCAAGTATTTGCCCTGTCGGTTGCGGCCCTGAATACGACGCGCACCGCCGGGGGGCAAGCTTAGAAGGAGAGAGCGTGCAGGCGGTCAAACAATTCCGTAATTCCGTTGCGATCAAGATTGGCAAATGCGATGCGGACTTGTCGTTTCCCGGCCGGGTCGTGATCGGGCATGAACATCGTGCCTGGCAGCAACAGAATGCTGGCATCCGTGACCATCCGACGGGCCAAATCATCCGAAGAGATGTCAAACGGGTGTTCGAAATAGGCAAAATAGGCGCCCAACCCAAGCAACCGCCATCCTTTACTGGTCAGTTTGGGAAGTTGTCTTGTAATGACAGCGCGACGGTCGAGGATTTCCCTTCGTTCATCGGCCAGCCATTGCGACAGGTTTTGCATCCCCCAAAGCGCACCAAACTGACCGATTTGGTTTGGACAGATCGCGACGGTATCCAGAAATTTCTCAATCTCAGACAACAGCGACGGACTGGTCGCAACAGCACCTACTCGGTGACCAGTCAGACGGTAGGCCTTTGAAAACGAATATAGATGAATCAGAGTGTCATCCCAGCCCGGCTGAGCGAACAGATCGTGGGGCGGGCCGCTGCGGCTGTCGAAATCGCGGTAGGTCTCATCAACCAAAAGCTTAATTCCGGTTTCGCGCGACAGTTCGAAAAACGCGCGCAGCAGCTCAGCCGGGTATTCGACACCGCCGGGATTGTTCGGGGTGACCAGAGCAATGGCGCGGGTCTTATCCGTTATCAAATCCCGCGCCGCGTTCACCTCTGGCAACAGTCCATCATCAGTTCTCAGATCAATGGCGTTAACACCTGTCATATCCAGCCACATTTTATGGTTGAAATACCACGGCGTGGGCAGAATGACCTCATCCCCTTGGTCTGTGATGGAGGAAATCGCAGCGGCGAAGGCCTGATTGCAGCCAGAGGTAATGGCAACCTGTTCCTGTACGACAGGTGCGCCATAGTGATCCGAAATCTGGCTGGCAAGCTCAGACCTGAGGGCGCTGTTGCCCAGAACCGGGCCATAGAGATGAGCGGAATCCTCGGTCGACGCATAAGCCGCCATCGCCTGACGCATCTCAAGTGGGGGCGGATCGACTGGGGCCGCCTGACTTACATTTATCAAGGGCTGGTCTTCAGGGAAGGTCACGCCTTCAATCCACCGGCGCGCCTCCATGACTGGGGGCGGAAAGGTGGCGGCGGTGCGTGTCCGGGTCATCTCAGCGCCCCAGTCAGTTGCTGCGCTTGGGCCGGATCAATCCGTGCCCCGGTAGGGTTCGACATATTGCAAAGCCATATCCCACGGGAAGAAAATCCAGGTGTCCTGGCTGACTTCGGTGATGAAAGTGTCAACCATCGGGCGGCCTTTCGGCTTGGCATAAACCGTCGCGAAATGCGCCTTGGGATACATCGCCCGTACCAGTTCCAGAGTTTTGCCACTGTCGACCAGATCGTCGACGATCAGGATTCCAGTGCCGTCGCCCATGAGGTCAGCGTCGGGCGCTTTGAGCACTTCGGCTTCGCCTTGATCCTGATGATGGTAGGAGCGCACGCTGATCGTGTCGACTGTGCGAATGTCCAGCTCGCGGCTGACAATCATCGCCGGTGCCATGCCGCCACGGGTAATGGCAACGACGCCACGCCAGGCTCCATCACCCGGACCTTGCCCATCCAGCCGCCATGCGAGCGCTCGGGAATCGCGGTGAATCTGATCCCAGCTGATGTGAAAGCCTTTTTCGTGGGGCAGGCGGTCCTTGGCACTCATGATTCAACCCTTCTCAACGTCTGGAGCATCAACGGCTTTCATACCGACGATGTGGTATCCCGAATCCACATGCAGGTTCTCACCAGTGACACCGCCGCTTAGATCGGAAAGCAGATACAGCGCCGAGTTGCCCACATCGTCGATGGTCACATTGCGGCGCAGGGGTGAGTTATATTCGTTCCACTTCATGATATAGCGAAAGTCGCCGATGCCGCTGGCGGCCAGCGTCTTGATCGGCCCGGCCGAGATCGCATTTACACGAATGCCGTCCTTGCCTAAATCCTCGGCCAGATATTTGACCGATGCTTCCAGCGCGGCTTTGGCAACGCCCATGACATTATAATGCGGCATCACCTGTTCGGCACCGTAATAGGTCAGGGTGATGGCGCTGCCGCCTTCGGTCATCATCTTTTCGGCACGCTGCATCACGGCGGTAAAGGAATAAACCGACACGTCCATCGTGAGGTTGAAATTCGCCCGCGACGTATCAACGTAGCGCCCGCGTAGCTCATTCTTGTCTGAAAAACCGATTGCGTGGACAACAAAGTCCAGCTTTCCCCATTTTTCGGACAGCGCATCGAACAATCCGTCGATCGAGGCTTCATCGCTGACATCGCAGGGCAGGACGATTTCACTGCCCAGCTGTGCCGCCAGAGGGTCAACGCGCTTTTTCAAGGCATCCCCTTGATATGAGAATGCTAACTCGGCCCCGGCCTCGGACAAGGCGCGGGCGATTCCCCATGCGATTGATTTGTCATTGGCCAGTCCCATGATGAGGCCGCGCTTTCCGGCCATCAACTGATTTGACATGTTCGGTTCTCCGCCTGTCTTCGCGTTATGTTGCGTTGGTTTATGCCATTGGCTGGTCTGCTTCAAGGCCGTGCACTCTTGCCCGTGGCGGGAACTCGCCCTAGGGTATCCCTCAATAGTTTCCAGGGGATGGAAATGAGCGAACGTGATGGCATCTTCGCAGGAACCGACCCATTTGCAATAGCAGGGCGGTGGCTGGGCGAAGCTGTGAAGAGTGAACCCAACGATCCTAACGCGATTGCACTGGCAACCGTGGGCGAAGATGGTATGCCCAATGTACGAATGGTGCTGTTGAAAGAGATCGAAGCCGACGCCTTCGTTTTCTACACAAATTACGAAAGTGCCAAGGCAGGCGAGTTGGACAATGCTGGCAAGGCGGCCTTCGTGATGCATTGGAAATCTTTGCGGCGTCAAGTCCGCGTTCGTGGTACAATCACGCGCGAGGATGGACCAAAGGCTGATGAATATTATGCCTCCAGGTCATTGAAAAGTCGGCTTGGTGCATGGGCGTCCAAGCAATCTCAGCCGCTTAGCAGCCGTTCCGCGCTGATGGCGGATGTGGCGAAAGTGACCGCAAGGCTTGGCCCTAACCCTCCGCGCCCTAAATTTTGGGGTGGTTACCGGCTTGTGCCGACGGAAATCGAATTCTGGGCAGACGGCGCATTTCGTCTGCATGACAGGTTCAGGTGGTGCCGGGATGACGCTGCTTCCGAATGGCAGATTCAGAGGTTGAATCCATGACGTTCACGTGTCGCGAATTGCAATGCGCAGATAACAAAGGGATTTTTCACCTTGAATTTGCGCGTCAATCCCATACACATCGGACCCTTAATAAAGTGAAAAAAAACGCAGTGGGACCACAGTGCCAGAAGATCTGAACAACATGTACCGCGTCCGAGGACACGTTAAATGGTTCGACCCTGCCAAAGGATACGGCTTTGTCGTATCGGATGAAGGTGGGCCGGATATTCTGCTGCACGTAAACGTTTTGCGTAATTTCGGTCAAAGCTCGGTTGCAGACGGGGCGGGCATCGAAATTATGACGCATCGCACTGATCGCGGTGTGCAGGCTGTCGAAGTCATCAGCGTCGATCCGCCAGCGCGCGCCGATACGATGATGCTCGCGGATTTTGCTGAACTTGATCCAGTTGAGATTGCAGCGGCCCCTTTGGTGGCTGCGCGGGTTAAGTGGTTCGACAAGGGCAAAGGGTTTGGCTTCGCTAATGTATTCGGGCGTGGCGAGGATGTGTTCCTGCATATTGAGGTTCTACGCCGTTCGGGGCTTGCGGATCTGCAACCCGGTGAAGCATTGGCCATGCGGGTCATAGACGGACAGCGTGGTCGGATGGCGGCCCAGGTTATGGCCTGGGAAGCAGCTATGGATGACTGATCTGTCATGGCAGGGCTTTTCAAGGTTCTGACTGTTGTCCTGTTACTTTGGGCCGGTGGCGCAGACGCCGCCTGTCGTACAGATCGTGTTAGCCTGAAAAATGATAAGTCCCAAATCGGCTTTGATATTGAACTCGCCGTGTCGCCACAGGAGCGATCGCGCGGACTCATGTTTCGAGAATCGCTTCCGGTACGTTCAGGAATGCTGTTTGTATTCGACCCGCCGCAACCTGTTGCGTTCTGGATGAAGAACACGCTGATTCCTCTGGACCTGATCTTCATAGATAAGACGGGTATGGTAACGAAAGTTCATCACAACGCGATTCCCGGTGATTTGACCCCCATCGGAGGGGGCGATTCGGTATTCGCGGTGTTGGAAATCAACGCTGGTCTCGCAGATCGTTATCTGATCACGCCCGGAACACAGATCCAGCACAAAGTTTTTTCACATGGTCCGGCAATTTGGCCCTGTTAGGGCTTTTCAAATCAGAACGGCACGGTTAGGAAGGCGCACGGTTCGGGGCGTGGCGCAGTCTGGTAGCGCACCTGTTTTGGGTACAGGGGGTCGTAGGTTCGAATCCTGCCGCCCCGACCACTTCTTCAAAAACTAAAATGGCGACCCACCCATCGTTCGATAGATGGCGCTAAGGGTTTTATCCAATTCTTTGCTTTCTACAGGGACTTTTGCAGCAGGCCCTGTTTCGCGCGGCACATTAAAAAAAAGATCCGCTTCAACCAGATAGCCACCTGCATTTTTTTCGGCGGTCAGCCGAGTCACACTTTTGGGTAGGTTCTGTGGATAGCCGTCATAATTGAGAATCAGGTAGGCTGTGGTCTTCGGAGGCAGAAGTTCCTGACACTCGAACTGACGATTTCCGATTTTCCTAAATTCCTCACCCGGGCCGTTGCATGATGTCTCGAACGTAGCAAATAACTTGTCGGGAAAGGCCGAGAACTGCGCGCTGCGCGATGTGGCGGGCGTTTCTTGTGGTGTGCAGGCCACGATTAGGGCAAACAGGGAAATTATTCGAAACGCGGTCATTGATCGGTCTGCCCTTTGTTGGATGTGCTTTTACGCGCACCTCTGAATAATGTCGAAATCGGCCGGATGCTGATTCTATTTCAACCTAGACATCTTAAGGCTGGTTTATCAAATCCCGATAAGTAAGCCGGAAAGAACGGTTAATCGTATTGCGGACTTGGCTAGGTGATGGCGAACCATAGCGGATAACTCTGTGGAGGAATCGGAAACTGTCCTTCACCATTTTGTCTGTGCGGATCGGTCAACATAAAAGATTCCAAAAATGGCGGAAAAAGGCCGTTGACGATCTATGTGTGAATACGCCAGATTGTATAGGCCGAAAGTGCTGCCACTAAATCTGGTAGAAAATCCAGAACGTGGCACAGGGCGAGGGCTGGAGAGCACATCATACTTACGTGCGTCCGTCGGAACGGGGTCACGCTGCTTCGGGCAGCGGCCGGTTTCCTGCGCCCAAGATTTTCGGTTAGGGCAGATGGTCCGTTTATTGGGATCAAAAGCCAAGGGACAAGTTGATTGAATCTAGGGCGGCGGACATGAAGATTGACAGAAAATTTACCAAATCGGGACAGGATGCTTATGCAGAGCTTAAGTTCGCTTCTGCGACGTCAGAAATCCGAAACCCGGATGGGACCATCGTTTTCCGCCTGGACGATATCGAGGTTCCTACCAGCTGGAGCCAGGTCGCAAGCGACGTCATCGCGCAGAAGTATTTCCGCAAGGCAGGCGTTCCGACCAAGCTGAAGAAGGTCAAGGAAAAGGATGTCCCTGAATTCCTGTGGCGTTCTGTTCCGGCTGAGGACGCTGAATTTGGGGGCGAAATCTCGTCCAAGCAGGTGTTTGACCGTCTTGCCGGCGCCTGGGCCTATTGGGGCTGGAAAGGTGGCTATTTCTCGACCGAGGATGACGCGAGCGCCTATTTCGACGAGATGCGTTATATGCTGGCGACTCAGCGCGCTGCGCCGAACAGCCCGCAATGGTTCAATACCGGCCTTCACTGGGCTTACGGAATCGATGGCCCGGCACAGGGGCACCACTATGTCGATTATAAGACAGGCAAGCTGACCAAATCGAAATCCGCCTATGAGCATCCGCAGCCGCATGCGTGTTTCATCCAGTCCGTAGATGATGATCTGGTGAACGAGGGTGGCATTATGGACCTGTGGGTCCGCGAGGCGCGCCTGTTCAAATACGGAAGCGGAACCGGGACCAACTTTAGCCACCTGCGTGGCGAGGGCGAGGCACTGTCGGGTGGCGGTAAATCTTCGGGTTTGATGGGCTTTCTCAAGATCGGCGACCGCGCCGCTGGCGCGATTAAATCAGGCGGCACGACCCGTCGAGCAGCAAAGATGGTCATCGTCGATGCAGATCACCCAGACATCGAGAAATTCATCGAATGGAAGGTGATCGAAGAGCAGAAGGTGGCCTCGATCGTTGCCGGATCGAAGATGCACGAGAAGATGCTGAACGGCATTTTCGAGGCCATCCGCAGCTGGGACGGCGCGCAGGAAGACGCGTATGATCCCAAGACGAATGACAGCCTGAAAAAGGCGGTTCGCCAGGCGAAAAATGTTGCGATCCCCGAGACTTACATCAAACGCGTTCTGGATTACGCCAAGCAGGGTCACGATAGCATCGAATTCCCGACCTACGATACGGATTGGGATTCGGAAGCCTACAGCTCGGTTTCGGGCCAGAACTCGAACAACTCGATTCGCGTAACCAACGCCTTCCTGACCGCTGTCGAGAAGGACGCGGACTGGGAGCTGGTCAACCGCACAAACGGGAAAGTCGCCAAGACCGTCAAGGCGCGCGACCTGTGGGAAAAGGTTGGCCACGCGGCCTGGGCCTGCGCCGATCCCGGCATCCAGTTTCACGACACAGTCAACGAGTGGCATACATGCCCCAAAGATGGGGAGATTCGCGGATCGAACCCGTGTTCGGAATATATGTTCCTCGATGATACGGCCTGTAACCTTGCGTCGATGAACTTGCTGACTTTCCTCAAAGATGATGAGTTCCAGGCAGTGGACTATATGCATGCCTCGCGCTTGTGGACTCTAACGCTGGAGATCTCGGTGACCATGGCGCAGTTCCCGTCCAAGGAAATCGCGCAGCTGTCCTATGACTTCCGCACTTTGGGTTTGGGCTATGCCAATATCGGCGGTCTGCTGATGAACATGGGCTATAGCTATGACTCGGATGAAGGCCGCGCGATCTGTGGCGCGCTGACCGCGATCATGACCGGTGTAGCCTATGCAACCTCGGCCGAGATCGCCGGCGAATTGGGTCCGTTCAATGGCTATGAGCGCAACGCCGATAACATGCTTCGGGTCATCCGCAACCACCGACGCGCATCTCAGGGTGTGACTGAAGGGTATGAGAAACTGGCAGTGAAGCCTGTACCTCTGGACCATGGCAACTGCCCGGATAAACGTTTGGTTGATTTGGCGATGTCAGCTTGGGACGAAGCGCTGAGCCTGGGTGAGCAGAACGGTTACCGCAACGCGCAGGCCACTGTGATTGCGCCAACCGGAACCATCGGTCTGGTAATGGATTGCGACACCACTGGGATCGAGCCGGATTTTGCTTTGGTGAAGTTCAAGAAACTGGCCGGTGGCGGGTATTTCAAAATCATCAACCGCTCGGTGCCTGCAGCGCTGGAAAAGCAGGGGTATTCCTCGGCTCAGATTGAAGAGATCGTCAGCTACGCGGTTGGTCATGGCACCATTGGCAACGCTCCGGGGATCAACCACACCTCGCTGACGGGTCACGGCTTTGGCCCCAATGAACTGGCCAAGGTGGATGCCGCGCTGGAAAGCGCCTTCGACATCCGGTTCGTGTTCAACCAGTGGACTCTGGGCGAGGATTTCTGCACCGGCGTTCTCGGCATTCCTGCGACCAAGCTGAATGACCCGACCTTCGATCTGCTGCGCCATCTGGGCTTTACCAAAGCGGATATCGACGCGGCCAACGACCACGTTTGCGGAACCATGACGCTGGAAGGCGCGCCGCATTTGAAGGAAGAGCATTATTCGATCTTCGACTGCGCCAATCCGTGTGGCAAGAAAGGTAAGCGTTTCCTGGGTGTTGATAGCCACATCACGATGATGGCCGCCGCTCAGAGCTTTATTTCAGGCGCGATCAGCAAGACGATCAACATGCCGAATGACGCCACCATCGAAGACTGCCAGAAGGCCTATGAGCTGTCCTGGTCGCTGGGTGTGAAGGCCAACGCGCTGTATCGCGACGGTTCGAAACTGTCGCAGCCGCTCGCCGCCGCGCTGGTCGAGGATGACGAAGAGGCAGCAGAAGTTCTGGAAACCGGGACGCCGCAGGAAAAAGCCGTCGTTCTGGCCGAGAAGGTGATCGAGAAGGTTGTGGTCAAGGAAATGATCCGCAGCCATCGCGAAAAACTGCCCCATCGCCGCAAGGGCTATACGCAAAAGGCGATTGTCGGCGGCCACAAGGTCTATCTGCGCACTGGTGAGTTCGAAGACGGACAGTTGGGCGAGATCTTCATCGACATGCACAAGGAAGGCGCGGGCTTCCGGGCGATGATGAACAACTTTGCCATCGCCGTGTCGGTTGGCCTGCAATATGGCGTGCCGCTGGAAGAGTTTGTGGATGCCTTTACCTTTACCAAGTTCGAACCCGCTGGGATGGTGCAGGGCAACGACTCGATCAAGAACGCGACGTCGATCCTGGACTACATCTTCCGTGAACTGGCCGTGTCCTATCTGGATCGTACTGATCTGGCCCATGTGAAACCAGAAGGCGCAAGCTTTGATGATCTGGGCCGGGGCGAGGAAGAAGGTGTCTCGAACGTGTCCGAGATCAGCGAAAGCGCGGCGTCCAAGTCATTGGAAGTGCTGAAACAAATCAGTTCGACCGGGTATCTGCGCAAGCGGATGCCGCAGGAGCTGATGGTTCTGAACGGCGGACAGAACGTGGTGAACGGCATGGCCGAAACCGCAGCCACATTCGAAGCGCCGGTGGCTGAAACCGCCGTAGCAACCGGGATGGACGCCCGCACCAAAGCCAAGATGCAAGGCTATGAGGGCGATCCCTGCGGTGAATGCGGAAACTACACGCTGGTGCGCAACGGCACCTGCATGAAATGCAACACCTGCGGCTCAACAAGCGGGTGTAGCTGAGTTAAGCGCCCCGGCAACCCGGGGCGCAGGGGTCGGAAGCTGCCACAGTTGCCGGCCCCGACGAATACGGATCAAGGCGCAGAGACTTACCTTCGATGCCTTGGTCCACTCGGCCGACATGCCCGTGTTGGCCGGGAACAGGGTGGGGCGGAATATTTGCTCTTTCCCACTCTTTCACGGAACGGGTGCGCTCGTTCCATGCGACGTCCAGGCCGCAGGCAAACAAAACACCGGGCGGTCAACGAATGGAGCCTGGATGGCGAAACTGACAGGGGGCTTCGGCCCCCTTTCTTTTTGTCCTAAAGCCGTTAACTCGGCAGAGCCTCGCCATATTGCCCGTTTCCCATCGGGCAAGAACCGCCGACCGTGTTTGGGGGAGTTTTACCCAGCGACAGACCGCGGATGCGACTCTGGCAAACACGCGGAGTTTGGCGCGAAATCAAAGCGATGGTACTCAGTGGCTGACAACTGGTGGTGATTGCGTGTTCTTGATGCTTGTCCGGACACAAAACACACAAACTCTATCAGGAGGCATCACAATGAAACTGAATACTCTGGTCACATTTTCCGCACTTGCTTTTGCTCTGCCGACTTTGGCTGTCGCGCAGTCTGCGGCGGATACCAATGGGGACGGCGTTCTGACAATCGAAGAAGTTCAGGCCGTCGTGCCGGACGTTGACGCAAACGGATTTGCAGCAATGGATGCAAATGGCGACGGCGCGCTGGATCAGGATGAAATTGCAATCGCGCAGGAAGCCGGGTTGCTGCCATCTACAAACGGCTGATTAACAAATTTTCAAGGCGGCCAGACGAAAATTCTGGCCGCCTTTCTAAGTGTTTATCGGGGTAGGTGAATGTTGAATTTATTGCGAATCTGTGCATCCAATGCCGGATCGAACTGTGCTGGCGAAGAGGTCGACAGGATTTCCAGCTTTCGCGCGGTCGCTTTTTCGATCAAGTCAGGTTTGCCAAGCTCGACCCATTCTTTCGGAGACGTTCGATCTCCATGTGCGGGATACACATAATCGGCCTGCATGCGCCCAAGTGTGGCATCGGTTCCCAAATAGTGACCGGGTCCACCAAGGCAAACCTCGGCCATCTGATCCAATGCCAGTGTTTCGTCAGATACTTCGATCCCGCGAACGCAGCGCATCGCCTGTCCGATAAGATCATCCCCTAAGATCAAGCTTTCAAAGCAAAAACCCAACAGAGACGAGTGCATTCCAGCGGATTCATAAACCATGTTCAGGCCCGACAGGCCGGCCATGACGTTCGAGCACATCTGCTCCCATCCCGCTTGCATATCAGGCAATTTGGAATCCGATGCGCCTGCGGCGGCTCCGCCTGGCAGATCATAAAACTTGTGCATTTGGGCACAGCCTGCGCTAAGCAGAGCCTGTTCACCTGATCCTACGGACATGGCGCCTGTCCGAAGGTCCAACCCAAAGGGCCAGGTTCCAAAAATCGCCGGGGCACCTGGCTTTACGGCATTTACATAAACCAAACCGGCAAGACATTCTGCAGTTGCCTGGGCAATGGCGCCTGCGATTGTGGACGGAGCAGTTGCACCTGCCATTCCGGCCGAAAGAAGAAGAACAGGCATTCCTGCCTTGATGCATTCCTCCATCACCTGACAGCTTTCAGTGGCAAACTTCATGGGCGGTACGACAAAGCAGTTCGAGTTCGAGATGAATGGCCGCTCGCGCCACTTGTCTTCACCGCCTGCGATCATGTGGATTAACTCCATCGCTGGCGCGACATAACTAGGATCGGTGAATGATGTGCCGATATGCTTGTAAGTACCAGAACTACAAGCGTAAATTGTGTTCAGGTCCATCTCGAGATTGTCGGAAATATCGCGACAAACCATCGGGCGTTGGACAAAATGGATGTTGTCCAGCTGTTGGCAAATCCGCGCGGCATCGTGCAGATCCTGCACAGTCGAATCGCGGTATTCGCGGCCGTTGACTTCAACCATACTGACAGCGGCACCGGCGGTCCCATAGTGAACCTTTGCCCCCGACAATTCCAGGTCAGTTTGACCATCCCGGCTGAACAATGTGACCGAGCGGTTGGCTTTGGCAATGGTGTCTTCAACCAGCGCGCGCGGAAACCGGATGCGTCCGTCGTCGCCAAGTGTGCAGCCCGCGCCAACCAGATAGTCGATCCCGCTTTGCGGAGCATCCGCCAGACCTATGGTTTCAAGCGCCTGCAGCGCGGCCTCGTGAATGCGTTCGACTTGTGGCTGAGTCAGTGGCTTGTAGCGTCCGCCCTCCATTCCCGGGCGGATAGGGCGCAGATGATCAGGCAGAGCAGATGCGCGGGCAGCACGACGCGCAGCACGTCCGCCACTGCGGGAAGAGTTACGGGGTTGGTCGTTCATGTTTAGGATCCAGTAGTGAGAAACGTATTTTGAGAGGCCTTACAAAAAGCCTGACGGCCGCCCCCTAGCAGCACGTCCCCGATCCGCGCCGATTGTGCGGCTGATCAGGTGGATTTTCCAAAATTCGTTCTGCATTTGGTTCCTCATCCAGTGGCCGCAGTGTTCCAATTCAGAACGGCATTATCTGTTCTATTTGCGACCTTGATGCCGAAAAGCGAAGCAAATTCTCAAGTGATTGTTGCCTAAAGATATTTTTCCCCGAGGCGGTCGAAATCTGCTATAATTCCTGTGCTTACTTGAATTGGGCCTCTAGGCTAAACACTTTTTTAACGAATGCGGCCCAGTTTGTAGCAAATTGATCTGAATACTCGAAAGCATTGCTGAAAGGTTTTTGGTGAATCGTAGGAAGGCGCATATCGCATTAATTGTTGCTCTGGCGACATCCGGCTTCTCACCGGCTTTGGCCGAGGATTGGAGCGGTGCCTATGCGGGATTCAGCTTTGGCTATGCTGATGCAGACGGGCCGAATGGTTCAAGCGGCAGCGACACCAGCTTTGGTCCTCATCTCGGGTATGACTTTGATTTCGGCAAGTTCGTGTTGGGTGGTGAGCTTGAGTATAACCGGCTGTCGCTGAATCTTGGTCAGGGCGAAGGCAGTCTGGATAGCATGACCCGGCTGAAATTGCGCGGCGGATACGATTTCGGCAATGCGTTGGGATATGTAGTTATCGGTGCGGCGCGCGTGGATTCCACGGTCGAAAACGATACCGCAGCGGTTTATGGCATTGGTGTCGCTTATCCGATTGGCAATAATTTCGTCATCAGCGGTGAGGCGCTGCGCCAGAATTTCAATGACGTTACCCGATCGAATGGGGGGCTGGATTCGAATGTGTTCAACCTGCGTACGACATTCCGGTTCTAGCAAGATTTCCAGATTGAATCTGATCTGAGCTGCCTTATTCACGACCAAGAAGGTCAGGTGTTTGCGGAACATGGCGTCAATTTCCTATTCCAATTCAAGGCGTTCGCCAATCACTCCCTGGTCATGATAGAACGTAAGGCTTGGCGCGGCGGGATAGCCGTGCTAGAGGATGATCCATGAACCGGATGACCTGCATCATTATCTGCTGCATTACCTGCTGATTTATCAAGCGGGCCGGTTTCTTTCGTTTTCTTCCCTGAGACAAGTTGCTAAGCCCGCGCCAACGCGAGACGCTATGCCGTTCTTAGGAGCCGACAGATGAAGACGATCAAACTGCACAACACACGGACACGGACAAAAGAGGATTTCGTTCCGATCAGCGCCGACAATGTGCGGATGTATGTCTGTGGGCCTACCGTCTATGACCGTGCCCATCTGGGTAACGCGCGGCCCGTGGTCGTGTTTGATGTGCTCTATCGTTTGCTGCGGCATGTTTATGGCGCAGATCATGTGACCTATGTGCGCAATTTCACCGATGTGGACGACAAGATCAACGCGACCGCGTTGTCTCGACAGAAGGCAGGGGCCAAAGGGTCGCTGGAGGATTTGGTGCAGGAACGATCGGATGAGACCATTGGCTGGTATCTGCACGACATGGGCGCGCTGGGGGCGTTGGAGCCGACCGAGATGCCGCGCGCGACGCAATATATTACTCAGATGGTCGCGATGATCGAGGATCTGATTGCCAAGGGTCATGCCTATGCGGCCGAAGGGCATGTTCTGTTCGCGGTGGACAGTTGGAAAGAGCAATACGGAGCCCTTTCCGGTCGGTCCGTGGATGACATGATCGCGGGTGCCCGGGTCGAAGTTGCGCCGTATAAGAAGAACCCGATGGATTTCGTTCTGTGGAAGCCGTCTACCGACGAGTTGCCCGGGTGGGAGTCTCCTTGGGGTCGAGGGCGTCCGGGTTGGCATATCGAATGCTCGGCCATGAGCTATGAGCTGTTGGGTGAGAGCTTTGACATTCACGGCGGTGGCAACGATTTGATGTTCCCGCACCATGAAAACGAGATCGCCCAGAGCAAATGCGCCCACCCGCATGGCGAGTTCGCACGCGTTTGGCTGCACAATGAGATGCTGCAGGTCGAGGGCAAGAAGATGTCCAAATCGCTGGGCAACTTCTTTACCGTGCGTGATCTGTTGGAACAGGGCGTGCCGGGTGAGGTGATCCGCTTTGTGTTCTTGCAGACCCATTATCGCAAGCCGATGGACTGGACTGAGAAAAAGGCACGCGAAGCCGAAGCAACGCTGCGCAAGTGGCGGGCGCTGACAGCGGGCATCGAGCCCGCCGCCAGCGCGGCACCCGCAGTCATCGCTGCGCTCAGTGATGACCTGAACACGGCGGGTGCCCTCGCTGAACTCCACCGTCTTGCGGCGGATGGGGACGTTGCCGGTTTGTTGGCTAGCGGGCGGTTGCTGGGTCTGTTGACCCCTGAGATGGGGGCGTGGGCAGACACGGCATCGGTGGACCTGTCCGCACATGCGGATCGGTTGGCGGACGCACGGGCAGGGGCGATGCAGAGCAAGGACTTCTCGGAAGTGGATCGCTTGAAGGCCGCATATGTGGCCGCTGGTCTGGAAGTGCGGATGAGCAAAGATGGCGTTGAACTGGTGCCCGGCGCTGGTTTCGATGCTGCGAAGCTGGAGGAGGTGTGATGCCCAAGGAACGCCTTTACCTCTACGACACCACGCTGCGCGATGGGCAGCAGACGCAGGGCGTGCAGTTCTCGACCGCTGAGAAGGTGCAGATCGCGCAGGCTCTGGACCAGTTGGGTGTGGATTACATCGAAGGCGGTTGGCCTGGGGCGAACCCGACTGACAGTGCATTTTTTAATGCTGCGCCGAAAACTGCGGCGCGGTTGACTGCTTTTGGGATGACCAAACGCGCGGGCCGGTCGGCTGAGAATGACGATGTTCTGGCGGCGGTGATGAACGCAGGCACGAAGGCAGTGTGTCTTGTGGGCAAGTCGCATGATTACCACGTGACCCAGGCGCTGGGGATCACTCTGGAGGAGAATGTCGAGAACGTGCGCGCCTCGGTTGCGCATATCGTGGCGCAGGGGCGTGAGGCGCTTTTTGACGCCGAGCATTTCTTTGACGGCTACAGGGACAATCCCGGATATGCGGTCCAGGTTTGCAAGGCCGCTTTAGAGGCCGGAGCTCGCTGGGTTGTTCTGTGTGACACCAATGGGGGTGCATTGCCCGGTGAAGTGTCGCGGGTTGTATCCGAGGTGATTGCCGCAGGCTTGTCAGGTGATCGTTTGGGCATTCATACCCATAATGACACGGAAAACGCAGTTGCGTGCTCGTTCGCTGCTGTGGATGCGGGCGTGCGTCAGGTTCAGGGAACCCTGAACGGGTTGGGCGAACGCTGCGGGAATGCAAACCTGACTGCTTTGATCCCCACTTTGCTGCTGAAAGAACCTTATGTGTCGCAGTTTGATATTGGGGTCAGCGTCGAGGCCTTGGCGGGTCTGACACGGGTCAGCCGTATGTTGGACGAAATCCTGAACCGGGTTCCCAGCAAGCAGGCGGCCTATGTGGGGGCGTCTGCTTTTGCGCATAAGGCAGGGCTGCATGCCAGCGCGATCCTGAAGGATCCGTCGACGTACGAACATGTCGATCCGGCGACTGTCGGCAATGCACGGATCATCCCGATGTCGAACCAGGCGGGGCAGTCGAATCTGCGTAAACGCCTGACTGAGGCCGGCCTGAGCGTGGAAAGTGGTGATCCGGCGCTGGGGCGCATTCTTGACCGGATCAAGCAGCGCGAGGCCGAAGGCTATTCTTATGACACCGCCCAGGCCAGTTTTGAGCTGTTGGCGCGCGATGAGCTGGGTCAGTTGCCCGCCTTTTTCGAGGTCAAACGCTATAAGGTCACGGTTGAGCGGCGGAAGAACAAGTATGACAAGATGGTCAGCCTGTCCGAGGCGGTTGTCGTGGTGAAGGTCGACGGGGAAAAGAAGCTGTCGGTCAGTGAATCTCTGGACGAAGATGGCAGCGACCGAGGACCAGTGAACGCTTTGGCCAAGGCTCTGGCCAAGGATCTGGGGCAATATTCGCGGATATTGGACGACATGCATCTGGTCGATTTCAAGGTGCGGATCACCCAAGGTGGAACCGAGGCCGTGACGCGGGTCATCATCGACAGCGAAGACGGGCAGGGGCGGCGCTGGTCAACTGTCGGGGTCAGCGCGAACATAGTGGATGCGTCGTTTGAGGCCCTATTGGATGCGATCCAGTGGAAGCTTGTACGGGATTGCCGTCCTCGGGCGGTGGTGGCCGAGTGACAGTGCAGTTCAATGACGATCTGAAGGCCTGTGCAGCATTGGTGCATCGCGCCGATCCGGACCGGTTCATGGCGGCGATGGCCGCGCCGGTTTCCGCACGTTCGGTTCTGTTTCCGATCTATGCGCTGAATGTCGAGGTCGCCCGAGCGCCCTGGGTCACGCAAGAGGCGATGATTGCCGAAATGCGCCTGCAATGGTGGCGCGATGCATTGCAGGAAATTGCTGAAGGTCCGACTGTGCGTCGACATGAGGTCGTGACGCCTTTATCGCAGGTTCTTTCTCCACATCTGGCGGTGATGCTGGATGAATACGTGGCCGTAAGGCGCTGGGATATTTATCGCGATCCTTTTGAGGACGAGGCCCATTTCGAGGCCTACCTAAATCACAGCTCGGCCAGTTTGATGGTGGCGTCGGCGCAATCTTTGGGTGAGGCCGACGAGCCTGTGTTACGAGATTTCGGCTATGCCGTTGGCGTGGCGAACTGGTTGCGCGCAATCCCGGATCTTGAGGCGCGCGGGCGTATTCCTTTGTTGGATGGAACACCCGATGCAGTGCGCGATCTGGCGCAAAAGGCACTGAACCGGTTACGGCGCGCACAGGGACAGCGTCTGGCGATTTCACCAGAGGCGCGCCCGGCGCTTTTGGCGGGTTGGCAATCTGAATGGGTGTTGCGCAAGGCGATTGCTCAGCCAGATCGCGTGGCCGCAGGGAATTTGATGCAGGGTGAGGTTCGGCGCCGGGTTTCCCTGATGTGGAAGGTGGTCCGGGGTCGCTGGTAGACCTCAGACCGTTTCGGGATCGGACGGGCGCAGAACCAACCAAAGCAATGCGCCCCCGGCCAGAGTCAACAATGGAACCATGGCAAGGTTTACCGCGGTCCAGCCTTCAACCGGTGAGCCGCCAGAGCAGTTCATCAATCCACCCGAAGCAAGCGAAGCCAGTGTTACACCACCGAATACCAGCAGGTCGTTCAGACCCTGCATACGGCCACGCTCGTTGATGTCATGCGATGCCGCCAACATGGTGGTCGCGCCAATAAAGCCAAAATTCCAACCGACGCCCAGCAAGATCAGAGCGATGAAGAAGTTCTCAAGCTCAACCCCTTGCAAGGCGACAACGCCAGCACCGGCAAGGATTGCGAGACCAAGAGCTACGATCTTTTCGACGCCGAAACGGGCAATCAACTGGCCGGTGAAGAAACTGGGGATGTACATGGCGAGAACGTGAAAAGAGACCACATCTGCCGCGTCATTGGCTGTGTAGCCACAACCAACCACTGCCAGCGGAGTGGATGTCATGACCAGATTCATCAACGCATAAGAAACCATTGCGCAGATGATGGCCACGGCGATGCGCGGCGTCTTTAGCATCTCAAGCCGGGTGCGTCCGGTCGGGGCCCCCTCAGCGGCTTTTGCAGGCGTGGGGATGTCCAGAAAGAAAAACAAGACCGAGCCCAGAATGTTGAGCACAATCACCGCCAGATAGGTGCCCAGGAATGGGATCACATAGGCGGTAGAGGTCAGCTTAACGATTTGGGGGCCAATGAGCGCGGCGGCCAGACCGCCGGCCATGACGTATGAGATTGCCTTAGGGCGAAAGGCGTCCGAGGCTGTGTCCGCGGCGGCAAAGCGATAGAATCCGTGCGCGCTCATATAGATGCCGGTCAGCAGACTGCCCGCCAGGAAGACCGGGAACGAGGCCAGATACAAACCGTAGGCACCAACCAGACCCCCGCAAGCACCTGCCGTTGCCCCAACCAGAAACCCTGCGCGCCGTCCCCAGCGTTGCATTATGGCGGAAATCGGCGTTGCCGCCAGCATTGACCCCAGCACGATCAGCGAGATGGGTAGGGTTGCGAGACAGGCATTGGTGGCCAGCGACTGCCCGGCCAGACCGCCAACAATAAAGATCATCGGCATCTGCGATCCCAGAATGGCCTGAGCTGCGACCAGAACAGCGACATTACGCTTGGCCTGACTGTTATCCGGGATCGTGGGTGTCATTGTCATGCGCCAATGCGTAGCGATGAAAGCAGGGTCATACAAGACGGTTGCATCTGCGACAAAGCACCCTAACGTGCTGCTGACCAATTTGCCGGAGCGCGCATGTCCGTCGGACGTATCATTGAAACCCCCGATTGCGTGGCCGAGGGGGCCAAGTGGCTGGCCGAGACCTGTCCGCGCATGGCCTATGCGATGGACCAGACCGGGCCTTTGCCGCTACGCCGTAAACCTGACGGGTTTGCCCAGCTGCTCAGCGCGATCGTCAGCCAACAGGTCAGCGTGGCCTCGGCCAATGCCATATGGAAACGCCTGCAGGATGCAAAGTTGACCGGTCCACGCAAAATCATGTGGGCCATGGATGAGGATTTGCGCGCGGTGGGCCTAAGCCGCCAAAAGATCAGATATGCCCGGGCGCTTGCGGAGGCTCGTATTGATTACAAAGCGTTACGCGACGCACCTGATGAGGATGTTGTGGCGATCCTGACCGAAGTTTCAGGCATAGGCGTCTGGACTGCCGAGATTTACGCGATGTTTTCTCTGGGTCGTGCCGATGTGATTGCGCCGGGCGACCTTGCGCTGCAAGAGGCCGCGCGCATCCTCTATGATTTACCCAAGCGACCTACGGATAAAGAACTGCGCCAGATGGCCGAAGCGTGGTCACCCTGGCGGTCGGTTGCAGCGCGGGTGTTGTGGGCCTATTACCGGGTCGCAAAAGAACGAGAAGGGATCAGATGACACGGGTTTTGAATGCGCTCCGAAAAGAGCCGGTTTCGGGCGATACGCGCTCGGTCGTGGTGTTCGTGCATGGCTATGGCGCCAACGGGGCCGACTTGCTGGGGCTGGCCGATGTGTTAGGTGAGCATCTACCGGACACTCTGTTCGTTGCCCCTGACGCGCCCGAGCAGATCCCGGGTATGCCCAACGGGTTTCAATGGTTTCCGATCCCGTGGATTGATGGCTCTTCCGAAGAAGAATCGCGCCGCGGGATGGAAATGGCGGCGGATGACTTCGACGCTTTCCTCGATGCGTTGATGGTGGACGAAGACGTTCTGCCCGAGCAGGTTGTTCTGTTCGGATTTTCGCAAGGCACGATGATGAGCCTGCATGTCGCCCCGCGCCGCGAGGACCCAGTGGCCGGGATAGTAGCCATTTCAGGACGCCTTCTGGAACCCGATCTGCTGCCGGATGAAACAGTCAGCCGCATGCCGGTCCTACTGGTACATGGCGACGCCGATGACGTCGTGCCGCCACAATCCTTGCCCGAAGCCGCCGAGGCCCTGCAAGCGGCTGAGTTCAAAGAGGTCTATGCCCATGTCATGAAGGGCACCGGCCACGGTATTGCCCCGGATGGTCTTAGCGTCGCACTGGCTTTCATGCGTGACAAGCTGAGCCTTTAAGCGATGATTGCGGTCCGCCCCATGATGCCCGAGGATGTCGCAGCAGCTTGCGATTTGCTCAACCAGATCATCGCCATTGGTGGTACGACTGCGTTCGAAACCCCTTTCTCCGAGGCGCAGTTTGCGCAGAGTTATCTATTGGGTCTCGATAAGATTTGCAGCCATGTGGCGATGGACGCGCAAGGTGAGGTTGCCGGGTTTCAATGGCTTGGGGTGAATGACGCACTGCCCGACGATTGTGCTGACATTGCGACCTTCACCCGCCGCGAACCGGTTTTGAAGGGGGCAGGGCGTGCCTTGTTTGAAGAAACCGCCAAATTTGCCGTAGGGGTTGGGCTCGGTTCCATCAGCGCGACAATAAGGGCTGATAACCGGATGGGCCTGAACTATTATGAGAAGATGGGATTCCAAGATTACTCGGTTGATTTTGGTGTGCCCCTTCGTGACGGCACGCCGGTCGACAGGATTACCAAACGGATTGATCTGAGATTGGAGATACCATGCTGATCGTAACCGGAACTATCGAAATTACGCCGGAAGGTGTCGAGGCTGCCAGAAAAGCTGCGCAGGAAATGGTTGCCGAGACGGTGAAGGAAGCAGGCTGCACGGTCTATGAATTCAGCCAGATTCTGGGTCATGCCAATCGGTTTCGGATCTACGAAGAATGGGAAAGTCAGGCCGCGCTCGAGGCGCATTTTGCCACACCGCACATGGCAACATTTCAGGCGGTGCTAGGCAAGGTCGGAGTGACTGAAAGTCTAATCTATCGGATCACGGGAGGTGACAAGAAACCGCTGCGGTGATCCTAGTCCCATAAGGAAGGCTCGGCGAATTCGATGGAATTCCCGGACGGGTCGCGAACGTATAAAGACAGTACTCCGTTCGGCCATTCAAATTCAGCGTCTACGGGCACGTTCCAGTCTATAAGATGTTTTCGCATCACCGCGATTTGCGCGCGCGCCATGCCAAAGCAGGCATGACCCGGACCTTGGGCGCCATGGGCGGGAACAGGCAGGCGCGGGTTGCCTGGAGGTTTTTCGGTCTCTGCCGCATTGAATAGCAGCAACACTGAACCACCCACCTTGTAGAACACATGCCGGTTGGCGACACGCTGGATTTGCTCAAGCGCCAGAACGTCCCCATAGAAATGCTCTGCAGCATCCAGGTCGTCGACATAAAGTGACGCTTCTAAAAGGCCGGTTGGCTGCGGAATGTCAGGTGATACCTTCATTCCTCTATCCTATCACAAATAGGCGTTTCGGTCACCGACGTGGGCGCCGATCCCGTTTGCGCGAAGAAGATGGCGCGAGGGCAGGCATAGATAGGCTATCCCATTGCCCCGGCTCAAGCCCGTCCAATGTCCAGTCGCCAATCCGGGCGCGGATCAGTCGAAGGGTCGGGTGCCCAACGGCCGCCGTCATCCTGCGCACTTGCCTGTTTCGACCTTCTCGAAGGACCAGTTCGACCCAACAATCCGACACCGTCTGCCGCACTCTGATCGGCGGGTCGCGCGGCCATAATGCCTCGGGCTGATCCATCAATCGCGCCTTGGCAGGGCGGGTCAAGCCCTCCTTCAGCTCAACACCATCGCGCAGGGCTTTTAGGGCGGAGGCGTCTGGCTCCCCTTCGACCTGCACCCAATAGGTCTTAGCCATTTTATGCTTGGGATCGGCTATCCGCGCCTGAAGGCGACCATTGTCGGTCAACAGCATCAAACCTTCGCTATCGCGGTCCAATCGCCCGGCGGGATACACGTCCGGCAGATCAATGAAATCCGACAGCGTACTGCGCGGAGACTCCGCATTCGCGCGATCCGTGAACTGCGGCAATACATTGAATGGTTTATTGAAGCGGATGAACCAGGACATTACCCGCCATAGCCCGGCGATCGAATTGGTGCAACCTGTGGATAACTGTCATCGGCCTGTTACGGATTCGGAATGCTCAATCCCCGAGATATTGTGGAAACTCAGGGCTTGTCAGAGCTTTAACACGATATATAGTAAAGCTAAGGCCGGGGCGGGGGTTCTCCGCTCTGATGTCAAAAGAGGCAGAGCAGAGCGTGGAGCGATTCTGATATGGACGGAGACTTCAGGACCGAATTTGTCAGGGAACCCGGTGCGCTCAAGCATCATCCGGCATTGGTTTTGAACGCCGATTACCGCCCCTTGTCCTACTATCCACTATCGCTCTGGCCGTGGCAGGAGGCCATAAAAGCTGCCTGGCTGGACAGGGTGGATATCGTCGCCGAATATGACGAAGTTGTCCGAAGCCCGAGCACCGAGATACGAATACCCTCGGTCGTTGTGCTGAAAGATTATGTAAAACCCAGAAAGCGCGTGGCCTTCACGCGCTTTAATTTATTTCTGAGGGATGAATTCCGCTGCCAATACTGTGGCAGCCGTGGGGATCTGACCTTTGATCATGTGATCCCGCGCGCGGCGGGCGGGGTGACAAGCTGGCAGAACGTTGTTGCGGCCTGTAGCCCATGTAACTTGCGCAAAGGGTCTAAATCACTGCGGCAAGCAGGAATGACATTGCGCAAGCCTCCGCGGCAGCCGGATGCCGAGGCTTTGCGCAACGTTGGACGAAAATTCCCACCGAACCACCTGCATGACAGTTGGATCGACTTTCTCTATTGGGATGCGGAACTGGACGAGCTCTAACGGCCTTCACGCCACGCGGCGAACCAGAGCAGAACCAGAACGAAAGACAAAGCGGCATTCCATCCGGCCATGGAAACACCAAATAACTCCCATGGAATATCATCACAGCGTACCAGTGGTGCCGACATGATCTGATCCAGCAGTTCTTCTGCCGACAGACCGCCGATGCTGCTTGATGTGCAGCTTGACGGACCTTCCCACAAACCGCGTTCTACACCAGCGTGATAGACACCAATGACCGCAGTGGTCAGCGCCGCCATGACGCCTAAAAGAGGGAGGATCGCCAGCCGAGGTAGCGCAAGCGCCGCAGCACCGATCAGGATGGCGACAGCATGCGGATAGCGTTGCCAGATGCACATTTTGCAGGGTGGAAGCCCGCCGAGATACTGAAACGCAAAGGCCCCAAGCAGCAATGCTACAGATCCAAACGTGGCAACCAGGACCAGTAAATTTCGTCTTGTCATAAGAATTTCACCGCTAGGAACCCGCCGAACAGAAGGATGATGAACAGGGTAAACATAAGGCCCAGCCGCTTTTCTATAAAGCTGCGGATCGGCTCTCCGAAGCCCCAAAGCAAACCTGCGACGATGAAGAACCGGATCGCTCGGGCCAGAATCGAGGTGGCAATGAAGGTGCCCAGGGGCATCCCTGTCCAGCCGGACATGATGGTGATGACCTTATAGGGAAAAGGCGTAACCCCAGCGGCCAGAACAGCCCAGAAACCAAAGTCATTGAACCGTGTGTTGAACTCTTCCATGGCGTGGGCTTTGCCCATGGATTCAAGGATGGGCTGGCCGAGGCTTTCATAAAAGAACGCGCCGATTGCATATCCTAACATTCCGCCCAAAACCGAAGCTACCAGTGCCACAGAAGCAATCAGCCAGGCCCGGGAGGGTCGGGCAAGGATCATGGGAATCATCAGAACGTCCGGCGGTATCGGAAAGAAAGAGCTTTCGATGAAGGAAACAATAGCCAGCGCCCACAAGGCATTCGGGTGTTCTGCCAGACGAATGGTCCAGTCATAAAGAGGTCGCAGCATCAGGTGCAATTTCCCTGTACATGTGTTGGGTAAGCCAAATCATGCGCCCCGCAGGCCGTCAACCTTGCAGGCTGGAACATTCCTCAATCAGGGTGTTTTTTGCCTCTGGACCTTCTCGATTTTGAACGCTAATTCAGTGTCCGTGGCCCAAGTGGCGGAATGGTAGACGCAGGGGATTCAAAATCCCCCGGTAGTGATACCGTGCCGGTTCGAGTCCGGCCTTGGGTACCAAAGTAAAAACAGAGGGTTAGGGGAACCTGCCTTCTGTTTTTTCTTTCCGGCAGTTCTAATTGCTCGCATTCCCAACTCACACTTTCGCGTTCTGGTCAGAATTCCCGATGTCAAAAGCGCATAATTGGATGTGTTTGCGGTCACTGCGGGGCAGATGCGCAAGAAAAGCTTCAAAGGCGGGGAAAATTCAGGGGGGCTTGTCAAATCTGAGGATACGCCTGCTTTGGTGACCTGCTGGCCTTGACAAGCTAATGCTCAGAATGAAACCTCTTACGGGTTGGGAGATTCTGAAAAATCAAAGATATGCCTGCTGCATAGCGGGCGTTGTTGCATATCGCAGGGCCATTTATCCGGCGCTTTGATGTGTCTCCCACCAGAAAAATAATGGGAGTTCACTTATGAAAAACAGCAGCAAGCTTAGCCTCGGCGCGGTTGTCACGGCGGCTCTGATGGCGCCTGCGGCCTATGCCGAAGAGTTTATCACGATCGGCACAGGTGGCGTGACCGGGGTGTATTACCCAACTGGCGGTGCAATCTGTCGTCTGGTCAACAAAGGGCGCAAGGAACATGGCGTGCGCTGCTCGGTCGAATCGACCGGCGGTTCCGTGTACAACATCAACACCATTCGCGAAGGCGAGCTGGAGTTTGGTGTCGCGCAGTCCGACTGGCAGTACCACGCCTATAACGGCAGCTCGAAATTCGAAGAGGCCGGCCCGTTTGAAAACCTGCGCGCCGTCTTCTCGGTTCACCCCGAACCGTTTACCGTTGTGGCCCGTGCCGATTCCGGTGTGACCAATTTCGAAGACCTGAAAGGCAAGCGCGTAAATATCGGTAACCCCGGTTCCGGTCAGCGTGGCACCATGGAGGTTCTGCTGGGCGAAATGGGCTGGTCCACTGACGATTTCGAACTGGCGACCGAACTGAAAGCGGCGGAACAGTCTGCGGCGCTTTGCGACAACCAGATTGACGCAATGGTCTATACCGTGGGTCACCCCTCGGGCTCGATTCAAGAAGCCACCACGGCTTGCGACTCGGTTCTGGTCAATGTCAGCGGCGAGGCCGTGGACAAGCTGGTCAACGACAACTCGTTCTACCGTACTGCTACCATTCCCGGCGGCATGTACCGCGGGTCGGATGGTGATACCGCGACATTCGGCGTTGGCGCGACCTTCGTGACTTCGGCGGACGTGTCGGATGATGCGGTTTATGCGGTTGTCAGCTCGGTTTTCGAGAACTTCGATGACTTCAAAAAGCTTCACCCGGCATTTGCCAACCTCAAGCCCGAAGAGATGATCGCGGACGGCTTGTCAGCCCCGCTGCATCCGGGTGCCGAGAAGTACTATAAAGAAAAAGGCTGGATTCAATAAGCCAGACCTGACGCGGGGTGCCCGTCGGGCGCCCCGCACAAAACCCGTATCAAGCGGGTGATGCAGAAGGCCGCAAATGGCCACGACGGGGAGACATTTTCATGAGTTCCGAGACACAATCGAACCGCCCGCTATCCGAAGAAGAACTACAGGATCTGGTCGCATCTTCAGATGCCGGAGGGCGTAATCCGGTTGGGAATGTAGGCGTTTTCCTTGCGATCGTGGCGGCGATCTGGTCGATCTTTCAGGTCGTACTTGCTTCGCCCCTGGCGAACTATGTGTTGCCCGGCAGCGTGGTTAACAATTCGCGTCAGTTTCACCTGGCCTTTGCGATGTTTCTGGCCTTTGCAGCCTATCCGGCGCTGAAATCCAGCCCAAGGGATTATATCCCTGTGCAGGATTGGATCATGGGCCTTCTGGGCGCGTTTGTGGCGCTGTACGGATATTTCTTCTATACCAAGATCGTCGATGCCGGAGGGCTGGCAGACAACACTGACAAGTGGATCGCGCTGGGTGGGCTATTGCTGTTGTTCGAGGCCGCGCGCCGTGCGCTTGGCCCGGCGATGGCGATCATTGCGACGATCTTTTTGGCCTATGTCTTCTTTGGATCATCCGAATGGGTGCCCGAAGTCATCCGCTGGAAGGGCGCCAGCCTGAAAAAGGCGATGAGCCACATGTGGATCACCTCCGAGGGCGTGTTCGGTATCGCCCTGGGTGTTTCGACCAAGTTTGTATTCCTGTTTGTTCTGTTTGGCGCCTTGTTGGATAAGGCCGGGGCAGGGAACTATTTCATCAAGATGGCCTTTGGCGCGCTGGGTCACCTGCGCGGCGGCCCCGCCAAGGCGGCGGTTGTGGGCTCAGCTGCGACCGGCCTGATCTCGGGCTCGTCCATCGCAAACGTTGTGACTACTGGTACCTTCACCATTCCATTGATGAAACGTGTTGGGTTCAGCAGCGAACAGGCGGGTTCGGTTGAGGTCGCCAGTTCGGTGAACGGGCAGATCATGCCACCCGTCATGGGCGCTGCAGCCTTCTTGATGGTAGAATATGTGGGTATTTCCTATGTCGAGGTGATCACCCACGCCTTCCTGCCAGCGGCGATCTCATACATTGCTCTGGTCTATATCGTGCATCTCGAAGCCGTAAAGCGGAACATGCCCACATTGGGCGACCGCGAAGTGAAACTGGCACGTACCGTGGTTGGTATGTTCTCGTTCTTCATTGTTTTTGCTGGGCTCTGCTATGGCTCTCAATTCCCTGTGGAGGCGGTGACAAATTGGATGCCGAACTCGGCCGGTCTGGTCCTCAGCCTGATCATCTGCGCAATTTACGTGGCGCTGCTGTATCTGGCCGCACAGGTGCCCGATCTGGAACCCGATGACCCGAATGCCAAAGAGGTGACGCTGCCGGTCATTAGCGAGATCTACAAGGCCGGTCTGCATTACCTTCTGCCGATAATCGTGCTGGTCTATTTCCTGATGATTGAACAGAAATCGCCCGGTCTTTCGGCCTTTTGGGCCACGTCCTTGCTGTTTGTGATCCTGCTGACGCAGAAACCGCTGAAGGCGATGTTCCGGGGGCAAAGCAACCTCTACAACGCGTTCATCGACGGTGTCGCGGATCTGTGGCAGGGCATGATCGACGGCGCGCGCAACATGATCGGTATCGCGCTGGCGACGGCCACGGCGGGTGTGATCGTTGGTACCGTGACCCTGACCGGTGTGGGCCAAGTGATGGCCGATCTGGTCGAGTTCCTGTCGGGTGGCAATCTGATCCTGATGCTGATCATGGTCGGTATCCTCAGCCTGATCCTGGGCATGGGCCTGCCGACCACTGCGAACTATATCGTCGTCAGTTCTTTGATGGCCGGTGTGGTCGTGGAGCTGGGCGCGCAGAGCGGGCTGATTGTGCCGCTGATCGCGGTGCATCTGTTTGTCTTCTACTTTGGCATCATGGCGGATGTGACGCCGCCTGTGGGGCTGGCCAGTTTCGCCGCTGCTGCCGTATCGGGGGGCGATGCGATAAAGACCGGATTCATCGCCTTCTTCTATAGCCTGCGCACGGTCGCGTTGCCGTTTGTCTTCATCTTCAACACAGACCTTCTGTTGATCGATGTGACCTGGGTCGAAGGGATAATCGTTGCGATATTTGCGACGATAGCGATCCTTGTCTTTACGGCGGGCACGATGGGCTACTTCCTGACCCGCAGCCGGATCTATGAGAGCGTTGCCTTGGTCGCGGTTGCTTTCGCACTATTCCGTCCGGATTACTTTATGGACAGGATTTCACCCCCATATCAGACCGTTGAGCCGGCAGCTTTCACCGAAACGATCGGGGAAACACCGCCCGGAACCGAGGTGCGTCTGGTCATCAGCGGCCCGGATTTCGACACGCTTGAGATGGTGGATACCACGGTTGTCGTCTCTGTCGGCGACGAAGACGGCGGTCCTGCACGGGTTGATGCGATGGGTCTACTGCTGATCGAAGAGGACGGTCTGATCAAGCTGGAAGAGCCGCTGTTCGGCGCGCCTGTTGCCGATGATCTGAGCATCTTCGACTATTACGGGGATGAGGCCGTGCGCCTGACCTCGGTCAGCCTGCCGTCAAGCCAGCCACCCAAGCAGCTGGTCTATATCCCGGCGATGATCCTGTTGGGTCTGATCGCCTTCCTGCAACGCGGCCGTGCCGCCAGACAAGGGGTGCCTGCATGACACGTTCTGTTCTGTGTGCTGTTGATATCAGCAATGGCAAAATTGATGGCCCGGTCCTTCAAAAGGCCGCTGCATTGGCCGATTTGGAGGGGGCGCAGCTGGATGTGGTCAGTGTTCTGCCAGATTTTGGAGAAAGCTGGGTGTCCGGCTTTTTCCAGGCGGATTTCCATGAAAAGGCTTTGGCTGAGGCGCAGAAACAACTGACCGAGCTGTGCGCATCAACATTGGGCAGTGAGCGCAATGAAAAGATCCGCCATGTGGTGGCCACGGGCACGGCCTATCAGGAGATCCTGAAAACCGCAGAAAGCGCCGGATCTGACCTGATCGTCATTGGGGCGCATAAGCCGGACTTCAAGGACTACCTGCTGGGTCCGAATGCTGCGCGCGTCGTGCGGCATTCGACAGTCTCGGTCTACGTTGTGCGATGATCTAATACCCGGTCATTTCAAGATAGCCACGGCCTGAATGGCTGCCTGAGACCGTAACGGGGCCTTCCCAATAGGCAAAGCGGGTTGCCATCCAGGCTTTGGGTGTCAGGGCGCTGACGACAATATCCACCCCGCGGGCGGGGAGTGTGACACGCCATTCAATCGGGATATCCCGGTCGGCGACATGAGCGGTCTGAAGCGGTTCAAAAGAAACAGAGCCATCGGCAAGCGCGGTGGTTTCGCCATCATTGCCGATCCACGTGGCAGAGGTGAAATCCTCAGCCTCTCCTCGCAGGCGAAAGGCCATCAGCTTGTCGCCGCCTTCAAAGCTGAGCGAGAACCAATCCCATCCGCTTTGATCCTCGGCCAAGGGCTGCGAGGACCATTCCCGATCCAGCCAACCCTGTCCGGTTACCGCAACATCCCCATCCGGCAGATGCACTGTGCCTGTCAGGTCGAAAAACGGCTGTGAATAGTAATGACTTGCCTGCCCCTGCGTAGACTTGACCGAATACCCGGCATCCCCGTGAAAGACCAAAGGCCCCGTTGCGCGCATTGACAGATCGTATCCGAACTCAGAACCGTTGGCCCTAATCTTCAGCGCATTAAAGTCGGTTCCGCGCATGTACCATTCGTCGATCCAGGCTTCGAATGGGGTGGCGGTTACCCCGGCCTGACCGATACCGCCCCGCGACAGACGTTCAGCAAAGTAATGGGCATCAGGAGTGGTCAAGGCGGCATGGCCCAACCACAACTGCGGACTTTGCCAGGATTGCTCTTCATAGGGTTTCAGCGCCGAGCGGAACAACGTCCATTGCACACCGTAATCGCGCCCGTCTTCTCCTTTCAGGTTTGCGGTCAGATACCACCATTCGATCTTGAAAGTGGGATGGGGACCGTGATCCTGCGGAAAGCTCAACTGATACCCAAGCTGGGGGACGTCGAACCCGTCGGCCTCACCTCCAAGACCGGCAAAGCCCTGCGCCCGAAGTTGGGCGGGCAATAGCAGGGCCAGAATTAGGAACCAGGCTTTAGCGTTCATTGGCAAACACTCTTAACAACTCGGCAGGCGGGATGCGCAGCAACCGAAGGGCTGGAACCGCAGCGGCGATAACAGCGGCCAGTAAGGTCAGAAGAAATAGATAGAACCAGTCGCTTGGGAATAGGTACATTGGTAACCGCCAGCCAAACGCCTCGACATTGATGACCGTCAGCAACGTCCAGGCCAGAACCAACCCAAGCGGCAAGGCCAGCGCGGCGGTCAGAGAGGCGAGAAGCACGCTCTGCGTCAGTTCAAACCGCGCCAGTTGCGCCCGCGTCAGGCCAAGCGCCCAGACCGGTGCGATCTGAGGCAGCCGTTGTGTCCAAAGCGTCAGCAGGCTGGTCAGGATTGCAAATCCAGCAACCCCAAGCGTCAGGATATTCAGCGCAGAGGTCACCACAAATGTGTCCTCGAAGATTTCCGTGGATCGGGCCTTCATGTCCGCTTGATGAACGACTGCCTGCGGAGGAAGGTCAAATTCCGCCCGAAGCCTTTCGGCAACATCGCTGGCCTGATCAGGGGGCATGCGAACGCCATATCGCCGTTCCTCGGTATTGGGTGCGATATCTTCCAAAAGCTCCATCGACACGATGGCTTGTCCGGTTGGATTGCCATAATCAGAATAGACCCCTGCAATGACCAGCTTGTGACCCGGGCGGAGCGTGATTTGATCTCCGGGCCACAAATTGGATCTGCGCGCAAGCTGTTCGTTGATCAGAACGGCGGTTCCGGACATCACCTGATCCCATACTCCGGGCACTGAGGCGATCAGCGGCCAATTTTCTTGATAAACCGGGTTGTTCACCACACCGTAAAGAAACAAGGGCCCGCTTTCATGCGTCAGCTCGACGTTGCGGATTGGCAATACGGCATCGACCTGCGGCAAGAGCCATTGCTTGATGTCCTGCGCCTGCTGTTCGTCGGCTGCGGTCACATACAGCTCGGAAGTCAGCCTTTGGTCAAGCCATCCGGTAAAGGTCAGCCGAAAGCTCGACACCATGGTGCCCACGCCGATATTTGCGGCCAGAGCCAACATCAACGCCATCAGGGCCAATGAAAGCCCGGGCAGTTGCGCCTGCATGTCGGCGAATACCCATTGTCTGACCGGGCCGTTCTGTAGCTTCTGAAGTCCGGTTACTGCGATCAGCAAGAGAAACGGTAAAATCAACGCAGAACCCGTCAGGATTCCGGCAACCAGCACGAACCCTGCGACCAAACCGTCGGCCACAAAGATTGAAACGATCCCCAACCCAATCAGGAATACTCCGATCAGAGCCAATCTTTTGGTTGCAGTGTCATCCCCCCGCCAGGCCTGCGGACCCGGGCTGGATAACAGCGGCAGCCGAGCCAATCGGAACAAAGCCTGAGAGCTGGCCAATAGCGTTCCGAACAGGGCCATGGCCAAGCCCGCGAGAACCCAGTGCAGTTGAAGCGAAAGCTGACCTTCAACTGGTGCACCATACAACCCGCGTAGGGTCGATGCCACGTCGGGCAGCAAGGCCCCGGCCAGCAGGAAACCCAGTACCAGACCGGCGCCCCCTCCAATCAGGGCCAGCAGCGAAAGCTCGGCCAGAATGATCCATACGATCTGACGCATCGGAACGCCCAGCGCACGTATTGTTCTGATAATTGCTCGGCGCTGTGCAAAGGCCAGCCCGACGGTGCCATGGACGATGAACAGCCCGACGGCAAAGGACAAAAGAGCAAAGGCAGACAGGTTGAGGTGAAAGCTCTCTGTCAGTTGCGCCGTGTCCAATCTGGTCGAGGCTGCAACGCGTGTCAGATCGGGGGCGGTCTGCTCAAGCGATGGGATCGCTCGGGGCTGCTCTGGCAAGACGACCAGACGTGAAATCTGCCCCTTTTTGTCAAGCAGCTGTTCGGCAACGCCAATATCGGTAAAGACCAGATCCGGTGGCAGCGCGTCGCTGGACAGGATCGGGGGCAGGTTGCTGGCCTGCGCCAGAATCTGGGCAAGTTCCGTCGCGACCAGTATCCTGCCGGGCGCGGTCAGCATGTCTGCGGGATCGGGCGGCGTATCGCTTTGTTCCAAACGGCTGAGGGCCGGTAGGGGTGGAAAGGCGACCATGTCGACCCCCATGACCTGCAGATTGCGCCCGCTATGGCGCCAACGCCCCTCAAGCACCGCAGCGACCTGCCAGCCAGCCCGACGCAAGCTGACATAATGGTCGATCGTCAAATTCCCCGAGGTGGCGTGCAATTCATCGTATTGACCAAATGAGAGTTGATCGTTGGCCCGTTGATAGCTTGCCCGGGCCTCGGAATTTATGGCTTGAACTGCCGACCATAGCCCGGTCGCAAGCGCAATGCCGGTCAACAAGGTTAACAGCTGAAGCCAATGGGCACGCCAGTGCGACGCCAACGCCTGTATGATGGCCAAAGTCACGAGATTAGGCCGCCGGACAGGCGGACCTGCCGATCCAGACGGGCCGCGATGTCCTGCGAATGTGTCACCAAAAGCAGGGCGGCGCTGGTTTCGGCGACCAGCGCAAGCATCAAATCCAATACATTAGTGCTTGCGACCTCATCCAGATTTCCTGTTGGTTCATCCGTGAGCAAAAGACTGGGGCGCGGCGCAAGGGCGCGTCCGATGGCAACGCGTTGCTGCTGGCCGCCTGACAGGTTCTCGGGAAAGCGGTCTAGCAGGTCCCGCAATCCCAGTTTGTCGGCAAGATGATCGCACCAGTCCGGATCATATTTACCGGCAAGCCGGGCATGGAAGGACAGGTTTTGGCCGACCGTCAACGACGGGATCAGATTGAACTGTTGGAATACCAGGGCCACACGCTCGCGCCGAAGGGCTGCGCGCCCGGTATCGTCTAGTGTGGACAGGTTGGTTCCGCCCAGTGAGATTTCGCCCGCATCGAATATGTCCAGCGCACCTGCGAGATTTAGAAGCGTGCTTTTGCCACTGCCACTTTCCCCGGTTAGGGCAAGCGTTTGGCCATGGTCCAACGACAGAGATACTCCGTTCAAAATCGGTCGACCGTTTGCATATGATTTATGGACATCAGTTATTTTAAGCAGCATTCATAGGCGCCCTGTATTCTGCCACTCACAATTTGCAGCCGACAGAAGCGGTGTCCAGTTCAATGGCGCTATCGTTTCCATTCGTCGCAGACGCAGGGTTGCCCAATCCTGCATTTGAAGCGATTGTGACGAGACTTAAAAACAGAGGGGATGGGCGCCGGTGACCTTATCCGAGCAGATTATCTGGGGAAGCGTTTATTTGGGTATCTGCTTTTTGATCGAAATTGCCCTGCTGACTTGGTGCATGCAGATCATCCGCGTGATGTCGATCAAACTGGAAAAAAGCAAAAGGTTCGTCACCATTGCAAGCCCGCTGACTATCGCGCTGATTTTTATCGTGATGATCCATACCTTTCAGGTCTGGCTTTGGGCGATTGTCTGGGTCTTTGGGGATGTTCTGGCGGACTGGAACTCGGCGCTGTATTTCTCTCTGGTTACGTTCACAACGCTGGGCTACGGCGACATTGTTCTGGACGACGGGCTGCGCATTTTTGGTGCCTTTGCCTCGGTCACCGGGCTTTTGGCATTTGGGCTGTCCACAGCCTTTTTGGTCGCGGTCATGTCGCGGGTGCTGCAGGAAGAGTCGATCCTTTAAAGGATTGGTGCGAACAACCGCGCCAGAGGCGAGCCGAACCGAATATAGGCCGGTTGTTCGGGCAAGGTTTTGTCCAGCTCATAGCTGGATTCAAAGTCCATCAGCAACATGTTGTGAACCGCATGGGCCGCGTCCTTGTCAAAGAACAGGGCCATCGCCTCAAAATTCAGGCGGAAAGAACGATTGTCCAGATTGGTGGTGCCAACAGCGGTCAGAGTGTCGTCCACCAGAAATACTTTTTGATGCATGAAACCATTGGTGTACCGGTAGACCCGCGCGCCGCATTCCCTGATCTCGTCGAAATAGGCAAAGGCCGCCAGCCAAGGTAAGCGGTGATCAATCACGTCGGGAACCAGAATGCGAACATCTACCCCGCGCATTGCAGCGTGGCGTAGTGCGGTCATGATGTCGATATCAGGAACGAAATAGGGGGATGCGATCCACAATCGTTCCTTTGCTTCCGTGATTGCAGAAAAGAACATCATGGCGCCGGTTTCGGTTTCGTCCCCCGGACCTGTGGCGACGAGAAGGGCGTTCATGTCCTGATCAGATTCCTGACCCGCCCAGGCCAGTTGATCTATCAGGTCTTCTTGATGCGCCCAGTACCAGTCCTCTGTAAAGATCAGTTGTAGTTGGCGCACGATATGTCCAGTCAGCCTTATGTGTGTGTCCCGCCAATGTCCGAACTTTGCGGACTGACCGAGATATTCGTCGCCGACATTGTGGCCGCCGATAAAGCCGATTTCACCGTCAATGATCACCGTTTTCCTGTGATTGCGATAGTTTAGCTGAAATCGCTGTCCTGGATGGCGCTTTTCATGCTGACCGGCAACGTGAATTCCCGCCGCGCGCAGCGACGTGATGTAGCTTGTCGGTAGGCCATAACTGCCCACGGCGTCGGTCATAAAGCGAACTTGCACGCCGCGCTCTGCGGCGGCGATCAGTTTGCTTTGCAGTTGCCGCCCCAATCCGTCATCACGCACGATGTAGAACTGGACAAGCACATAGTCCTGAGCCGCGTCGATAGCCTGAAAGATAGCGTCAAAGGTTGCCTGCCCATCGACAAGCAATTCTGCACCGTTGCCGCGTGATATGGGTAGATGCGCAAGCTCTTCGAAAGGGAGTGGGTTGATCGTAATCATGCCCGGATCTGGGCGCGAAAAATCCGCAAAGCTCTTTATCCCTTCGACAACAGTCTCAGCGTGCTTTCGGGCCATGCGATACCCGCGAAAACGATGATGTCCCAGAAACAAGTACAGCGGTACGCCAGCTATCGGCGCCGAGATCAAAAACACCACCCATCCCACGGCACCCTGCGGTGTGCGCGCTGTTTGAGCCGCGCGTATCGAAAAGACCGCGGCGGTCAGGTACAAACATAGGACAAAGAGGGAAACAAAGAGTGTCAGCATGGAGGATTCGATCCTGGCATTTTCCTTAGTGTTTCAAGTTGCTTTGGGGATTGACCTGTTCAGACTGTATTCCCCGATGGCGGCCCTTCGTCGCCGAGTTCACCATTCAGGGACATTAAAATTGCGATCGGGCGCAATGCGGGAATATGGCTGAAGATGATCAGGATGCAGACGGTCAGCGGAACGCTCAGGAAGGCTCCGATCAGACCCCAGACCGTGGTCCAGAACATAAGTGCCAGAATGACCAGAAATGTCGACATGTTCAGCGATCGGCCCAGCATGGCCGGGTCCAGAAAATTACCGATCATGAACTGAAGTGTGCCACAGCCGAAAACTATGATCAGAAACGGCCCGATACTTTCAAATTGAACCAGTGCAATCGCCGCTGGAAACAGAACCGCAATAATTGACCCAATCGAGGGTATGAAATTCAAGGCAAAGGTCAGCACGGCCCATGTCTCGGAATACTCAAGACCAAGGGTTTTGAAGACCACATAGCTGATTCCAGCCGTTATCAGGCTGATAAAGGTCTTCACTCCGACATAACGTTGCAGACTAAAGGAAATCGCGTCCAGAACCAAAGCGAACTCGGCACCGGTTTTAGGGTCACCGGCGGCCATACGGATCTTTTTGCGGAACGCCAGACGTTCGGCCATCAGGAAGGCAACGTAAAGGCTGATGAGGAAAAACTGGTTCAGCAAGGACGTCGCGCTGCCCAGCAACATCCGGGCGACGAAAGACATATCAATGTTGACCAGATTGTCCCGGATGAAGGCCGTGATATCGTTGCCCACAAGGTCGTTTATGCGGTTAACGGCCTCGTCGAACTGGCTTTCGTATGTATTGATCGAGCGTGCAAACTGCGTCGCCTGATTGCCCAGAATATACATGATCATGAACAACCCGACCAAAACCACGGTCACTCCAGCCAGGTTAGCCAACCAGACCGGAGCTTTGGTCAGCGCAATAACCCGGTCACTCAGCGCGATGATCAGGACGTTGATCAGCAAGGCCATGGTCAGCGGGATCAGAAAAGCGGAACCTGCATAAAGCCCCAATACGATCAGTGACACGACAATCGCGGTGTCGCGGACAACCGAAAGGCGCAACCTGTTCGGTATGCTTGGGTTCTGGTCGCTGGTTGGCATTTTTCGCCCGGCTTTGTGTAGGTTCCGTTTCGATCCTGCACGGGACAAAGGGATTATGCAATGCAACCAAACATTTGGAGTTGGTTAATTGCGTCCAGTCGGGTTTTGCCGGTTCTGGTTCGAATACAGTCAGGGTAGAGTTTTCGGATGACGACAAGTTTGATTCCCCTAACTGGAAGAGTAATTCGAGCCCTTTGGCTGGCCTTGGGGCGATTTGGGGCCAAAAACGGCATGGTCATGAGCAGCCACGTTGCCATGTCCCTGATGCTGGCCCTGTTTCCGTTTGTTCTGTTCACTGTGGCACTGGCTGGTACGCTGTCTCAGGATTATGTCACGGACGAGCTGATCGAACTGATCTTTGGCGCCTGGCCAAAAGATGTCGCCGGCCCGATTGTGGGAGAGTTGCGCTCGGTCCTGGCGGAATCAGGTTCGGGGGTAATCACCCTGGGCGGTTTGCTGGCCATTTTCTTTGCCTCAAACGGCGTAGTTGCGGTGCGGGCGGCCATGAACCAGGCCTATCATGATCATGACGCCTGGCCATTCTGGAAGACACGCTTGCTGTGCCTGGGATTGGTGATTGTTGGCGGGGCGGCCATTCTGGCCATCGCCGCCGTCGAAGTCGTCTTGCCGGTCTACACGCGCCTCGTGTCCGAAAAGACGGATGTTAACGTGTCAGACTGGTTGTCTGTTGATCGATTGCGTTGGACTTTTACCGTGGCGGTTCCTGCGGGCACGGTTATCGTTGCACATCTTGTGCTGCCGACGCGCCGCCATCGGCTGTGGCAAATCCTTCCGGGCGTTGTTCTGACACTCGCTCTGTGGGCGATGGGCGGTTGGGGCTTTTCGATCTATATCGGACAGTTCGCCTCGTACAGCGCTACTTATGCTGGTCTTGCGGGGGCGATGGCTGCGTTGATTTTCCTGTATCTATGCGCGGCCATCCTGATTCTGGGCGCTGAATTCAACGGCGCGCTGATGGATTTGCAGGATCAAAGTAACGGACAAACCTGAAGGGCAGGGTGGCTGGGGTAGTGAAATAGCAACTCAAAGCCTGGTTTGCGTCATGAAATCGGCACGTTTCTTACCCAAACTGCATGGACTGTGACCCCATACGCATCAAGGTGAGGCCTCATGACCAAACTGCCCGAAAGCGCGAAATCGCAAAATCCATCGTCGCTGACCCGGCGGATTGAAGAATTACGGGCCAAACCGGCGACGGATATCAGTCACGGTGAGGCATTGTTGTTGCAAGGAAACGCAATATCTTCGCTGCGTGAACAGCGCCTTGCGCGTTCTCTGGCTGACTTCGCAGATTAACTTCAGCCGCGAAATCCTGTTGCCACAACGAATTTTTCCGAACTGTCGGCGCGGGATGCCGGTGGTTTAACATGCGCTACCTTGTCAAACTTCTGTTTCAGAATCTTCTGCAGATCCCCTTCGGCTCCTCCGGCCAGAACCTTGGCGACAAACGTGCCGCCCTGTTCAAGCACATCAAAGGCGAAATAGGCGGCGGTTTCGCACAAGGCCATGATCCGCAAATGGTCGGTTTGTTTATGCCCCGAGGACGCAGCAGCCATATCTGACATCACCACGTCAGCTTTGCCACCCAACCAGTCTTTGACCTTCTGGTCGGCATCGTCCTCCATAAAGTCCAACTGGTGAACCTCGGACCCGGCCACCGGTTCGACCTCTTGTATGTCGACACCCAGAACAGTGCCGATTTTCTTACCGCTTTTCTCACCCAATGCATTAACGCGTTGGACCGCAACCTGCAGCCAGCCGCCTGGGGCGCAACCCAGATCGACGATGCGCGCACCTGGAACCAGGAAGCGGAATTTATCGTCCAGTTCCAATATCTTGAACGCCGCACGCCCACGATAGCCTTCGACCTGCGCGCGCTTGACATAGGGGTCATTCAGCTGACGTTCCAACCACCGGGTCGAGCTGATTTTGCGCCCGCGGGCGGTTTTGACCTTAACCTTCAGGTCGCGCTGCCCGCGGCCCGAATTGTTTTTGCCAGTAGGTGTCTTCGCCATCAGAACGGTCCGTCTTCCAATACACCGTCCGCGCTCATCTGCGCATAAAGCAGGCCTTCGCGCAGCCCCCGGTCCGCCACTGAAAGACGGTCGGTTGGCCAACATCGTAACAAAGCCTGCAATATGGCCGAGCCGGACATGATCAGGGCCTGGCGGTCATCGCCGATACGCGGATCTCTCCGCCGCCCCAGTGGGCCGAGTTCTAGATACCCGCGTATCACTTTGTCAATCTGATCGCTTGTCATGCGCAAACCGTCTACCTTGGTCCGGTCATACCGCTTCAATCCCAGATGTGAGGCTGCGACTGTTGTAACCGTGCCACTGGTGCCGACGATCTGAAAACCTTCGCGGGCTTGTTCATCCTTATAAGGCGCAAAATCGGCCAGGTTTTCTTCGAAAAACCAGCTCATCAAAGCAAACCGCGCCGCATCATCTTCGACATCATGGAACTGATCGCGCAGCGTCGCAACGCCGAGGGGAACACTGATCCAATCCACAACCCTGGCTGCAGGAAACGGGCTGTCTGTTGTATGAAATCCATTATGCAGACGCATAATCGCCGCCGGGCGATCCCGACGCGGAAGTGAGGATATGTCGATCCAGACAAGCTCTGTCGAACCGCCGCCAATATCCACAACCAACAACTGTTCTGTCTTAGTGGACACCAGCGGGGCACAGGATATTACGGCCAGACGCGCTTCTTCCTCGGGCTGGATGATCTCAAGAGTCAACCCAGTTTCACCCTTTACCTGGCGAATGAATTCACGTGAATTTTTTGCACGGCGACAAGCCTCGGTTGCGACTAGACGCATCCGCTTGACCTTGTTGCGTTTCAGCTTTTGCTGGCAAATGCGCAACGCCTGAATGGTGCGCGCCATCGACGACCGAGACAAACGCCCCGTCCGCTCTAAGCCCGCGCCCAACTGCACGGATTTAGAGAAACTGTCCACCACATGAAACCCGCTGCCCTTGGGCTGGGCAATTAACATGCGACAGCTATTTGTTCCCAAATCCAGCGCGGCATAAAGCGCATCAGGATCGGGTCTTGCCGGCGCGGGGCTTTCGACCGCCTTCGGGAACGCGCCCGCACCTTTGGGACGCTTGGGCGCCATCTTCAACGCCCTCCGATTTACGAGTTACCCCGACCATAGGTCGGCCTTTTGGTTCGTGCAAGATACTCATTAAAGTGATGAGAATTTTGAGGTGCGGTTTACAGGAACAATTCGTTACAAGCCGTGTATCCCGTTGTAGGTGAAAACGTCGTTTGAAATGCGCCTTGTGTCGAAAATCGACCGACCTGCGTCCACATTGAAGTTTAGAACCGGTCCATCTGGTTAGGAGGAATCAAAGCAGATGCCTGACGTCACCATCGTATACTGGCGCGACATTCCCGCCCAAGTCATCGTCGGCAAGGGCCGCCGGGGCGCAAAACGGCAGTTGGAAGAACGGTTCGAGCAAGCCATTGACCGCGCCGCCATGAAGGTGAACGCCAAGGATAGCGATGCCTATCTGGCCGAATGGCGCAAGGCCGCGCCTTTCGCGGTTGAGGGCGATCCGTCCGAAATTGCCGAACAGCAGGCTGTGCGTTTGGAAACGGAATATGATCAGGACCGTATCAAGGCTCTGATCGCCAATGACGGTTGGGCATGAGCTCGAAATCTATATGGGAGGCCGCTATGGCTTTGCTGAACTTCAAGAAACGTGATGCCGCCGAAAACGGTCCGGTAAATCCAACCGTCGAAGCCTTCCTGCAGGGCTATTCGATTGAGGTGATGCCGCGCACCGCCGAGAAGGTCGAGGATTTTCGCGCTTTGTTGCCTGAAGGCACACGCGTCTATATTGCCCATATCGAAGGCACTCCGATCGAAGACATGGTCAAGACCGCCAAGCGCATCGCGGTGGACGGCTATCCTGTTATGCCGCATTTCCCGGCGCGGATCATTAAAGACACGGCGACGCTGGAAAACTGGATTTCCATGTACCAGGGTGAAGCAGGTGTGGATCAGGCGCTGTTGCTGGCCGGTGGTGTCGCGAATCCTCATGGTGATTTCGACAGCTCGATGCAGCTGCTGGAATCCGGCCTGTTCGACAAAGCGGGCTTCAAGCGTCTGCACGTCGCTGGCCACCCTGAAGGCAACAAGGACATCGACCCTGACGGATCGACCAAGAATGTCGATGACGCGCTGCGTTGGAAACAGAAGTTCTCTGAGACCACGGATGCCGAAATGGCGCTGGCCACTCAGTTCGCCTTTGACGCCAAACCGATCATCGCCTGGGCCGACAGCCTGAAAGAGGCGGGGATCGACATTCCGGTTCATATCGGCATCGCCGGTCCGGCAAAACTGCAAACACTGATCAAATTCGCCATCGCCTGCGGCGTTGGTCCATCGCTGAAGGTTCTGCAAAAGCGCGCCATGGACGTGTCCAAGCTGCTGCTGCCTTACGAGCCCACGGATGTGATCACCGAGCTGGCCAACCACAAAGCGGCCAACCCGGATTTCAACATCACAAACGTACATTTCTTCCCGCTTGGCGGCATCAAGACCAACGCCAACTGGGCCATCAACAACGGCGGCGCTTCGGCAAAGCCTGTAAACTCCTAAGGATCGGACATGACCCGTACAGTCGTAGAATCAAAAACAAAAACCGCCGTCCTGGGCTTTGACGAACCGTTCTGCGTGATCGGTGAGCGGATCAACCCGACAGGCCGCAAGAAACTGGCGGCGGAACTGGAAGCAGGCGATTTTTCGACCGTCGAAAAGGACGCCCTCGCGCAGGTTGCCGCTGGCGCGACCGTTCTGGATATCAACGCGGGCGTTGTCTACAACTCGAACCCCAACCCGAACGAGACCGAACCGCCGCTGATGCGCAAGATCGTTGAAATGGTGCAGGGGCTGGTCGAAGTGCCGCTGTGCATCGATTCATCGGTTCCGGGAGCTCTGGAAGCGGGTCTTGAGGCGGCAGAGGGCCGTCCTCTGTTGAATTCGGTCACAGGCGAAGAAGATCGTCTGGAGCTGGTTCTGCCGCTGGTCAAGAAATACAATGTCCCTGTGGTGGCGATCTCAAATGACGATACAGGGATTTCGGAAGACCCCGATGTGCGGTTCGAAGTGGCCAAAAAGATTGTCGAACGGGCCGCTGATTTCGGCATCCCGGCCCATGACATCGTGGTCGATCCGCTGGTGATGCCTATTGGCGCAATGGCAACTGCCGGTCAGCAGGTGTTTGCTCTAGTTCGTCGTTTGCGTGAGGAACTGGGCGTGAACACCACTTGCGGGGCGTCCAATGTCTCGTTCGGCCTGCCGAACCGCCATGGTATCAACAACGCCTTCCTGCCGATGGCGATGGGCGCCGGCATGACCTCAGCGATCATGAACCCCGTTGCCTTGCCGGTTGGTCCCAAGAAACTGGCCGAGAAGAAGGCTGAGGTTGAGGCCAAAGGCATCATCCTGCCTGCGGACATGGATGATGAGACCTTCTGCCAGCTGTTTGGTCTGGGCTCGACCCTGCCGCGCGCGGGCAAAGAGATGGAGGCCATCCGCGCCGCCAACCTGCTGACCAACAACGATCCGCATGGCGGCGCTTGGATCAAGTTCAACAAAGCCCCCAGCGAAGCCGGTGCCGAGGGCACTGGTGGTGGTCGTCGTGGCGGTGGCCGTCGCCGTCGCGCATAAGTGATATAAAACAACATGCTGGCCGGATCTTTTGATCCGGCCTTTTTTGTCTTCGCCGTCGCAAATAGCCTGACGGTTTGGATCAAAACCGCTTGAACCTGATCTTGTACCGGTGATATTCAGCTAGCAGCGGCGGGTATGATGTAATGGTAGCCTGTCAGCTTCCCAAGCTGAACGCGCGGGTTCGATTCCCGCTACCCGCTCCATTCAGTTCGATCGACGCGCTTGATACAGGTTTATCACCGCCGGGATGTGCAGGCCGGTTTCGGATGTGAACTGGGCGAATTCCTGACAGACCTCGTGCTGGATTGCTGCTGCGTCCTGTTCGGTGCCTTCGAAATGCGCGATGGTTCGCGCGGCGGGGCCGACGCGGGTGCACAAGGCGGCTATTTCCTCTGACCCGCCAGCGCCGGGCAGATTTACGGAGATGGCTTGGGCCTGAATGTCCGACAGCCCCGCCTGTTGCATCATGCCGGTGACGTGATCCAGATCGTGAAACGCCAGCGGACCCGGCGCGTAACGATCTACCCGAGGCGGCTGCCCAAGGCGTTTTACCGCAGCAATATGGGGTATTTTGAACCACGGGTTGCCATCCAATGGCCCCCAAGCTGCAAAGGTCATCTGCCCGCCGGGTTTAAGTGCGCGGGCGATATTGGCGAATGCAGCAACCGAATCGTCAAAGAACATCACGCCGAACCGTGAAATCGCTGCGTCCAACTGATTGGCAGGAAACCCGAATATCTGCGCGTCAGCATGTTGGAAGCTGATGTTGCTCAGCCCGTTTTCCGAGGCTCGGGCGCTGGCACGATCAAGAAACGCTTGCGATATATCGGCGGCCAGAACATCGCCATCCGGCCCGACCAATCGCGCGGCTGCAAGAGAGCTTTCGCCAGTGCCACAGCCGATGTCGAGCACATGCATTCCTAGTTTAAGCTGGGCATTCTCCAGCACAAGGTCCAGAACCGAAGCCATCAGTTGATCCAACTGATCCTGATATGTCAGCCATTTGGCTCCGGATTCGGATTTTCCCCAGTATTCTGCCTGTTCCTCATTCACCGACTGCATCGAACCCCTCCGTGGTTGCCGCGACTATGACCTCCGGCGACGGCGGCGGCCAGAGTTTTCCTGATCTCCACCACCGGTGTTGAACGAGGGCGCGGGCAGGGTGACCACCTGTGCCAATTCCGGGAATGGGTCGGTTTTGTGGGGTATCGCGTTCGCTGCCACGAAATGATCCTGAAACTTGGGCTCGATGGCGGTTTCAACCTTGGTGATTTCGCGCACTACACGTTCAATTTCACTCCGCGACCCGATGTTGCAAAGGGCGATCCGGGCGCCCGTACCGGCGGCGTTGCCCGCGCTTGAGACCTTGTTCAAGGGCGCATCGGGGATCATTCCCAGAACCATGGCATGTTTGGTCGAGATATGCGCGCCGAAGGCACCAGCAAGAACAATGCGGTCGACAGTATCCACGTTCATTTCGTCCATCAAAAGCCGCGCGCCTGCATAAAGCGCGGATTTCGCCAGTTGAATCGCGCGAATATCGCCCTGAGTGACTGTGATACGTGGGCCGCCTTCGGCGCTTGCGTCGTGGATCAGATAGGAATGGGTGCGCCCCTCAGGGACGTTGCGTGATGTGCCCGTTTGTTCTGCGGATCCGATCAAGCCGCTTTCATCCAGCAAACCCGCCATACGCATTTCCGCCACGGCTTCAATAATGCCTGATCCACAGATGCCACTGATGCCAGTGGTTGCGATGTCTTGATCAAAACCCTCTTCATCCGACCATTTCTCGGACCCGATGACGCGAAAACGGGGTTCTTTAGTGACAGGATCAATTTCGATCCGTTCAATCGCACCGGGGGCGGCACGCTGACCAGAGCTGATCTGCGCGCCTTCAAAGGCCGGACCAGTCGGTGAGGAGCACGCCAGAACCCGGCTGGTATTGCCCAGCAGAATTTCGGCGTTCGTACCGACATCGACGATCAGAACCAGATCTTCGGATTTACCGGGCTCTTCCGACAAGGCAACCGCCGCACAATCCGCACCCACATGACCCGCAATGCAGGGCAGGATGTAGACCTGCGCACGTGGGTTCATGTTGGTCAGATTCATTTCGCGCGCGGGCAAAGACATGCTTTCGGACGTAGCCAAGGCAAAGGGCGCTTGGCCCAGCTCGACCGGATCCAGCCCAAGCAGCAGATGGTGCATGACCGGGTTACAGACGAACACCGTTTCGACAATCAGGTTGGCGTCAATCCCGGCCTCATCCGCGATGGATGTAGTCAGATCGTTTATCGCTTCTCGAACGGCTCGGGTCATCTCTTTGTCGCCGCCGGGGTTCATCATCGAATAGGACACGCGGCTCATCAGGTCTTCGCCAAAGCGGATTTGGGGGTTCATCAGGCCCGAAGATGCCTTGACCTCGCCTGTGTCCAGATCGGTCAGGTGAGCTGCAATCGTGGTAGAGCCGAGGTCGATGGCCAGACCGAAAAGTCCGTTCTCGTGCAATCCAGGCCAGATTTCCACGATCCGTGCGACCTCGTCCTTGTGGCCTTTATGCACCGCAACGGTGACCTCCCACTTACCCTTGCGCAATATGGGCTGCAGTTTGGACAACAAGGAAAGATCAGCCGTAACGGCCTCGACGTTCCATTGCTCGCGCAGCGCGCGTTCCAGACGTTCCAGATCGCCGGTTGGTGAATGCATGTCGGGTTCTTCTACCGCAACAAAATACAGCCGGGTGGCCGGATCCATTGTGATGGCGCGTGCTGTGGCGGCCTTGCGTACGACCTGACGGTGCACCTGGCTTTCTGGTGGCACGTCGATCACCACATCCCCCTGAACCGTGGCCTGACATCCAAGACGGCGGCCGGGTTTCAATCCGCGCTTGTCGTCATAGCGCTGTTCAACCGCGTTCCATTCGCTTAGTGCACCGTCGGCTACGGTCACGCCGTGCTTGGGAAACTCGCCATAGCTTGGTGTGATCTGGCATTTCGAACAAATCCCGCGTCCACCGCAAACGGAATCCAGATCCACACCCAGTTGCCGTGCCGCAGTCAGAACCGGAGTGCCTACGGGAAAGTGCCCGCGTTTGCCCGATGGGGTAAAGACAACAAGAGGGTCGGTGGTCATGATTGGCCTGCCTTTTATATTCGCGCCTATGTCGGGCAAGATATGGTTTTGTACGCAAAGGGAAAGGCCATTCAGCGGCACGTTTTGTGTGCGTTGCGTCGTTTTTTGCCGCAGCACCGACCAGCAGGTAAAAACTAGTTTATGTCGGGGGCTTTTCCTTAGGTTAAATCCATGTAATAGGGTCACCGTCAAACGGGCTTTTGCATGGGGTTAACAGATGCAGATTCGTGAGGCACTCACCTTTGACGACGTTCTTCTGGTTCCGGGCGCATCTTCTGTGCTGCCGGCCACGGCGGATACGACCACGCGCGTGACGCGGGAAATCACCATGAACATCCCGCTGCTCAGCTCGGCGATGGACACGGTGACCGAGGCGCGCATGGCCATCGCCATGGCGCAGGCGGGCGGCATCGGCGTGGTGCACAAGAACCTGTCGATCGAAGAACAGGCCCGAGAGGTTCGGCGGGTCAAGAGATTTGAATCCGGTATTGTTTACAACCCGGTGACACTGCGGGTAGATCAGACGCTGACGGACGCCAACGCGTTGGTGCAGCGTTATAACTTCACCGGCTTTCCCGTGGTGGACGAAGAAGGCCGCGTGGTCGGTATTCTGACCAACCGTGATATGCGTTTTGCGACTTCGGATGATACGCCGGTTCACGCGATGATGACCTCGGACAATCTGGCGATGCTTCAGGAACCCGCCGATCTGGAAGAGGCCAAAAGCCTGATGCGCGCGCGACGGATCGAAAAGCTTCTGGTTGTGGACGGGGCGGGCAAGCTGACGGGTCTTCTGACTTTGAAAGATACCGAACAGGCGGTGCTGAACCCAACGGCCTGCAAGGACCGGCTGGGGCGTCTGAGAGTCGCGGCAGCGACGTCGGTTGGTGACTCTGGTTTCGAACGATCCGAACAACTGGTGGATTCCGGTGTCGACATTATCGTTGTAGACACCGCTCATGGGCATTCTCAAGGGGTGCTGGACGCGGTGAAGCGGGTCAAGACCCTGTCGAACGAGGTGCAGATCATTGCCGGTAACGTCGCCACTGGGGACGCAACCAAGGCGCTGATCGACGCAGGCGCGGATGCCATCAAGGTGGGGATCGGGCCGGGTTCGATCTGTACTACGCGGATGGTGGCCGGTGTGGGCGTGCCGCAGCTGACTGCGATCATGGATTGCGCCGCGGCCGCCGGCGATGTGCCGGTTATCGCAGATGGTGGTATCAAATTCTCGGGCGATTTTGCCAAGGCGATTGCGGCGGGTGCGTCCTGTGCCATGGTTGGCTCGATGATCGCAGGAACAGATGAAAGCCCGGGCGAAGTGATCCTGTATCAGGGCCGGTCGTTCAAATCTTATCGCGGCATGGGCAGTCTAGGCGCGATGGCACGTGGCTCTGCGGATCGCTATTTCCAGAAGGATGCCGCCAGCGACAAGCTGGTGCCCGAAGGGATCGAAGGGCAGGTGCCTTACAAGGGCTCGGCCAGCGCGGTTGTGCATCAACTGGTCGGCGGCCTGCGCGCAGCCATGGGTTATACCGGCTGCGCCACGGTCGAAGAGATGCGAAAGAACTGCAACTTCGTCAGAATCACAGGGGCTGGCCTGAAGGAGAGCCATGTGCATGACGTGCAAATCACACGCGAAAGCCCGAATTATCGAGTGATGTAAATTGCCGGAACCTGAACTGCGGCGCCCCGGTGAGGGCGCCGCTTTGCGTTTTTGCCCTGCACTATAACGGAGAATGAAATGACCCCCGCCGCACGTGTTCAGGCCTCCATCGAAATTCTTGATCAGATTCTTTCGGGTGCCCCGGTCGAAAAGGCCCTGACCGGTTGGGCGCGGCGCAGCCGTTTCGCCGGTTCCAAAGACAGGGCTGCTATTCGCGACCACGTGTTTGGTGCTTTGCGGTGCAAAAGGTCATTTGCGGCGGCAGGTGGAGTGGAAACTGGTCGGGGGTTGATGATCGGCGCGATGCGCATGCAAGAAGTCGATCTGGATCAGATATTCAATGGCGAAGGGTACGCTCCGGCCAGTTTGGAAGAACACGAACAGGCTAAACCATGTGATTCCGACGCCCAGAAATACGACATACCGGAATGGCTTTGGCCAACCTTTCAAGAGTCTTTGGGTGATTTGACCCTTCCAGTGGCCGAGGCATTGCGAGCTCGGGCCCCGATTCATTTGCGGGTCAATCTGGTTAAGTCACGTGTCGATCAGGCGGTCTCGGTCTTGCTGGCGGACGGCATCCAAGCGAGGCCACATCCCGCTTGTTCGACCGCACTCGAAGTTGTCGAGGGCGAGCGGAAAATCTCAGGAAGCCGTGCCTATACTGATGGGTTGGTCGAACTGCAGGATGCGGCGAGCCAGGCCGTGGTTGAATCATTAGACTTAAACCCCGGAATGCGGGTTCTGGATTATTGTTCCGGCGGTGGCGGCAAAGCCTTGGCCTTGGCCGCGCATCGCGGTGTAGATGTGTTCGCGCATGACGTTAATGCGGCGCGAATGCGTGATTTGCCCGCCCGGGCCGAGAGAGCGGGTGCACAGATAACACTTCTGACCAATGACGAGATCTCTGCGCAGGCACCATTCGACATTGTGCTGACGGATGCCCCCTGTTCTGGCAGCGGATCCTGGCGTCGCGCCCCGGCGGGAAAATGGTCTCTTACACAAGATGGACTGAACCGGCTTACGGAAACACAGCGGACGATCCTTGATGATGTCGCGCCTTTGGTGGGGCCAGCGGGTGTTCTTGCCTATGCAACATGTTCCATGCTCGAGGTCGAAAACGGTAAATTGGTCGATGCCTTCGTGGCGGCGCACCCCGAATGGACCGAGACGTTTCGCAAAACGTGGTATGTATCACACGGTACTGACGGGTTTTTCACGTCACACTTGACGCGGTAGTCGTCGGACAAATAGCAACCTAAAGGAGAATTGCTCACTTTGTTAGTTAAGTGGGCGTTAACCCTTTTGCGTTGGGTTACACCTAGCCCGGCAAGTTGAGTAGTTAATGTCCGATACCGCAGATTTCTATTCTGACCCAAAGTTACGAAATTCACCAAGCGGTTTGCGTCTAGCACCATTGGTTGCGCTAGGGGTGTTGCTCTCACTGCTGCCGCTGGCAGGAATCATTCCCCAAGCCTGGAATCTCGGCCTTGTGGTGGCAGGTGTGTCTTTGCTTGCTGCATCACTGTTGGTCGTGGTGAGGGCGCTGATTTCCGAAGACTCGGTACGTCGAGAGCTTAGGGTTATGGAGGTTTTTGCCGAAGAAGAGCTGTACCCTTGCGCGATTGCCAATGCACAGGGTGATGTTCTGATTTGCAATTCTCATGCCCGGGCTCAGCTCCATGTTTTTCCCGGCAACCGGCTGGATGAAGGTCTAAAGTCTATTTTTGCCAACCCGTCGGCAATTCTGCTGCGCCTGCAGTCTTTGGCCGAGATCCATGGCCGTGCAAGAGAAGACGTTGTCACTTTAGAGACAACCGTACCGATTTCTGTTCTCGGTGTTGGGAATAACTTTTTCTTTTGGCGGTTTCATCTGGATGGAACAGGTCAGTGGGATGCTGTGCCTGTACCCATTTTGACCGAAGGCAGAAACGGAGCATTGCTGCGGATCAACGGGGCGGCGGAACAAATCCTAGGGCAACGACCCGACAACCTTGCACAGGTTCTGACTGGCGCTCAGCCCGAATTGGGTGAGGTTGTGCAGGTACAGACGGCACAGGGGCCAATTCCGGCTACGATGGCCGAACTGTCTCGGTCGGGAACCACGCGCGATTTGCTTGTTCTACCGCTTGATCGTGCACAGGAAAGTGGAATTGGCGCGTCATTTGTGGATCTTCCGGTCCCGGTAATGACCCTGTCTCCCGACGGGAGCATCCTTGAGGCCAACAGGCTGGCAACGCGTCTTGTCGGAAACATAGAGCCCGGAGAATCCAATGTTGTGCATATCATGCATGGTCTGGGGTATCCGGTTCTGGATTGGCTGACGCAGGCTTCAAATGAGGGCGCCGTTCCACGATCTGAATTCCTGAGGCTGACACGGGAAGACCGCGAGATATTCGTACAGGTCACATTGAAACGTGTGCTGAGCGAGGGAGAAGTCAGACTGATTGCGGTTCTGAATGATGCTACCGAACTCAAGACTTTAGAGGCGCAATTTGTGCAAGGACAAAAAATGCAGGCCGTTGGCCAACTGGCTGGGGGTGTAGCGCATGATTTCAACAATTTACTAACGGCGATTTCCGGACATTGCGATCTTCTGCTTTTGCGGCACGATCAGAATGACCCTGACTACGGGGATCTTGTACAAATCAATCAGAACGCAAACCGCGCTGCAGCTTTGGTGAGCCAACTGCTGGCCTTTTCGCGCAAACAGACTTTGCAGCCGGAAATTCTGGATCTCAGAGATACGATCTCAGACCTTATTCATCTGCTAAATCGTCTGGTCGGAGAAAAGGTTAAGCTGACACTCAGCCACGATCCCGTTCTGAAAGCGGTTCGTGCGGATAAACGCCAGCTAGAGCAGGTGTTGATGAACCTTGTCGTAAATGCCCGCGATGCAATGCCTGAAGGTGGTGAGGTCAGGATCGAAACCGAAGTGGTCGTGCTGACAGAACGCTTCACAAGGGATCGCGCTACGGTACAACCTGGTGAATACGTCACCGTCAAAGTCATTGATAGCGGTACGGGGATTGCCCCCGATAAGCTACAGAAAGTGTTCGAGCCTTTCTTTACAACCAAACGCACGGGTGAGGGGACAGGTTTGGGCCTGTCGACTGTCTACGGAATTGTAAAGCAAACCGGCGGTTTTATTTTTGTCGACAGCATTCAGGGGAGAGGGACCGAGTTTATTGTGTACCTGCCGGTTTCAACCGCCCCCCAAAAAACCGAGGCAGCGCCTGCGCAATCCCCTGAGAATCCAACGGTTCGCCAGGGTGAGGGTGTCGTGCTGCTGGTCGAAGACGAAGCCCCGGTTCGGGCCTTTGCTACCCGCGCACTGAGGTTGAAAGGCTACACTGTGCTCGAGGCCGATTCGGGAGAAGAGGCTCTGAGGCTTCTCGAAGATGGCACATTGAATGTTGACGCATTCGTCACCGATGTGGTCATGCCCGGATTGGATGGTCCGACCTGGGTTCGTATGGCTAAGCAGAGCAGGCCAGATGTCCGGGTCATATTCATGTCTGGATACACAGAGGGTGCGTTTGGCGATTCCGGACCAGAGATTTCCGATTCAACTTTCCTGCCCAAACCATTTTCACTAAACCAACTGACCGAAGCTGTTTTTCAGCAGATCAATTAGGGTTTCAAAGTGCCGAGGCGTGGCAATCGAATTCCGCGGAGTGTGTGTTGCGGAACTTGGTCAATGTCTCTGCGCCCAGTGTTAGGTCTCGTGTGGGTGACACGTTTTCGCGTTGCAGCCGGATATCCATATTCAAGCGGTTTTGCAGGAAATCGAGAATTTTGTCCTGGTTTTCATATTTGAAGACATGGGTGGCGCCACGCCCGTTGTTGCGGGTGCGAAAAAATTGGCTCTGACTGCCGACATCGGCAAATTCAGGTCGGGGTGTGCGCATATAGGCCTGGATGAAATCATCAAAGCTCAGGTCATGTGTTGAATGCGGGTGGTCAAGACGCTCTTGGCGGCCGCGAAACCTGTACCAACTGCCCAGCCAATCGACCGGTTCACGAACAACCGCCATGATTTCCATCTCAGTATCGTACATTTTACGGAAAATGTTCTGGAAAAACCGATCATACCGGCGGACAGGTGCGTGTTTCAGATTTGGCGGATCGGTGACAACCAGATCGGCACGGTCCCGCAAAGCCGTATGATAAGCGGTGCTGCCGGTTTTTGGGACAGCCAGAAACGCAAGGCGTTCTTTATAAAAAACAAGCATTTATTCGTCCATCGGCAGTAATTATCTCCAGCTCAGATTGGCGTAAACGACTCCTTAATACAATTACAGAACAGTAAGTAATGTAAGTTTTAGTTGAAATGTTCTCTTTTTGGTCCCATAAGGAACAAGAGGCGAACAAAGCAGCGATTGCCGCCCGTTCAAGGGTGTGACAAAAGGGAAGGCGACAGGACAATGGCGGATCTTCTGACGATGAGCGACAAGAAAAACGCAGATAAGCAAAAGGCGCTCGACAGCGCGCTGGCACAGATCGAACGGCAGTTCGGCAAAGGCTCGATCATGAAGCTGGGCGAGGATTCCAAGCAGGACATCGACGCCAGTTCGACCGGATCGCTGGGTCTGGATATCGCTCTGGGAATCGGCGGCCTGCCGATGGGCCGGATCGTTGAAATCTATGGCCCGGAAAGTTCAGGCAAAACAACGCTGACACTGCACTGCATCGCAGAACAGCAGAAACATGGCGGTGTATGCGCATTTGTCGATGCGGAACATGCGTTGGACCCGCAATATGCGCGCAAACTGGGCGTCGATCTGGACGAGTTGCTGATTTCGCAACCTGACACTGGCGAACAGGCGCTTGAGATTACCGATACGCTGGTCCGTTCGGGCGCGGTTAACATGGTCGTGGTTGACTCGGTCGCGGCGCTGACGCCGAAATCTGAACTCGAAGGCGATATGGGCGACAGCAGCGTTGGTGTGCAGGCCCGGCTGATGAGCCAGGCAATGCGTAAACTGACGGGTTCGATCAGCCGCTCGAACTGTATGGTGATCTTCATCAACCAAATCCGGATGAAAATCGGCGTGATGTTCGGCAGCCCGGAAACCACCACCGGTGGTAACGCCCTGAAATTCTACAGCTCGGTCCGTTTGGATATTCGTCGGATCGGTGCGATCAAGGACCGGGATGAGGTTGTTGGCAACCAGACCCGTGTGAAGGTCGTTAAAAACAAAGTGGCACCGCCCTTCAAGCAAGTTGAATTCGACATCATGTATGGCGAAGGCATCAGTAAAATGGGCGAGCTGCTGGATCTGGGCGTCAAGGCCGGTGTGGTCGAGAAATCGGGTTCGTGGTTCAGTTATGGTGATGAGCGGATCGGGCAGGGGCGTGAGAATGCCAAGCAGTATCTGCGCGACAACAACCGCATCGCGTTTGAGATCGAGGACAAGATTCGCGCGGCACATGGGCTGGAATTCGATGTACCGCCCGGCGCGGAAGAGGATGATATCCTCGAGGCATAAGTGGTTCGGGAAGAAAGTGATTTTCGCAGCTCTTTCCTAAGAACGAACCATATTCCGAACAAGGCGGTCCGTCGGGGCCGCCTTGTTCCGTTCTGCAACGCTCGCCTGTGGACTATCCCGGGGGAGGCGGATAAACCCTTTTTGAAACAAACTGATTGCGCGCCGAGAGAGCCCTATGTCAACGTTGAACGAAATCCGATCGACCTTTTTGAACTACTTTGCCAAACAGGGGCACGAAGTAGTGGCATCCAGTCCCCTGGTGCCGCGCAACGACCCAACATTGATGTTCGTCAACTCGGGTATGGTGCAGTTCAAAAACCTGTTCACCGGTGTCGAAACCCGTGACTATCAGCGCGCGACGACAGCACAGAAATGTGTTCGGGCCGGTGGCAAGCACAACGACCTAGACAATGTCGGCTATACTGCGCGTCACCACACATTCTTTGAGATGTTGGGCAATTTTTCGTTCGGCGATTACTTCAAGCCCGAAGCAATTCCATTCGCATGGGAATTGATCACCAAGGAATTCGGTGTCGATAAAAACCGCCTTCTGACAACGGTTTACCACACCGATGACGAAGCGTTCGAGATGTGGAAGAAGGTGGGCGTCCCCGAAGATCGGATCATCCGTATCGCAACCAGTGACAATTTCTGGCAGATGGGACCGACCGGCCCGTGCGGTCCCTGCACCGAGATTTTCTACGACCACGGGGATCATATCTGGGGCGGCCCTCCGGGTTCGCCTGAGGAAGACGGTGACCGGTTCATCGAAATCTGGAACATCGTTTTCATGCAGAACGAACAGTTCGAGGACGGCTCGATGGTCGAGCTCGACATGCAGTCTATCGACACCGGGATGGGGCTGGAGCGGATTGGTGCCCTATTGCAAGGAAGCCATGACAATTATGACACCGATCTGTTCAAGACCCTGATCGAGGCCTCGGCGAGTGCCACCAATGTCGATCCCTATGGAGATCAGAACGTACATCACCGCGTGATTGCGGATCACCTGCGGTCGACCTCGTTCCTGATTGCAGACGGGGTAATGCCCAGCAATGACGGGCGCGGCTATGTGCTGCGGCGGATCATGCGTCGTGCGATGCGGCATGCGCATCTGTTGGGTGCGAAGGATCCGGTGATGTATCAGCTGGTGCCGACATTGGTCCAACTGATGGGTGCTCAGTACACCGAACTTGGCCAGGCTCAGTCGCTGATCGAAGAGACGCTGTTGCTGGAAGAAACCCGCTTTAAGCAAACATTGGATCGCGGCCTGAAGTTGTTGGATGACGAGGTCTCTGACCTGCCAGAGGGTGCGGCACTGTCTGGAGAGGCCGCTTTCAAGCTGTATGATACATACGGTTTTCCGCTTGATCTGACACAAGATGCACTGCGTGAAAAAGGCCGGACGGTTGATACCGACGGGTTTGATACGGCGATGGCCGAGCAAAAGGCCAAGGCACGCGCTGCCTGGGCGGGATCGGGGGAAGCAGCGGACCAAGCCGTTTGGTTTGACGTTCTGGATATCGCGGGCGCTACGGATTTTCTTGGATACGATACAGAAAAGGCTGAAGGACAGGTCGCGGCAATGGTCGTGGATGGCGCTTTGGTCGACAAGATCGAGACAGGTTGTTCCGGCTGGGTCGTTGTGAACCAAACCCCGTTTTATGGTGAATCCGGTGGTCAGATAGGAGACACCGGCGAAATTCGTCGTTTGGAAGAGCGTGATGATGTCGCGCGGGTCGAGGACACCCGGAAATTTGCGGATGGCAAAATCTATGCTCATCGGGTCACGGTCGATCACGGTACCTTGTCCAAGGGAGACGCAGTTGAGCTTGAGGTAGACCATGTTCGCCGCACCGCCATCCGGGCCAACCATTCGGCCACACATTTGCTGCACGAAGCATTGCGGGAAACACTGGGTGACCATGTTGCGCAGCGCGGCTCTTTGAATGCCGCCGACCGGCTGCGGTTTGATTTCAGCCACTCAAAGGCGATGAGCCCCGAGGAAATTCGGCAAGTTGAACGCTCGGTCAACGCTTTCATCCGCCAGAACTCGACCGTCGAGACCCGGATCATGACACCAGATGATGCCCGGGAACTGGGTGCGCAGGCCCTTTTCGGTGAGAAATACGGCGACGAAGTTCGCGTGGTTTCGATGGGCAAAGCGCCAACTGGCAAAGGCCAGGATGGTGAGACCTGGTCGATCGAACTGTGTGGTGGAACGCATGTTCGCCAGACCGGTGATATTGGCGCGCTTGTTGTATTGGGGGATAGCGCCAGCAGTGCCGGTGTCCGGCGGATCGAAGCGCTTACCGGTGACGAAGCCATGGTTTACCTGACCGACCAGGACCAACGTTTGGGGCAGATCGCATCTGAACTGAAAGCGCAACCGGATGACGTTGTATCTCGTGTCAAAGCTCTGTTGGATGAACGTAAATCCCTTCAAAATGAAGTTGCGCAGCTGCGCCGCGATCTCGCGATGGCTGGTGGTTCGGGGCAGGGCGGTAGCGCTGAGGCCAAAACGGTAAACGGTATCTCGTTCTTGGCTCAGTCCCTTACTGGCGTATCTGGCAAGGACTTACCCGCGCTGATCGACGAACACAAAAGCCGACTTGGATCGGGTGCTGTGTTGCTGATAGCGGATACGGGCGGCAAAGCAGCCGTCGCGGCCGGTGTCACAGCTGATCTGACGGATGCAATCTCGGCCGTGGATCTGGTTCGGGCGGCGGTTGCTGAACTTGGTGGAAAAGGTGGCGGTGGACGCCCTGACATGGCGCAGGGTGGTGGCAAGGACGCTTCGAATGCTGATGCCGCGATCAAGGCTGCAAAGAATATTCTTGGAGGTTAACAAAATGTCCGCACTTTGGATTGCACATGTCAGTGTTACCGACGCCGAATCCTATGGAAAATATGCCGAGCTCGCCGGGCCTGCGATTGCCAAACACGGTGGTGCGTTTATCGCGCGTGCTGCGCGATACGTGCAGTTGGAAGGCAAAGAACGGCCGCGCAACGTTGTCGCCAAATTCCCCTCATTGGAAGCCGCTGTAGAGTGTTATAATTCGGTGGAATATCAGCAAGCACTGGATCACGCGCGTGGTGCAAGTGAGCGGGAATTGGTGGTCGTAGAGATCACAGATTAGAATCACCCCGTGCGATCAGGGATTTAATACCCCTGTCAGCTTATTCATTGGGCGGTTTTCAGCCAAAAGATGGCCGCCCAATTATGACGTTGCGGCAAGCGTCGACCTGAAGTCCCATAAATTTTTTATTTACAAGTAGTTAACAGGTCTTGATGTCGGGCCTGCCAAGGGGTTCGTGTTTCGAATGTGGCGAGCAGCGCCAGATTCTTACCCAAAAATGCCATTTTCAATGACGGAATTCCGCCTCTTTTCGTTGCAAGATTTGAGACAGATTGCACAATTAGGCGTGTTTACCGATAGTTTCGGAAAACGGAATATGGTCCTGTTTTGCGGCAATCGCAGGGAAAACACGGATCGAGGGACAGGCATGGCGACCATGGGTACGGAATTTAGGGCCGTTAATGCGCGGATCTGGACTGGTTTTGGTAGAACTTTAGGAATCCTCGCATTGGTGTTGGGGACCTCGGTTGTGGCACCAGATGCGCAAGCGCGGGAAGGCAACTTTATCCGCACAGTCGCATCATCGCCCCCGCCGTCTGGAGCGCGGCAACTGTGCCGTCAATACTCTTGGGCATGTTCCAGCAAGGCTTCGAATTCAATGTCGAGCCAGCAAGAGATGCAGATCATCAAAAAGGTCAACCGGCAGGTAAACGCGACCACCCGCTCAGTTACTGATCAGGCCCAATATAGAACTCGTGAACGTTGGGCACTGCCGACTTCGCGCGGTGGAGATTGCGAAGACTTTGCTCTGTTGAAGAAAAGGGATCTTATCCGTGCGGGCGTCGATCCGAGCAAACTTTTGATCGCAACTGTACTGGATACGCAGCGAAATTCTCATGCGGTTTTGGTTTATCGCTCGGCCAGTGGCGATCTGGTTCTGGATAACTTGACCAACCGCATCAAGCCCTGGTCGGCGACACGATATCTGTTTCTGCGGATGCAGGACCCTCGGCGGCCCAGTAAATGGGTTGGGGTCTTCGGCAGAAGCTGAGGAAAGCTAATCTCAGCTGGTTAGAATGCAAAAATGGCGAAGCTGCTGCTTCGCCATTTTCTGTAGTACCTAAATTAACTTACTTGGGGTTGCCCGGATTGTTGGTACCGTTCGGGTTCTGAGATTGGCCGCCTGGATTGGTTCCGTCGCTATGGCCAGAACGGTTGCCCTTGGGTCCACCGTCACCACCTTCGCCGCCGTCGCCACCTTCGCCGCCGTCGCCACCTTCGCCGCCGTCGCCACCTTCGCCGCCGTCACCACCTTCGCCGCCGTCACCACCGTCGCCGCCGTCGCCACCTTCGCCGCCGTCACCACCGTCGCCGCCGTCGCCACCTTCGCCGCCGTCACCACCGTCGCCGCCGTCACCACCGTCACCACCGTCGCCGTCGTCACCATCGTCGCCGTCGTCACCATCGCCGCCGCCGCCGGTACCACCACCGCCGCCGCCGCCGGTACCACCGCCGCCGCCGCCACCGCCTGAACCACCACCGCCATTTTCATCAGCAGGGCCGTCTCCTGATCGTTGCTCATTTCCGAGAATAGATGCGGTTGGAAAGTCAGTCAGAACTGCTGCAAAAGCTGGGCAACTCTCCAATGTACGGGACAAGATGTCCTCGAAATCTGAGCGTCGCTGCAAATAGCGCAGCATCCGGGCGTCTACAACAGAACATGCACAAAGCGTTTCAGTCGATACCGACTGTTTGGCTGTTCGTATTGTACACATGTCTGAAGCTGAAGCGGATACAGCTGAAATAACTGGGAATGTTGCTGAAACAAATACTATTGAAAGTAAGCGAGACTTAATGCGCATGGCGCTACTCCTTGATACTCATTACTCAAAACTTGGCAGGCAAACAGGTGCCATACTTTGGACACAAATACATCCCTTTTGAGCCAGAATTACAAGTTTCCTAAAATTGTGAATGTTAAAAGTGAAACAACTTAAAGAAGAAAGTGTAGGTAAAACAAAAAGAAGGCCCGCTTTGAGAGCGAGCCTTCCAGGATGGGCCTTAATACGCGTGTGCGCAAATATGTCACGATTGTGTTATTGTTTCCAATCTGTGAACTGCATCACTGCAATGATCAGGCAGATCTTGCCATACGCTTGCGCTCGTGCGGATCCAGAAAGCGTTTGCGCAGACGGATTGCGTTCGGGGTCACTTCGACAAGTTCGTCATCGTCGATATAGGCGATCGCCTCTTCCAACGAGAACTGAATATGGGGTGTCAGGCGCACAGCGTCATCCGATCCGCTGGCCCGGACGTTGGTCAGCTTTTTCCCCTTCAGCGGGTTAACCTCAAGATCGTTGTCGCGCGAATGCTCGCCGATAACCATACCCTGATATACATCGGTCTGAGGGCCAACAAACATGCGGCCACGCTCTTCGAGGTTCCAAAGGGCATAGGCAACTGCCTGTCCGTTCTCCATCGAGATCAGAACGCCTGCGCGGCGGCCCGGAATTTGCCCTTTATGCGGTGCCCAGTCGTGGAACACACGGTTCAAAACGCCAGTACCGCGTGTATCTGTCAGAAATTCACCGTGATAACCGATCAACCCGCGTGACGGCACATGGGCGATGATGCGGGTTTTGCCCGTACCAGCAGGCCGCATCTCGGCCAGTTCACCTTTGCGGACACCTGTTATCTTTTCAATGACCGAGCCGGAATACTCGTCATCCACGTCAATGGTGACTTCTTCGATGGGCTCTAGGCGCTGACCGTCTTCTTCGCGGAAAAGTACCTGTGGGCGAGAGATACTCAGCTCGAACCCTTCGCGGCGCATGTTTTCGATCAGAACACCCATCTGCAATTCGCCGCGTCCCGCAACTTCGAAGGCCTCACCGCCCGGCGTGTCGGTAATGCGAATGGCGACGTTTGATTCTGCTTCTTTCATCAAACGGTCGCGAATGACACGGGACTGAACCTTTTTACCGTCTCGGCCGGCAAGGGGCGAATCGTTGATACCAAAGGTCACTGTGATTGTCGGCGGGTCGATCGGCTGCGCGGGCAGAGCGTCTTCGACCTGTGGGGCAACAAGCGAATCTGCCACGGTCGCTTTGCTCATACCTGCGATGGTGACGATATCGCCCGCCTCGGCCACATCAATGGGTTGCTGCCCCAAACCGCGGAAAGCCAAGATTTTTGAGGCGCGGAAGTTCTCGATAAGTGTTCCATCCCGGCTGAGCGCCTTGAGGGTGTCACCTGCCTTAAGCGTACCACTTTCGACACGGCCAGTCAGAATGCGGCCGATGAACGGGTCGCTGCCCAGTGTCGTGGCAAGCATCCGGAAGGGTTCGTCCTTGCGTTCGATCTGTTTGGGAGCTGGGACGTGGTCAACGATCAGGTCGAAGAGTGCTGACAGATCCTTGCGGGGTCCTTCCAGCTCCATATCTGCCCAGCCCGACCGGCCTGAGGCGTACATTGAAGGGAAATCAAGCTGATCGTCATCCGCACCAAGGTTTGCGAACAGATCAAAGCATTCGTCCAGCGCGCGGTCTGGTTCGGCGTCGGGCTTGTCGACTTTGTTCAGCACCACAATCGGACGCAGACCCAGCGCCAGCGCCTTGGAGGTCACGAATTTGGTCTGAGGCATCGGACCTTCGGCAGCATCGACCAGCAGGACAACGCCGTCGACCATGCTGAGGATACGCTCAACCTCGCCGCCGAAATCGGCGTGGCCCGGCGTATCGACGATATTGATCCGCGTGCCTTTCCATTCCACCGAAGTGGCCTTTGCAAGGATGGTGATACCACGCTCACGCTCGAGGTCATTGCTGTCCATGGCGCGTTCTGCGACAGCCTGATTTTCCCGGAACGCACCGGATTGTTTTAGCAGCTCATCGACCAGCGTTGTTTTGCCGTGGTCCACGTGAGCGATGATTGCGATATTGCGCAGGTCCATGAGAGGTCAGCCTTTGAACGGGAAGTTGACGCGCGCATAACGCGGCTCGGCGAAATATGCCAGCCCTAACCGATCGTCAGTGTCCTGCTGTACCGGAAAAGAGGTGTATGATTAGTATTCCACCCAAAATCATGCTGAGTCCAGCGATCCCGGGTAAATCCAGCCTCTGACCAAAGACAATGAAACCGATGATGGCAATCAGCACGATTCCAAGACCGGACCAGATTGCATAGACGATACCAACCGGCATGTATTTGAGCGTGAGGGCCATCAGATAAAAGGCAATTCCATAGCCAACAACCACAAGCACTGACGGCCAGAACCGGCTGAATTGCTGGCTGGCCTGAAGTGCAGTTGTACCAATCGTTTCGGCAACAACTGCCAACAGCAGTAGAAGATATGCTTTGGGCACGGTGGTCTCGCATTCAATAAGGTTGCATTGGGTTGAGCACGAAATGACCGATACGCGCAAGCGATAGCAGGAGTTTACAGGCATCCGTCAGGGGTCAGGATTACCCGACTATGTGGATTTTCGGCAATGTGATACTTTGTCCGGGTTTTATCGTGTTTTTTTATGAGTATCGCCATGACGAAATTTGCAAAATACGTCATCGCTCTTTCGGCACTTATTGTTGCGCTTGGGTGGCTTGCTGGCGGGGGGTCCGTCGAAACAAAAGCAGCCCGAAATGTTGAGCGATTGATTGGTACATCGGTTTAAGCGACTGCCGAATACAGGAAAAAGGGGTGTTATGCTCCTTTTTCCGCTGTGTTTTCAGCCTTCTGCAGTCTCAGAAAAGTAACCCCGAAGCAACGGATCCAGCCATGCCCACAGGGCTGGTGCACCGGGAATAATCACCGTGCCCACACGGCTGTGGATTTGCTCGTATGTGACGTTGTAATCAATCCAGGAACCGCCTCCTGTCTCGAGGTTGCCAACCGGGGTTTGGAAGCGATCAATCGCTTTGGCGAAACAGGCATCGGGGCTTTCAGCCTGTTCAAACTCCTGCCAGATCGACATGAATTCTTGATTTTGCACCTCTGGGAGCATTCCAAACAACCTTTGCGCCGCAGCAAGTTCCTCGGCGGCTTGTGCCGCGTGGTCGACCTGCCCATGAATTGGGTGATCACCGGCGTCAATTTCAACAATGTCGTGCAGCAAAAGCATTCTGAGGGCGCGGTTTACAGAAACGGATGAGGCTGCATATTCGGACAGGACCCAGGCAAAAAGCATGATGTGCCAGGAATGTTCGGCTGAATTCTCAAACCGGTTATCATAGAGCAGACGCGATGCGCGCTGAACCGATTTGAGTTGGTCAGTTTCGGTCAAGAAACCCAAACGCAGAGAAAGCGCGGAGGTTTCGAGTTTGCCTCCATTCAGCAGCGCTTGGGCAAGATTATATGCGTCCGGGAAAGCTTGTTGCAGATAGGCAGCGCGACCTTGTTTCAGGTTGTCATTCACGACAGCTAAATGCTCTGGGTTTGGCCGTTCTGCACACAGCACCTGAAACATCGGTTGCGACCGATCCAGAATCTTGGCGAATTTCGCGTCCGGAGTGGCGTCGGCTTCGAATTCTTGCCAAAGAGCAAGAAACGTCGTGGCCTGATCCGCAGGCAGCATGCCAAACAGCTCTTCAGCAGCTGTTTGTTCCGCCAATTCCAGTGCTTTCCAATCTGTTTTCAGGTGAATCGGGTGATCGCCTACGATGATTTCGACCAGATCATGCAGCAGTAGCATTTTGATCACGCGGTCGATATTCACGTCTGACCCGGCAAGCGGTTCCAAAACCAGGGCCCAAAGCGCCAGTTGCCAACTATGCTCAGCCGCGTTCTCTGGGCGGGACTGATCCAACAAGGCGTTGGCACGATTGACAGATTTCAGCCTGTCCGCGCGTTTAAGGAAGTCGATTTGCGCGGACAATCTTTGCGTCATTGTTTTTCTATAGCTTTCAGTTTTGACCGATGTTCGGTCAATTTCTCGACGACAAACTTGCGGGCCTTACGTTCGGCCATCCGGACACGGATCTCGGTCAGGAATGCTTCTTCCAATGTTTGTGAGGACGCCCCGATCACTTCGCCAACTTCCATGAAGAAGCGGTCGTTTCCGGTTTCGTCCATCACTTTCATTGTGTCTTCGGCCAGCTTGGAAGCAAGCCTGATGATCGTGTCGGACATTAGCGCGTGTTCTCTGTCAGCCGCCGTTTCACATAGTCACTTACATCAGTGATCAGCGTATCCATGTGGCGATCCTGAAAGAAGTGGTCTGCACCCTCAACTTCGTTATGGGTGATTGTGATGCCCTTCTGTTCATGCAGCTTGTTAACCAATGCAGTGGTGTCTGCAGGCGGGGCTACCCGATCAGAGGATCCGTTGATAATCAGACCCGAAGAGGGGCAGGGCGCCAGGAACGAGAAATCATACATGTTGGCTGGCGGAGAAACGCTGATGAAACCGGTAATCTCAGGGCGGCGCATAAGCAGTTGCATCCCGATCCAGGCTCCGAACGAGAACCCTGCGACCCAGCAGTGTTTCGAATTGTTGTTCATCGACTGCAGGTAGTCCAGTGCCGATGCCGCATCACTCAGCTCGCCTACGCCCTGGTCATATTCGCCCTGGCTGCGGCCAACACCGCGAAAGTTGAACCGCAACACGGTGAAACCCATGTTGTAGAACGCATAGTGCAGATTATAGACCACCTTGTTGTTCATGGTCCCGCCAAATTGAGGATGCGGGTGCAACACGATGGCGATCGGTGCGTCTTTTTCCTTTTGCGGGTGGTAGCGGCCTTCCAGGCGGCCTTCGGGTCCGGGAAAAATCACCTCGGGCATGTGTGCATAGGTCCTGTCTTTTTCTTCTGGGTGTCCGGAAATACTTGACGATAATCGTCGGACACCTTAGAACGGTTCTAATTGTGATAGTCGGCGCAAGGGCGCTGTCAGTCGGAGATACGCACTGGCAGCGGCGGCGTCAATGATTTCGCGCGTTAACTGCCATAAGGGAATGAGAATGAAGCTTTCGACCAAGGGTCGTTACGCGATGGTGGCCTTGGCTGATATCGCTCTTCAGTCTTCTGACGGACTGGTAACGCTGAGCGAAATTTCCGAACGGCAGGACATCTCGTTGCCTTATCTTGAACAGCTGTTCGTAAAGTTGCGCCGGGCCGAGCTTGTCTCGTCAGTGCGCGGTCCGGGCGGAGGTTATCGGTTGGCGCGCCCTGCGTCGGAAATCCGTGTAGTCGAAATTCTGTCCGCCGTCGACGAAACTGTAGACGCGTTGAAAAAGGGGGCAGGGGCATCGGGGGCCTCATCGGGCAGTCGTGCGCAATCGCTGACCAACCGATTGTGGGAAGGGCTAAGTGCCCATGTTTATGTGTTTCTGCATCAAACGCGGCTTTCTGATGTGATCAGGAACGACTTGGCACCCTGTCCGGCTGTTCCCAATCTGTTCGCGGTCGTGGACGAGTAAGATGAATTTGCTTTGTCCAAGTCTCTTTGGTTGCCAAAAGGTGCATCCATGAATCGTGTTTACCTTGATCATAACGCCACAACGCCAATTCGCCCCGAAGCGCGCGATGCGATGATCACGGCAATGGATCAGATCGGTAACCCTTCCTCGGTTCACGCTGAAGGACGAGCGGCAAAGGCCATGGTCGAGCGTGCACGGGCGCAGGTGGCCGAAGCTGTCGGGTGCCGACCGCAGGAAGTTATTTTCACCTCAGGTGCGACCGAAGCGGCTCGGGTCCTGCAAAATAGACCGAATAATTGCGATGTGTTCGTCGATACAACGGCGCATGACGCGCTTTGGTCGCATCTTGATCTATCGAACTGCAACGAACGCCCGTTCGGACCTGGTCACATCTTAGCAATGGGGTTGGCGAATTCGGAAACAGGTATCGTTACCTTGCCACCGAAAAAGGTCGAAGGTCAGTGGCCCTATGGCGCACGGCGCGCCGATTGGTTGTTGCTGGATATTACGCAGGCTGTTGGCCGTATACCCTTTTCCTTCGCCTGGAGCGATGCGGATATGGCGGTTCTTTCGGCGCATAAAATCGGCGGTCCTAAGGGTGTTGGCGCTCTGATCCTAAAACAAGGGCTGGACATCAACCCGCTTGCTGTTGGTGGCGGGCAGGAAATGGGCCGGCGCTCCGGGACGGAAAACGTTGTTGGAATCGCGGGTTTTGGTGCCGCTGCCGAGGCCGCAGTGAAAGATCTGGCTAACGGTGTTTGGGAAAATGTTGCTAAATTTAGAAATATTCTAGAGAACGCTCTTGAGGCCGGATCGAAAGCGACTATTTTTGTCGGGAAAGATCAGGAGCGACTCCCCAACACTTTGTGTTTTGCAACTCCCGGATGGAAAGGGGAGACGCAGGTTATGCAGATGGATCTGGCTGGATTTGCGATCAGCGCAGGTTCGGCCTGTTCAAGTGGCAAGGTAAAGACCAGCCGAGTTCTGACGGCAATGGGATATGACGAGGTAACGGCAGCCAGCGCAATTCGCGTATCGCTCGGCCCTTGGACGACAGAAGATGATGTGCTGCGTTTCGCGGATACGTGGCTGGAAAAAGAGAAAAAGCATCGCGCGCGTGCCGCGTGATCTGACGGAGGATAAGTCATGGCCGCTTTGGACCAGACTCAGGTAAAAGAAGGTGTCGATCAGGAAACCGTTGATGCGGTGCGCGAGGCCGGAACCTATAAATACGGCTGGAACACCGATATTGAGATGGAATACGCCCCAAAAGGCGTGAACCCCGATATCGTCCGTCTGATCTCGGACAAGAATGAAGAACCGGAATGGATGACCGAATGGCGTCTGGCCGCGTTCGAACGCTGGACCAAGATGGAAGAGCCGAAATGGGCGATGGTCAGCTATCCCGAAATCGACTTCCAGAACCAGTATTACTATGCCCGTCCGAAATCGATGGAGGTAAAGCCGAAATCGCTGGATGAGGTGGATCCGAAGCTGCTGGCCACTTACGAAAAGCTTGGTATCCCACTGAAAGAACAGATGATTCTGGCTGGCGTCGAAGGTGCCGAGGATATGCCCGCCGAAGGGCGCAAAGTGGCCGTGGATGCGGTGTTCGACTCGGTGTCCGTTGGCACAACTTTTCAGGCGGAATTGAAAAAGGCAGGTGTGATCTTCTGCTCGATCTCTGAAGCGATCAGGGAACACCCCGAGCTGGTCAAGAAATACCTGGGCACCGTGGTTCCAGTATCCGATAATTTCTATGCAACGCTGAACTCGGCCGTGTTCTCGGACGGGTCATTTGTCTACATCCCACCGGGCGTACGCTGCCCGATGGAGCTGAGCACCTATTTCCGCATCAATGCGGAGAACACCGGTCAGTTTGAACGTACCCTGATCATTGCCGATAAAGGCAGCTATGTCAGCTACTTGGAAGGCTGTACTGCGCCTCAGCGCGACACTGCGCAGCTGCATGCTGCCGTGGTCGAAATCATTATCGAGGAAGATGCCGAGGTAAAATACTCGACCGTTCAAAACTGGTACCCCGGGGATGAGAATGGCAAGGGTGGCATCTATAACTTTGTGACCAAGCGCGCGGATTGCCGCGGCGACCGGTCCAAGGTGATGTGGACGCAGGTGGAGACCGGCTCTGCCGTGACATGGAAATACCCGTCCTGCATCCTGCGCGGCAATGAAAGCCAAGGTGAGTTCTATTCGATCGCGATTGCCAATAACTATCAGCAGGCCGACACTGGCACCAAGATGATCCACCTCGGCAAGAACACCAAGTCTCGGATCGTTTCGAAAGGGATCAGCGCGGGCAAGGCGCAGAACACCTATCGCGGGTTGGTCTCGATGCATCCGAAAGCCAAGGACAGCCGCAATTACACCCAGTGTGACAGCTTGCTGATCGGTGACAAATGCGGGGCGCATACGGTGCCCTATATCGAGGTCAAGAACAACTCATCGCGCGTCGAGCATGAAGCGACGACGTCGAAGGTCGATGATGATCAGCTGTTCTATTGCCGTCAGCGCGGAATGGACGAGGAAGAGGCCGTGGCCCTTGTTGTCAACGGGTTCTGCAAGGACGTGCTACAGGCACTGCCAATGGAATTTGCGATGGAGGCCCAGCAGTTGGTGGCCATCAGTCTCGAAGGATCTGTGGGTTAATCCCGACTTTCCCTGAATTCAGAACATACAGGGGGCATGACCCTCTTGCGATACGCCAAAGGAAATAAACATGCTGGAAATCAAAAACCTGCACGTCAAACTTGAAGAAGAAGACAAGCAAATCCTCAAAGGTGTCGACCTGAAGGTTGAGGCTGGCAAGGTACATGCGATCATGGGGCCAAATGGCTCGGGCAAATCGACGCTCAGCTATGTGCTGTCCGGTCGGGATGGGTATGAAGTGACCGAAGGCTCGGCGACCCTTGGTGGTGAGAACCTGTTCGAGATGGAACCGGAAGAGCGCGCAGCAGCTGGTGTTTTCCTGGCGTTCCAATATCCAGTCGAAATCCCGGGCGTTGGCAACATGACCTTTCTGCGCACCGCTGTGAATTCACAGCGCAAGGCCCGTGGGGAAGAAGAGCTTTCGGCAGCCGATTTCCTGAAAGAGGTGCGCGCCAAGGCCAAATCGTTAAAGATCGATGCGGATATGCTGAAGCGCCCTGTGAATGTTGGCTTTTCTGGCGGTGAGAAAAAGCGCAACGAAATACTGCAAATGGCCATGCTAGAGCCCAAAATGTGCATTCTGGACGAGACAGATTCCGGTTTGGATGTAGACGCGATGAAATTGGTTGCAGAGGGCGTGAACGCGCTGCGCGACGAAGCGCGTGGCTTCCTTGTTATCACGCATTATCAGCGCCTTCTGGACCACATCAAACCTGATGTCGTACATATCATGGCCGATGGGCGGATTGTAAAAACTGGCGGTCCTGAGTTGGCACTTGAGGTCGAAAACAACGGTTATGCCGACATTTTGGCCGAGGTGAACTGATGGCGTTGCCCCAAGCAAAACAGACTGCGACGGAGGAGCGGCTGGCCGTCCTGTCGTTGCCCGATGCTGGATGTACTCGCGCTGCGCGCGAGGATGCGATTGCCCGTGTGCGCCAAATGGGCTTGCCCAGCCGGCGCGACGAGTACTGGAAATACACCCAACCCGATACGCTCGTATCGGCTGATGCAGCGCATGCGGCGCTGTTCGAGTCGGACGAGCCGCAAATGTTCGATGAATTCGACCGCTTAAAGATTGTCTTCGTTGACGGAGTGTTCAATCCCGAAGAGTCCGATGATCTGACGCTCGAAGGTGTTTCGATCGACCGGCTTGAAGATATTTGCTGCAAAGATATCCATTGGGCCAAAGACTTGTATGGCGTTCTTGAAGCGAATGGACAAGTTCCGGTTCAGCGCCCGCTGGCCGCATTGAACACCGCATTTGCATCAGACGGCGTGGCCATCCATGTGACCGGTAAGCCATCGAAACCGATCAGCCTGATCTATCGCCATGCGTCCGAGGATTCGGATGCGATCCTGCATCACGTAGTACGGGTCGAAACTGACGCCGAGGTTACCATTCTCGAAAACGGGCCGGCGGCATCGCGTTTCAACAAATGTATGGAAATTGACATTGCCGATGGTGGCTCGCTGCACCATGTGCGGGCCCAGGGTCGTGACCACGAGCGTCGTGCGGCGACGCATATGTTTACACGGTTGGGTGCCAATTCTGTCTACAAATCCTTCACCCTGACCATGAACGGTGTTCTGACCCGGAACGAACAGGTGATCGAATTGACCGGCGATGATGCGGTGGCGCACGTGGCCGGTGCCTGCGTCGGAGATGGCGACTTTCACCATGACGACACGGTATTCGTCACCCATGACGCGGTTGGTTGCGAAAGCCGCCAGGTGTTCAAGAAGGTGCTGCGCAACGGCGCGACCGGCGTGTTTCAGGGCAAGATCCTTGTGAAAGAGGGCGCTCAGAAAACAGATGGGTATCAGATCAGCCAGTCTTTGCTACTGGATGATGATAGTCAGTTCCTCGCCAAGCCCGAGCTTGAGATCTATGCCGATGACGTTGTCTGTTCGCACGGTTCGACATCAGGTGCGCTTGATGAAACGGCTCTGTTCTACCTGCGGTCTCGGGGTGTGCCCGTCAAAGAGGCAACAAATTTGCTGACCTTGTCGTTCCTGGCCGAGGCTGTGGAAGAGATCGAGGATGAAGGCCTTGCGGAGGCTATGGTTGACCGCCTTGAAGGCTGGCTTTCTCGGCGAAGCTGATGCCGGTAACGACGGATATAGTGGCCACATACCGTGGACCAGGCCGGGTTGTAAGCCGGCTTTTGGATTTGGGCGAACGTGAGGACCGCGCTTTGGTCTTTGTAATGGCGTTCTGCGTGGTGGCATTCATTGCGCAACTGCCACGTTTGTCCCGACGGGCGCATCTCGAAGACCTCGAACTTAACATGCTGTTGGGCGGTGCCTTGCTTGGAACGGTCATTATCTTGCCGCTGTTCTTCTACCTTCTGGCCTTCGTGTCCCACGGTGCGGCGCGTCTGTTCGGCGGAAAGGGGACTTCCTATGGCGCAAGGTTGGCTCTGTTCTGGGCGTTGCTATCCTCGACGCCGTTGATTTTGCTGAACGGCCTTGTCGCTGGTTTTATCGGTCCGGGGACAACCATGACCACTGTCGGGTTGGTCTGGTTTGTCGTATTCCTGTGGTTCTGGTTTTCGGGCCTTAGGCAAGCGCAAAGGTATGCGGAATGAATCCGGCCGTGCTGAGTCAGATTGCTGTTCTGACCCTGACCAACCCTGCCGAAGCGGCAAGACGGTTGCTGGATCTGCGTCCCGGGCGTGAAGTTGTCTGGCTGGCATTCTTTCTGGCTGTCGTTCTGAACGGTGCCATCCAAATTGGTATTGAACAGATGGTCCCTGTCCCGCAGGGTGAACCGCTTCCCGTTTCTGATCCTGTTATTCTGAACCTTCTGCGTTCGTCAGGCGCGATGCTGCTCAGCGTGGTGGCTCTTCTTTTTGTTGGTCGTACTATAGGGGGCGTTGCGACATTCAAAAATATCCTGATCCTGACGATCTGGCTGCAATTCCTTCAGATCGCAGCGATGTCGGTGACTCTGATCGTTTCGATGGTTGTTCCATTTATGATGGTCATGTTTTTGCTGGCGACCGCACTTGTCAGCCTTTACGTCTCAATGCATTTCCTGAATGAAGCTCATAAGTTCAACTCGATGCTGAAATCTTTTGGGGTCATTCTGTTATCCGCACTGATTTCAATCTCATTTGTCCTCATGTTCACACCCAACGGCCCGGTTTAGGGAAGAAAAATACGATGTTCGATCTGCAGAAAATTCGCGCTGACTTTCCGATCCTGTCCCGAGAGGTAAACGGCAAGCCGCTGACCTATCTGGACAATGGAGCATCAGCTCAGAAGCCACAGGTTGTCATTGACGCTGTGACGCGGGCTTATAGCGAAGAATATGCAAATGTGCATCGCGGGCTGCACTATCTGTCCAATCTGGCGACCGAGAAATACGAATCCGTTCGTGGAACTATTGCCCGATTTCTGGGCGTAACGGATGAAGATGAAATTGTTCTGAACTCGGGCACGACCGAAGGCATCAATCTGGTCGCCTATGGCTGGGCGATGCCGCGTCTTCAGGCCGGGGACGAGATCGTTCTGAGTGTGATGGAGCATCATGCAAACATCGTACCCTGGCATTTCCTGCGCGAGCGTCAGGGAGTAGTGCTGAAATGGGTGGATGTGGATGCGGATGGCGGGCTTGATCCGCAAGCTGTCATTGATGCCATCGGTCCAAAAACCAAGCTGGTCGCGGTGACCCATTGTTCGAACGTGTTGGGCACGGTTGTGGATGTCAAAGCAATCACAGAAGGCGCCCATGCCAAAGGCGTCCCGGTGCTGGTGGATGGCAGTCAAGGCGCCGTGCATATGCCGGTCAATGTCCAGGATATCGGCTGCGATTTCTACGCCATCACCGGGCATAAGCTTTATGGCCCATCGGGATCGGGAGCGATTTACATCAAATCTGGCCGGATGGCCGAAATGCGCCCGTTTATCGGTGGCGGTGACATGATCAAAGAGGTCAGCAAGGATCAGGTGATCTACAATGATCCACCGATGAAATTCGAGGCGGGAACTCCTGGCATCGTGCAAACCATCGGACTGGGCGTCGCTCTGGACTATCTGATGGATTTGGGGATGGACAACGTTGCTGCTCATGAGGCCGGGATCCGAGACTATGCGATGCAGAGGTTTGCGGGGCTGAACTGGATTCAGCTTCAGGGGACACGGCCGGACAAAGCGGCGATCTTTAGCTTCACTTTGGACGGTGCAGGCCACGCGCATGACATTTCGACGATTTTGGATAAGAAGGGCGTCGCCGTTCGGGCCGGGCACCATTGTGCTGGACCATTGATGGATTTCCTCGGAGTCACCGCGACATGCCGCGCCAGTTTTGGTCTCTATAACTCGAAAGATGAGGTCGATACCCTGATCGAAGCGCTTGAACTTGCGCATGATCTTTTCGCGTGAAACCTGTTTGATCCGGGTCGATTTTCAGTTGCACCCGGCCCGGAACAAGGTTAGCTAACGGCTCAGGCACCTGTAGCTCAGCTGGATAGAGCGCTGCCCTCCGAAGGCAGAGGCCAGAGGTTCGAATCCTCTCAGGTGCGCCATTTCTTGAATATTTGGGCTCGTATTGAAGATCACCTGCAACAGCCGGTTTGCGCAGGATTTATGAGGCTGCCTGAGTAGAATGACACCTCCACAATGGCAGATAAATCTGCTCATTCAAACGGTTACGTGACCGACAAACTTCTCTTGACGACGGGCGGGGCGGATCAACCGCCCCAGCTTCTTACCACACCGCAATCCATATGCACGAAGTTCGAGCGGTGGTATTTGCCAACACCACCAGCACGGCAAGACATCGCCGCTTTGGCCATTTGCGAGACCGAACGAGATGACAGGCGGAGGTCGGCTGCCTGGCCTTTCATGTGCAACGAATTCTTGGCAACACGGCGCGACCGTGACCGCAGCATCGCGTTGGTCTGCGGCGAGCGATAGCCCGACAGCAGCATATAGGGTTCGTTGACATCCAACAGATTATGCGACGCCGCCATGATGTCGATCGTGCGGAGGTCCATATCTTTGGCCTGGTCGGTGCGCCAATCGCGCATGAAGTGGTTCACTTCTTTGACCGCGTCTTTGATGTATTTACCGTCAACCCAATAGATCATATCGATCCGCTCGCCAGTGCGTCCGGAATACATGCGAATACGGCGAATATCACCACCGCCACGAAGGAATCCTGCTGCATTGGAGTAGGTTGGAGTTGCTACAACTGCTGTAGCTGCGAATGCGCCCAATAAAGCACGCCGGGTCAAACCCGAGGAACTGCTCGTCGTCATTTTGTGTTTCGTCCCGTACTGTTCCTGCCTGCACACGATGTTACGCGCGCTGTATTAATTTATTCCCATCCCAGATGAGGGATTTATGACACACTCGTGAAGGGCGGCCAAGAAGTCTTTCAAATTCATCTTTTCAAGGGGGAATTTTCGGCAGTTTTTTGCGCAGGTGGTGCAAAATGGCAAAGATCCAACGTCTTAGGCCGTCGCCGAAATCTGTCCGATGCAAACAAGCATCACGCTTGGGTATAAGCACGAAATTGATGCATTTGTGAATAGACAATGGGTTTCAAGCAAAACCATAATTGTTCGGCATTGCCTGAAACGGCGTATTATATTGAAAATTCAAGGGCTCCAAATGTTCTCTGTTCTTCGTGCAAGCACCGGTATTGCTTTGGCCGCATGTTTTCTAACGTCTTCGGCGATGGCGAACACTGAGGCCAAGCCTGACACCGCATTCCAGATGGCGGTTGCCGAATTTGCACCTTCCGGGTCTGAGATTGCCGATTTCTACCGTGAAAGAGGATTCGTGCCTGTTTGGGTTGGCGACACGGCTGCACATGCTGAACGTCGTCAACGGTTGATTGAGGGGCTTTCTGCGGTCGAATTACACGGGCTACCCGCGAACGCCTATGATGCGCAGGGCTTGGTTGACCGGCTTCAATCAGCAAAATCAGCGCGTCAGCTTGGGGCCGTCGAGGTCGAGTTGACACGCGTTTTTGCAGCCTATGCTCAGGACATGAGGACAGGCCTTATACGACCATCCGATATAGACGATGGATTGGTCAGGAAGGTCGAGCCGACCTCGACAGCAGGGCATCTGCGTGGACTGACGACCTCGGAGGATGCAGCCTATTTCGATCAGTTGGCGCCAAGCTCGACCCAGTATCGGGCTTTGATGAAGCAGAAACTTGCGCTGGAAGAATTGGTTCGCCAAGGCGGTTGGGGAACTACTGTTCCGCAGGCTAAGCTCGAACTGGGAGATACTGGACCCGCCGTAATAGCGATGCGTAACCGACTGGTTGAAATGGGTTTTATGAACCCAACAGCCAGCCCTGTTTTTGACGATGCCTTGCTGGCAGGCGTTCAGCGGTTTCAGATCGCACATGGTCTTGCCGCAGATGGTGTCGCGGGTCCGGGCACAATTACTGAATTGAACCGCACTGCTTCGGATCGTCTGAAGGCCGTCTATGTCGCGCTGGAGCGTGAGCGCTGGTTGCCGCGCGAGCGCGGTGAACGCCACATTCTGGTCAATCAGGCTGATTTCTCAGCCAAGATTGTTGATGACGGCTTTATTACCTTTGAAACCCGCGCTGTGATCGGCAAGAACACCCATGATCGTCGGAGCCCCGAGTTTTCCGACAAGATGGAACATATGGTCATTAACCCCAGCTGGTATGTCCCACGCTCGATCATCACCAAGGAATACCTGCCGCAGCTGCAGTCCAACCCAAATGCCGTTGGGCATATTCAGATTACCGATCGCAGTGGTCGCCAGGTCAATCGCGGGGCAGTAGATTTCACTCAGTTCACCGCAAGCAACTTTCCTTTTGCGATGCGCCAACCGCCCAGCAAAAGCAATGCCCTGGGGCTGGTGAAGTTCATGTTCCCCAACAAGCACAACATCTATCTGCATGATACACCGCAGAAAAGTTTGTTTGCTCGGGAATCTCGTGCCTTCTCGCATGGTTGTATCAGATTGGCTCAGCCTTTCGAATTCGCTTACGCACTGTTGGCGAAGCAAGAAGAAAACCCAAAGGCATTTTTCCATCGGATTCTCGCGACTGGAAAAGAGACCACTGTGAAACTTGAGCAGCATGTTCCTGTCCACTTGATTTACCGCACTGCCTTTATTGGCCCGAAAGGTGAGGTACAGTACCGACGCGACGTCTATGGCCGTGATCAGAAAATCTGGAATGCTCTGCAGAAAGCAGGGGTGGCCCTGCCGGACGTTCAGGGGTAATCACCGGGGGCAGGTCCTAGTTCCGGGAAGCCCCACATGAAATATACAGTTCAACAAATCGCAGATGCCCTTGACGCTGAGTTCCAGGGCGATGCCAGCCTGGTCGTACATGCTGCTGCTGAACCGTCGGATGCAACTGCCACTGATCTGGCGATGGCGATGTCGCCGAAATATGCCGAGGATCTGGGATCGGGTTCGGCGCAGGTCGCCATCCTTTGGGAAGGTGCTGACTGGCAGGCGTTGGGGCTTAAGGCAGCAATATTCGTTCGGCGACCGCGGATGGCGATGGCCGGGATCACCTCCATGCTGGATAAAGGGCAGGGCTTTGGATCCGGGGTTCACCCTTCTGCAGTCATCGACCCGACTGCGGATGTGGCAGATGGGGTCTCAATCGGCCCTCTGGCAGTCATTGGTGCACGGGCCCGGGTCGGCAGAGGGGCGAATATCGGACCGCATTGCGTCATAGGCATGGATGCTGTGTTGGGCGAAGACGCCGTTCTGCGCGAAATGGTCAGCATTGGTGCCCGTGTGCAGATCGGGGATCGTTTTATCGCGCAACCAGGGGCAAGGATCGGTAGCGACGGGTTCAGTTTTGTTACGCCCGAAGTATCGGGGGTAGAGAACGCGCGCAAGACCTTGGGGGATGCAGGAGACGCCAGCGCGCAAAGCTGGCTGCGCATTCATTCACTGGGTTCTGTGGAAATTGGCGACGATGTCGAGATCGGTGCGAATTGCACGATCGACAACGGGACCATTCGTAATACTCGCATCGGGAATGGCACAAAACTGGATAATCAGGTCCATATCGGCCACAACACGCGCGTTGGTAATGACTGTCTGCTGTGTGGTCAGTCTGGTATTTCCGGTTCGGTTGAGCTTGGCAATAACGTGGTTCTGGGTGGGCAATCAGGCGTCTCGGACAATATTTTCGTTGGCGACCGGGTGATTGTCGGCGGTGGTACCAAAATCCTGTCAAACGTACCTGCCGGTCGTGTGTTGATGGGCTACCCGGCTGTGAAGATGGAAACCTTTACTGATGTCTATAAGGCGCAGCGCAGATTGCCGCGGATGCTTCGTGACGTGGAGGCGTTGAAAAAGGCTGTTTCCAAACAGCCTCCGAGCGATTAAATCACATTCAACGTGATAATCAGAGGATCGATATGAGCATCACCGACCGCGTCATTGCCATCATTGCCGAACAAGCCGTGTTGGAGCCTTCGGATGTGACGCCCGAAAGTACGCTCGAAGATCTGGGGATCGACAGCCTGGGGCTGGTCGAGAGTATCTTTGCCATCGAAGAAGAGTTCGACATTACCGTTCCGTTCAATGCCAATGAACCAACGGCCAGTGACTTTGACATCTCAAATGTCGCCGCGATCATTGCTGGGATCGAAAAGCTTGTGGCAGAAAAGGTCTGACCCAAGCAAATGAAACGGGTAGTAATAACCGGGGCAGGCACGATCAATTCGCTTGGTCATTCAGTTCCAGATACGCTTGAGGCGATGCGGGAAGGCCGTTGTGGCATTTCGGAACTTGAATTTCGAGACGTCGACAGGTTGGCGATCAAGATCGGTGGGCAGGTCCGGGGGTTCGAAGCCGAGGGTCGGTTCAACCGCCAACAGATGACTCTGTATGACAGGTTTACACAGTTTACCCTGACCGCGGCCAAAGAGGCCATAGATCAGTCCGGGATCGAATTCCACGGTGAGTTGGCTGCACGATCTGGCGTGGTTCTGGGAACAGCAGGTGGTGGCGTTTCGACCTGGGACGACAACTACCGTTCAGTCTATGAGGACGGGAAGAACAGGGTCCATCCATTTGTTGTACCAAAACTTATGAACAACGCGGCGGCAAGCCACGTATCGATGGAACATAACCTCAAAGGTCCCAGCTTTACGGTATCGACTGCTTGTGCCTCATCGAACCATGCGATGGCGCAAGCCTTTCAGATGGTGCGCAGCGGGGCGGCCCCTGCGATGATCACCGGCGGCTCAGAATCCATGTTGTGCTTTGGTGGCGTTAAGGCCTGGGAAGGGCTGCGGGTGATGTCCAAGGATGCCTGTCGTCCTTTTAGCGCCAACCGAAACGGTATGGTGCAAGGAGAGGGAGCGGGCATCTTCGTGTTCGAGGAATACGAACACGCGAAGGCGCGTGGGGCAGAAATTTTGTGCGAAGTTGTTGGTTTCGCGATGACCTCGGATGCATCAGACATTGTAATGCCCAGCAAGCAGGGCGCAGCCCGTGCGATGTCAGGGGCGTTGTCTGATGCTGGCCTGAATGCCAATCAGGTGGGTTATATCAACGCCCATGGCACAGGTACTGCGGCCAATGACAAAACGGAATGTGCCGCTGTAGCTGGCGTTTTCGGCCCGCATGCGGACGAACTTTTGATCTCATCCACCAAGTCGATGCATGGTCACTTGATTGGCGGAACCGGCGCGGTAGAGCTTTTGGCCTGTATCATGGCCCTGCGAGATGGGGTGATTGCACCGACGATTGGCTACGAAGAACCAGATCCGGAATGTGCTTTGGACGTTGTGCCCAACGAGGCACGCGATGCGAAAGTTGAGGTTGCGCTAAGCAACGCTTTCGCTTTCGGAGGTCTGAACGCAGTACTTGCCTTGAAGCGGGTTTGAGAAAGCCGCTGGGTTAAACGGCTTTCTCGAAATGTAGTCTTCAGTTGGTTGCGACATCAACAATGTCGTAGCCTGCAGTAAACCCGGACAAAGACAGGTCAAGTTCGATCACCTGATCCGGCGCGGGCGCTGGAACGATGGTCAAAGTCGCCTTGCTACCCTGCTTCATTGCGTCGATATCCCCCTGGGTCAGGCCGATTTGGGCAACACAGCCAACAGGGTTACAAAACGAATAGTTGTAGCGTTTGGCAGGCGCCCCGTCGATTGAGAGGGTCAGCTGCGCTTGCAACAGGGTTTCAAGCGGAACCAAGATATTTGCTCCGGCTACAGCCGAACCGCCTTCGGGTAGGCGGAACATGGAAAACTCAGCCATAGGCACATCTTGCGGGCCATTTATGACTTGCAGCAGCGAACACAGATCTTTGCCCGCGTTCATCTTCAAACAGTTCAGGCTCCAGTCGCCGAATTTTTCTTTGTCATAGCGCTGTCCGACCTTGACGGTTTCATCGACCGGCTGCCCCAGGTCGAGACCATTGTCCACCTGCTCGGTCGTAGGGGATTCGGTGGCAGGTTCTGCCGTGTCGGTGGTCTCTTGCGCCAGGGCGGCGCCGTTGAAAAGAAAAGCTGCCGCAACAAGCTTTATCGGTGTCCTGAACATAATTGCCTCGTGATTGTTGATGTGGCTTTTCGCCGGGTCTAGCACCACTGGCGCGCAGTGTCAGGCATTATGCAGCGTAAAAAGACAGAAGTGATCGGAATCTCGCCTGAGGCCCCGTGGGCAACACGTGTGGCCAAGATAAAAGGGAGCCGGTGGAGCGGCTCCCTTTCATGAATTTTTCTCCCCGTCGGACCGGCCGACTTAATTATGAGCAGACGTTACGAGAGGGCGGCGCGGTGGTCAACTGCTAACCTGAAAATTTAATTATGAAGCTATGGTGAAAAAAGGGCCGCGCGTGAACGCGCGGCCAGTCGACAGGGAGGAAGTTTGTTGACCGCGGAATTCTCATACACGAACAACCAGAAAACTATCGCAGCCAAAGGTTAACTTTGTATGCTGGGCGGAGATCGGTAGGAAACAGGGCCTTAAGCATATGAGTGAGAACATATTTCTTGGCGGTGGTGGCGCAGATTACAGCCAACCGCAGACGTTGTCGTTGAAATACGCCAACCGCCACGGCCTGATCGCCGGTGCGACCGGCACTGGCAAGACCGTGACGCTTCAGATCCTGGCCGAGGGGTTTTCCAAGGCCGGGGTGCCGGTGTTTCTGTCTGACGTCAAAGGTGATCTGTCTGGTTTGGCGCTGGCGGGCAGTGAAAGTCACAAGCTACATGGGGCATTTCAGAAGCGTGCCGAAACCATCGGATTCACGGATTACGAATATGCCGCTTGCCCGGTCACTTTCTGGGACCTGTTCGGTCAGCAAGGCCATCCGGTTCGAACCACAGTATCCGAGATGGGACCTTTGTTGTTGTCCAGGCTGATGGACCTGAGCGAAGCACAAGAAGGCATTGTAAACATTGCATTTCGGGTTGCCGATGAAGAAGGTATGCCCCTGTTGGATATGAAAGATCTGCAAGCCCTGTTGGTCTGGATCGGAGAGAACAGAGCAAATCTTTCGCTGCGCTATGGGAATGTCTCAACCGCCTCGATCGGTGCCATCCAGCGACGGTTATTGGTTCTTGAAAATCAAGGGGGCACCAATCTGTTTGGCGAACCTGCCCTGGAACTGGCCGATCTTATGCGCACCGATGCCAACGGGAATGGCATGGTGAACATCCTGGCCTCTGACAAGCTGATGGGATCACCTCGTCTGTATGCGACGTTCCTGTTATGGCTGCTGAGCGAACTGTTTGAAGAGTTGCCCGAAGTCGGCGATCCGGACAAACCCAAGCTGGTATTTTTCTTTGACGAAGCGCATCTGTTGTTCGAAGACGCGCCCAAAGTGCTTGTGGACAAGGTCGAGCAGGTCGCCCGCCTTATCCGATCAAAGGGCGTAGGGGTCTATTTCATCTCGCAAAACCCGGCAGACATCCCAGAAGACATTCTGGGTCAGTTGGGTAACCGGGTACAGCATGCTTTGCGAGCTTTCACCGCCCGAGACAGGAAAAACCTTCGCCTTGCGGCTGAAACCTACCGCGAGAATCCAACCTTTGATACTGAGGCCGCCATCCGTGAGGTTGGCGTGGGCGAGGCGGTTACATCCATGCTGCAAAAGAAAGGGGTTCCGGGCATCGTCGAACGCACTTTGATCCGTCCCCCTGGGTCACAGTTGGGGCCGATTACCGCTGCCGAACGGCAAATGGTAATGAATGCGTCTCCGATGAAAGGCAAATACGAAACCCGCATAGATCGCAGATCAGCCTTTGAGATACTCCAGGCGCGGACTGATGCCGCGGCACAGGCCGCAGCCGAGGCAGAAGAACAGCTTGAGTCTCAATCGATTGCAGAACGCGAATTTGCCACGGCTCGCCGATACTCAGGTAGCAAAGTAACGCGGTCTTCTTCGCGGATCGTGCGAAAGAAAGACACCTTTGCCACCGCCATGAGCGAGGCCGTCATTAAAGAGCTTAAGGGAACAACCGGGCGCAGGATCGTCCGAGGCATTCTGGGCGGGTTATTTCGTAATCGTTGAATGGCGGGCCGGGCTGATTGCCCGGCCACACAACGGTCACTTCAGGCGGCGTTGGCCTTCTTGTCTGCAATATGCATCAGCCTCGGGGACGGACATTTTTGTTGCCGGAAAGTCGATTGCCCGGTCCCAGTCCACGCGGTTCTGCCGGTAGAGCTGGCATGTCACCACGCCCTTGGGGGTCTGGACTTTGACCGGAGTGGTTTCCAGATCTTTTGGTGACGGAATACATGCGGTCAAAGAGGCAAGAACCGGCAACAGAATGAGTGTCTTTGTAAGAGTGGTTTTCATCGGTGTTTTCTATTCCCTGCGGGCAAATGGTAGTAGTCTGCACAAAGGCAAATAATTGGTGAACACGACTGTGAAACATGTCAGGCCGATGATTTGCTCTAGTAAGTTCCTCACTCAAAAGCAAGAAACCGCGCCAATTTCTTGACGCGGTTCCACATATTGGAGGTTCTGTGGCCCTATTTCTCGGGGATCAGCCCTCTTGGACTGAATCTAAGAACAATCAGCAGAATCAACCCCATCGTGAACAGTCGCATATGGGCCGCGCTGTCGATCAGATGCGTCTTGAGCGCACTGCCATCGGGCATTCCGGACGTGATCAGGTTCATAATCCACAACCCAATCGGTTCGACCTGGACCCACAGGAACCAGATGAGGAACGCGCCCAGCACAGCACCAAAGTTGTTGCCCGATCCGCCCACGATCACCATGACCCAGACCAGAAATGTAAAGCGCAGAGGGTTATAGGTACCCGGCGTCAACTGCCCGTCCAGCGTTGTCATCATCGCGCCCGCGATACCGCAGATGGCAGAGCCCAGAACGAAGATTTGCAAATGGCGGCGGGTGACATCTTTACCCATCGCCTCGGCTGCAACCTCGTTGTCACGGATGGCGCGCATCATGCGGCCCCAGGGGCTGCGCAGCGCCATCTGGGCCATCCACAGCAGGATCAGAAGAACAACCATGAACAGCAGGGAATAGCCCAGCTTGACCGACAGGGTCGAGGCGATGACAGGGTCCAGCCCAAACCAATCGGCACGGGCAATGAAGGATGGATCCTGCTGCAGCTCAACCTCATAGCCGACCACGGGCGAAGGGCGTGGGATGCCGTAGACATTCTTGACACCTCGGGCCAACCAGTCCTCGTTTTTCATGATTGCGATGATGATTTCGGCAATCCCAAGCGTCGCAATCGCCAGATAGTCCGAGCGCAGGCCAAGGGCTGTTTTGCCGATCAGCCACGCGGCACCGGCGGCTAGCACGCCACCCGCGGGCCAGGCCAACAGAACCGGCAGATTCAACCCGCCAAGGTTGCCCGCAACGGCTGGGTCAATGGCTTCGACACCAGCAACGCTGGGGTCAAACACCGCACGGTAAATGAAAAACCCGGCGATCAGAATGGCGACGATGGCAATCGTCTGTACACGGCCCCTCGGTATTTTTGTTGCCACCAGAACCGCCGCAACGACGGTCGCAGCCCCCAACAGCAACGCAAGGACGATCCCGTATCCTCCGGATGACCACGCGCCGGGTGTCGGCGGGGTTGAGACCAGCACAACTGCCAGCCCACCCAGCGCAACAAAGCCCATAACACCAACGTTAAACAGGCCCGCAAAGCCCCATTGCAAGTTCACCCCAAGCGCCATGATGGCCGAGATCAGCCCCATGTTCAGGATCAGGATCGCCGAATTCCAGCTTTGCGTGAATCCGGTCAACAGGATCAGGCCGCCAACAACCACGAAAAGCAGCGTATTTTTGACAGTCTCGGTCATACTGCTTTCCCCTTAAACAGACCTGTGGGCTTAAACAGAAGCACGATAAGCAAGATAACAAAGCTGACCGCGAATTTGTAATCGGTGGATAGGAATTGGACCAATCCCGATGGCTCCAGATGTTCCGGTGCCAGATAGGTCAGCACCTTTTTCCATGCATAGGTGATCGTCACCTCGGAAAACGCGATGATGAACCCGCCCGCGATAGCGCCCAGCGGGTTGCCGAGGCCGCCGACGATCGCCGAAGCGAAGATCGGCAGCAGAAGCTGGAAATAGACAAAGGGCTTAAAGCTCTTGTCCAACCCGTAAAGCACACCCGCAGTTGTCGCCAGCGCCGCGACAAGGATCCAAGTGATCATCACCACACGTTCAGGGTTGATGCCGGACAGCAGCGCCAGATCCTCGTTATCCGAATACGCGCGCATCGACTTGCCGGTGCGGGTTTTGTTCAAAAACCAGAACAAAAGTGCCACGGCGACTACGGCCACAACCACGGTGATGCCCTGAGAGGTCTTGATCGCCAACCCCTCACGCAGCCCGGTCATTGCCTTGAATTCCCGCGCTGAAACGATGAACCGCTCACCGTCCGAGAACCTTTGATCATCCGGCCCGATTATGAACCGCACCAGCCCGTTCATGATGAACATCACGCCCATCGAGACGATCACCAGAATGACCGGTTTGGCCTTTTGTTCCCGGTAGAAACGGTAAACCAGCCGATCCGTGATCAGAACCAGAACGATACAGCCCAGAATGGCAAAGGGCAGGGCCAGCAGAGCAGTCGGTAACGGCCCGAAACTGACCCCGGCGGCCTGCAGGCCCCATGTGACCAGCACGGCGATCATCGCACCAAAGGCCATCGTGTCGCCATGGGCAAAGTTCGAGAACCGCAGGATGCCATAGATCAGAGTGACCCCCAGAGCGCCCAGCGCCAACTGGCTGCCATAGGCGATTGCAGGAACGAGGACGAAGTTGGAGAGCGCCACTAGGGCGTTGAGGAAATCCATTATTCAATGACCTCACATGTACCGATGCTGGATTGAACTGAGAGATCACCGAGCGCGTTGTAAATCTGTGTACGTACGCTTCGGCCATCAGGAAACACCGTTATGGTCAATCCTGCAAGTGGCCCCATTGAAGGGACCAGAAAATGCCGTGCCCCGCCAACCCCAATTTGCTCGATTGGGTTGTTCTGAATGGCGGTGTCAAGTTTGATGGGTTTGGAAGACGACGAATAAGCGAGTGTGGGTGTTCCAGAAAGCGTGCCGGCACTTTCAAGCGAATGGTCGTTAGACCAATCACATTCTATTTCGAATACCTGAGGTAAAGTGTTTGCTGCTTCGGCCAACGCAAAATTGTCTGTTAGACTGATTGCGCAAGCCATGGCAGTAATCCTAACGATCTGGTTCCTTGGCTTTTGAACCACGGCAGACCTATGCCAATCAAGTGAACGGGATGTTGAGCTCAAAATTTGCACTGTGCTCACCCCCCCAAGAAACTCTTACGAACCTCTGGATCGGCCAGCAGTTCCTTGCCCGTGCCGGTATAGGCATTCCGCCCTTGAACCAGCACATATCCCTTGTCCGCGATCTCCAAAGCCTGACGGGCGTTCTGTTCCACCATCAGGATCGGCAGTCCGGTGCGGGAAACCTCGATAATCCGGTCGAACAGCTCATCCATCACGATGGGTGAAACACCGGCGGTGGGTTCGTCCAACATCAGCACTTTGGGCTGGGTCATCAGCGCGCGGCCCACGGCAACCTGTTGGCGCTGACCGCCCGACAGCTCTCCGGCGGCTTGGTTGCGTTTGTCACGGAGAATGGGAAAGAGGTCATAGACCTGTTCCATCGTGTCTGAAAAGTCGTCACGACGGATGAACGCGCCCATCTCAAGGTTTTCTTCGACCGTCATCGAAGTGAAGATGTTCGAGGTCTGCGGAACAAAGCCCATCCCCTTGATCACCCGATCCTGGGGCGACAGGTTGGTGATGTCTTCTCCGTCCAGTCGCACAGATCCCGCGCGAACATCCAGCATCCCAAACACGGCCTTCATTGCAGTGGATTTACCGGCGCCGTTGGGGCCAACGATTACAGCGATTTCACCGGCATCGACTGAAATCGTGCAATCATGCAGGATATCCGGGCCCTTGCCGTAGCCTCCGGTCATGGTGTCGCCGATCAGGAATGGGCCACCTTCGACGCGGTGCGTCTTTCCGCTTTTGCGATGTGCGGGAGTCATCGTGCCCATGCCTTGGGTATTGGTGATCGAGGCATCCTTGTTGCCGTGGTCATCCTGATAAGGATTATCGCTCATGCCCCGGCCTCCAGCTTGTCTTTGTTCTTCAGGCCGGTGCCCAGATAGGCTTCGATCACATGCTCATTGGCTTTGATCTCGTCCAAAGTGCCCTGGGCCAGAACCTTGCCCTCGGCCATACAAATGACCGGGTCGCAGATTTTGCCGATGAAATCCATGTCGTGTTCGATGACCACAAACGTATAGCCGCGTTCCTTGTTCAGGCGCAGGATTGTGTCGGCGATGGTCATCAGCAGGGTGCGGTTCACACCCGCGCCGACCTCGTCCAGAAACACGATCTTGGCGTCGACCATCATGGTACGGCCAAGTTCCAGCAGCTTTTTCTGCCCGCCCGAGACCTGACCGGCCTTGTGATCGGCCAGATGTTCGATGGTCAGAAACTCCAACACCTCATCGGCCTTAGCCATTAACGCGCGCTCTTCATTAGCGATGCGTTTGCGGCCGAACCAGGTGTTCCAAAGTGATTCCCCGGATTGCGCGCCGGGCACCATCATCAGGTTCTCTCGGCAACTCATCGAGGAAAACTCATGCGCGATCTGAAAAGTGCGCAGCAGACCTTTGTGAAACAGATCGTGTGGTGGCAAGCCGGTTATGTCCTCGCCATCCATGAACACGCGTCCAGAGGTGGGCGGGAGTACACCCGCGATCACGTTGAACAGAGTTGTCTTTCCGGCCCCGTTCGGCCCAATCAGGCCGGTGATCGAACCCTTCTGGATTTCCAGCGATGCCCCATCCACCGCATGAAACCCGCCGAAATGCTTATGCACGTCCTCGACGACGATCATCTTTTCCCCTAGCCGCCGTTTTCGGCGTTCTTGTTTTCACACCCTCATTGAAGAGGTGCGGTCTTTTTTCACTGAAGCAGCCCGGACACAAGGTCCGGGCTGCTTATTTTCAGGTCTTCTTAGGTCAAAATCAACGGAAGTTGACGGTCTTGTTTTCGCCGTCGGTGACTTCGATCTCGCGATACGAACCTGCGCTTTCGCCGGGGCCGATCAGCTCAACGCCGGACGCGCCGACATAGTCGATGTCCTGACCAGCGGCCAACAGTTCCAAACCTTTGGCCAGCTCACCCGGATAGATCTTCTCTCCTGGAGCGTTGGCAACATCTAGGATCTTGCTGCCGTAGTCGGCCGGGTTGGTCGAACCAGCGGCCTGCATCGCCAGCATGAACAGCGCTGCGGCGTCATAGCTTTCAGGCGAATAGGGCGACGATCCGTCAAAACCGGCGGCTTCGGCCATGGCAAAGTACTTTTCAGCACCTTCACCACCTGAACCGGCGATCTGACCGAACGAGCCGTTCAGGTCGGGGCCGACATTTGCGGGCAGCGAGTCACCGATCATGCCGCCGGGCAAGCCGAACGTGTCGAATGCACCGCTGTCCAGCGCCGACTGAATGATGCCCAATCCGCCCTGATCGAGATACCCGGCTACAACCAGAATGTCGCCACCGGCCGAGGCCAGCGCGCCAACTTCGGCCGAGTAGTCCGCTTTGCCATCCTCATGCGCGGCCACGATCGTGACTTCGCCGCCCGATGCCTCGAACGAGGACTGGATCGCGTCTGCCAGACCCTTGCCATAGTCGTTGTTGGTGTAGGTCAGTGCGATTGAAGTGATCCCGCGATCATTCAGGATATCTGCCATCACCTGACCTTCACGTGCATCCGACGGGGCGGTGCGGAAGAACAGGCCGTTATCCTCCATGGTCGACAGACCGGGCGAGGTGGCCGAGGGCGAGATCATGACCATCCCGTTCGGGATCGCGACATTCTGCAGGATCGCTCCGGTCACGCCAGAGCAGTCACCGCCAATGATGCCGGCAACGCCGTCGGCAATCATGCGTTCACCGTTCGAGGTGGACAGGCCGTTGTCGATACAGCCGGTATCAGCGCGCGATGCAGTGACGGTAGAGCCATCCAGCAATTTGCCGGATTCGGTGACTTCGGCCATCGCCATCTCGGCGCCTGAACCCATAGCGGGTGCCAGCGATTCAATCGGTCCGGTAAAGCCGAACAGAACACCCAATGTGACGTCTTCGGCCATAGCTGCGCCCGAAAGAAGGGCGGTTGCTGCAGTTGCTGTAAGCAGCTTTTTCATATGGTTACTCCCAGTTGTGAACGTATTCGTTCTGGGCACGACCCTAGGCAAGCTGTTCGAAAAAGAAAAGTCCTAACGCAAACGTGTTTTTGTGGCGCACAGTTCTAGTTGTTCAGATGTGCCCGGCGCGGTGTTTTCGGTAAGGAGAACGAGATGTTCAGACTAGCTATGATCTTCATCTTTTCTGTTGTTTCAGGGTTGGCCGGGGCAGAATCGCTAACTACCAGCTCCGGATCGGCGCGTGTGACGGCGATGGTGAAGGGGCTCGATACGCCCTGGGCAGTCGGTATCCTGCCTGACATGTCCTTTCTGGTAACTGAGCGCGACGGTGATCTTCTGTTCGTGTCGGAGGGAAACATAGCTCGCGTCAAAGGCACTCCCAATGTGGTTGCAAAGGGGCAGGGCGGTTTGCTGGACGTAACCGTTGCCAGGGATTTTTCGCAAAGCCGTGAGGTTTTCCTGACCTATTCCAAGCCTCAACCAAAGGGGGCAGGCACTGCACTTGCGATTGCGCGCCTGTCCGAAGACGGATCAGAGCTGACCGATCTGCGCACGATTTTCGAAGCTGAAAATGGTGGGAATTCTGGGCGGCATTTTGGCTCTCGTATTGTCGAGGCAAAGGACGGGACATTACTTGTCACTATCGGCGATCGTGGTGATCGCCCGACCGCCCAGGATCGATCGAGTCACAACGGCTCGGTGATCCGTGTGAACCGGGACGGCTCGGTGCCGGCTGATAATCCATTTGTCGGACAACCCGGAATTAAGCCTGAGATATGGTCTTATGGCCACCGGAATCCCCAAGGTGCAGGGCTGGATGCACGGGGGCGCCTATGGGTATCGGAACATGGAGCCAAGGGCGGAGATGAAGTGAACCTAATCCGGCCGGGGCGGAACTATGGCTGGCCGGTGATTTCCTATGGCAAGCACTATTCCGGACAAACAATCGGCGAGGGGACGGCGAAACCGGGGATGGTGCAGCCTGAATTCTATTGGGACCCTTCCATCGCCCCATCCGGCCTTTTGATTTATTCAGGCAAGCTTTGGCCCGAATGGAAGGGTGATCTATTCGTCGGGTCGCTCAAATTCGACTACATTGCTCGGCTTGAAGGCACTCCATTGACTGAGGTCGAGCAGATCAAGGGCCCTCATACGGAACGCGTCCGCGACATTGTCGAGGCACCGGATGGATCAATCTGGTTTATTTCCGTCGGGCAGGGCGCTGTCTTTCGCATGACCCCCAGCGATTAAACAGACAAGCGCCCGCTTTGCGCACCGCGCTCACGATAGGGCGTGGTGTTGTAGTGCGCCCGGTAGCATTTCGAGAAATGGCTAGGCGAGGCAAACCCGCATGCTAGCGCCACGTTGATCACGCTCATGTCGGTCTGCATCAGCAGGTTCCGGGCCTTATGCAGGCGCAGCTCCATATAATAGCGTTTAGGCGACCGGCTGAGGTAACGGCGAAACAGACGCTCTAGCTGCCGCGTGGACATGCCGACCTCTTTGGCCAGAATCGAAGGCGAGATCGGCTCTTCGATGTTTTTCTCCATCATCAGGATGACCTGGCTCAGCTTGGGATGGCGTACCCCAATCCGTGTTGGGGTCGACAAACGCTGTGTGTCCTGATCGGTGCGGATCGAGGAATAGATCAACTGATCGGCCACCGCGTTGGCAAGGTCTTCCCCGAAATCCTCGGCGATGATTTTCAGCATCAGGTCGATAGAGGAAGTGCCACCGGCTGTTGTCATCCGGTTTCCGTCAATCTGGAATACGGATTTGGTCAGTTCGACCTCATCAAATTCTTCGGTGAAACTGTCTGAGTTTTCCCAGTGAATTGTCGCACGCTTGCCATCCAGTAAACCGGCCTTGGCCAAGGTATAAGCTGCCGTACACAGCCCACCAATGCGCAATCCCCGGCGTGCTTCGCGGCGGACCCAGTTCAGAATTTTCTTGGTGGTAGCGGCTTGAACATCGACACCGCCGCAGATCAGCACGACGTCATCGCGCTGCAGCTCGGCTAGATCAGCGTCCAGTTTGAACTCGGTCCCGGCGGAGCATTTGATCGTCTCGCCGCCTTCGCCAGACAGGCTCCAACTGTAAAGCTCTTTGTCGGCCATGCGGTTTGCGATGCGCAGGCTATCCAGCGCGGATGCGAAACACAGCAGCGAGAATTTGTCCAACAGGACAAACACGAAATGACGAGGGCTGGCCGCAGTGGTTTCCACCGTGACAACTTGGCGTTGCTCTTGCATGGCGAGGTGTCCTTGATTCGGCGCCGTTTGACCCTACGTCCGGCGACAGATTTGACCGCCACCATGATCAAAGCTTGTTTGCGACGTCAAGAGGTCCAAATCGTATATGGCCTCTCATCAAACGTTTTTGTATAGAGGCGACTTGAATACTTCAGCGGAGATCAAAGCTATGACCGAATGGCAAAAAACGAACTGGCGCAACAAGCCCCGGGTTCAGATGCCAGACTATACCGACGCAGCCGCGCTGGCAAAAGTCGAGGCTCAGCTTTCGCAGTATCCGCCGCTGGTGTTTGCAGGTGAGGCACGTCGGCTCAAGCAACATCTTGGTGCTGCGGGGCGGGGTGAGGCTTTCCTGCTGCAGGGCGGCGACTGTGCTGAAAGCTTTGAACAATTCAGCGCGGATGCGATCCGCGACACCTTTAAGGTGATGCTGCAGATGGCCATGGTTCTGACCTATGGCGCAAAGGTGCCGGTGGTCAAAGTGGGCCGTATGGCTGGACAGTTCGCCAAACCGCGCAGCGCACCAACAGAGGTGGTGGATGGCATTGAGCTGCCCAGCTATCGCGGCGATATCATCAACGAGCTGGATTTCACGCCCGAGGCGCGGATTCCGAATCCGTCCAAGATGTTGCAAGCCTATACGCAGGCAGCGGCAACATTGAACCTGTTGCGTGCTTTTTCGACCGGTGGTTTCGCCGATATGAGCCATGTGCATTCGTGGACACTCGGCTTTGCCGATGGCCAGGATGTTCAGAAATACTCTGAAATTGCTGACCGAATTCAGGATTCGATTGATTTCATGGGGGCTGCGGGCATCACCGCGGACACAACGCATGAATTCTCGTCGGTTGAATTCTATACCAGCCACGAAGGTCTGCTGCTTGAATACGAAGAGGCGCTAACCCGTCTTGATTCTACATCGGGCAACTGGTTGGCCGGGTCCGGCCACATGATCTGGATTGGCGACCGCACCCGTCAGCCTGATGGCGCGCATGTCGAATTCTGTTCCGGCGTTCTGAACCCGATCGGTTTGAAATGCGGTCCGACGACATCTGCCGAAGACCTCAAAGTTCTGATGGCCAAACTGAACCCGGAAAACGAAGAAGGGCGTCTGACCTTGATCGCGCGGTTTGGTGCAGGCAAGGCAGGAGAGCATCTGCCGCGTCTGGTCAAAGCAGTCAAGGAAGAGGGCGCCAAGGTGACCTGGGTCTGTGACCCAATGCACGGCAATACGATCAAATCGGCCACCGGCTATAAGACCCGGCCCTTTGATTCCGTGCTGCGCGAAGTTCGCGACTTCTTTGGTGTGCATCAGGCCGAGGGCACGATCCCCGGCGGTGTGCATTTTGAGATGACGGGGCTAGACGTGACCGAATGCACTGGAGGTGTACGCGCTGTAACAGAAGAAGATCTGTCAGACCGTTACCACACTGCCTGCGATCCACGTTTGAACGCGTCGCAGTCGTTGGAACTGGCCTTCCTTGTTGCGGAAGAACTGACAGATCTGCGCCGGAACCGCGGCAAACGCGCAGCCTCCTAACCACTTGGTCAGACGGTTTTAAAAAGGCGGGTCTAATTGGCCCGCCTTCTTTACATTTAACACGCGTTACTCGTTACTTATCCCGTGATACGACCAATCGAAGGTGAGATCCGGGACGTTTGAACTCTTGTTGTTCTTCGGCAAATCCTTCGACAACAGGCTGAACCGGTTGTCGAGGCGCCTGTATTTCTGACACAGCACGCAGTTTATGATGGCTTACATCAAAGCGCCGAGGGGTTGCCCCAATCGTCCCGTCACTGACCATGACGCCAAGAACACGGCTGACATCGCCCAAATCGCTTTTCAGCGGCAAAAGGATCATTCGCGCTTGAAGATCCGTGCGCCCAAACCCACCGGTCGAGGCCAATTCAAGTTCAGCAATGGCAGGGCCGGCAAAAACCTGTTCAAGGATTTCGGTAACCTGAGTTCGCGCGCTGGGTTCGAAAAAAGCGGTCAGAGGCATTCCCCGAACCTCCATACCCGCCAGTGTGTTCAAGTGACTGCCGGCCAGACGAAACCGGGCCAGACCGGGTGCAATGCGTTCAAGGATGAAGGTGTTAGGCAGGATATTCTCAAGCCCGCGCGGGTCGATCTGAGATCGCATAGGAACACCATCGCCGGACAGCAAGGCTGTCCAGTACGCTTCGGCCTGTTGTATGGGCGATAGACTGCGCCCACTGTCAAAACGATCCATTGCGACGATCTTTCCAAATTTAGTCCCGGAACCGTTACCGAAAAAGATCTTCATTTTCATCACCCTAACTGCAATCGACCGTCATTTTCATAAAATGCAAGATACCGGGAGCTTTTGCGCCTTGTCGGTACTTGCCTAGACGAGATTGGCACGGGTTGAGTCAATTTTGGAGTAATTCTTTAATGAATGGTTAACCTCTGTCCGACGCTGTCATTCTCAGCAAACTCTTGCCCTGCACACGAGGATGGCATTAGGTGCGGACAAGAACACTGGGCGGGCAAAGCGGAGAAGACAGGCATGATCAGATCCATGACCGGATTTGCCTCAGGCAAGGGAACACATGGTCCACATAGCTGGACCTGGGAGTTGCGCAGCGTAAACGGCAAAGGGCTGGATATGCGTCTGCGGGTGCCTGAATGGCTCACCGGGCTCGAAGCCGCGCTTCGTTCGCGGATTTCGAAAAGCCTGGGCCGGGGGAATGTGACGCTTTCGCTCAAGCTGAGCCGCGAGGAAACGACAGCCGATCTTGTGCTGAACCCGGTTGCGATGGCCGCTGCTCTGGATGCTCTGGCGCGAACGCAGACGATGGCAGAAGAACGGGGACTAGCGCTGGCCCCGTCGACGGCGGCCGAGCTTATTGCTGTCAAAGGCATGTTGGAAACCGGCGGGGATGCGGATGATCCGGCCCCCTTGGTCAAACATCTGACCGGCGCGTTTGACGATTTGCTGAGCGATTTCATTAAGATGCGTGAATCCGAAGGCCGGGCCCTGGCCGATGTGCTTGAGGCGCAGCTATCGCAGGTTTCAAGCCTTACGGAGCAAGCCGCCAAGCTCGCTGAAGAGCGCCGGGATAAAATCGCTGAAAACTTACAAGAAAACCTGCAGCGCGTGATGGATAATGCGCAAGGCGCGGATCCGGACCGGGTTGCACAAGAGTTGGCTCTGATTGCAGTCAAGTCGGATATAACGGAAGAAATTGACAGGCTGAAAGCCCATGTCACTGCCGCACGCGATTTGCTTGCACAGGATGCCGCCGTGGGGCGCAAGCTTGATTTTCTGATGCAAGAGTTCAATCGCGAGGCCAATACGCTGTGTTCCAAGGCACAAAGCGCCGATTTGACATCGGTTGGGCTTGAGTTGAAGGCGGTAATAGATCAGATGCGCGAGCAAGTGCAGAACGTAGAATAATGACAGGAGCGCCCTGATGGCGGATCGACGCGGCCTATTAATCATTCTGTCCTCGCCTTCGGGCGCAGGGAAATCCACGTTGGCCAAGCGTCTGATGCAATGGGACACGGATCTGGAGTTCTCGGTTTCGGCCACAACACGCGCGCCCCGGCCTGGGGAAGAACATGGGCGTGAGTATTATTTCCTGACCGAAGATACCTTTCGACAGCAGGTGTCCGAGGGACAGATGCTGGAACATGCCCATGTATTTGGCAATTTCTACGGCTCTCCGGCTGGGCCAGTCCGCGAGTCCATCAATGACGGCAAGGACGTTCTGTTCGATGTCGACTGGCAGGGCGAGGTGCAGATTAGGAACTCGGATCTGGGCAAACACGCCCTGTCGATTTTCATCCTGCCACCGTCGATCCCCGAATTGCGCCGCCGATTGGAAAGCCGCGGTCAGGACAGTGAAGAGGTTATTTCCAAGCGGATGCTTAAAAGCTGGGATGAGATCAGTCATTGGGGATATTACGACTATGTGCTGGTCAATGACGATCTGGACGAGACCGAAGAAAAGCTGAAAACCATCGTCAGTGCCGAGCGAATGCGGCGTATCCAGCAACCCAAGCTTCAGGATCATGTCCGTACGCTGCAAAACGAATTCGAGGAGCAGTCATGACCATCTATGCACTTGGCACTCACGCACCGCAAATCCACGAGGACACATGGGTCGCCCCAGACGCCAATCTGATCGGCAAAGTCGTGCTTGAACAGGGGGCCTCGGTCTGGTTCGGCTGCACGATCCGCGCTGATCACGAAGAAATCCGGGTTGGTGAGGGCAGCAATGTTCAGGAAAACTGCGTGATGCATATTGATGCGGGGTATCCTCTGACCATCGGGAAGAACTGCACGATTGGGCATAAGGTCATGCTGCATGGCTGTACGATCGGGGATAATACCCTGATCGGAATGGGGGCCATCGTGTTGAACGGTGCCAAGATCGGCAAAAACTGTCTGATCGGGGCAGGGGCTTTGGTGACCGAAGGAAAAGAGATACCGGATAACTCTCTGGTCATGGGCTCACCGGGTAAAGTCGTGCGCGAGATCGACAATGCGACCGCCCAGAAACTGACCTTCAGCGCCTTGCATTATCAAGAAAACATGCGTCATTTTCGCGATACAATGCGAGAGCTATCCTAGCGTCCAACTGCGTTGCTAAGAGAACTGCCCCTTTATGACCAACGACCAACTTGAAGAAATTGTAACCGCCATCCCGATGCCCGCGCTGATGGTTGACCAGACGGAACGGATTATTGCGGTCAATACCGAAGCAAAGACGTTGTTGGGCCAGAATATCCTGCAGCGGCATTTCGCGACCATCCTCAGACAGCCGCAGGTTATCGAAGCGATTGAACAAAGCCTGCGCACGAAGGGAACGTCCAACACTCGGCACCTGTCCAATGACGGTGCCCAGGATACAACTTTCGAAGTTCAGTGCCGGTATATGAATGGGGTTGGTGCAGTATCCGGCGGTGCGTTGCTTGCTGTATTTCAGGACGTTACGCATGTTGAGCACGCAAATCAGATGCGACGTGATTTCGTCGCGAATGTCAGCCATGAATTGCGGACCCCACTGACGGCATTAATGGGCTTTATTGAAACCTTGCGCGGTCCGGCCCGAGATGACGAGGCTGCCCGGGATCGTTTTCTTCAGATCATGAACGACGAGGCAAATCGCATGAACCGGCTTGTCGGTGATCTTCTGTCTTTGAACCGCGTCGAAAGCGAAGAGCGGGTTCGCCCGAAAGAACAACTTGAGCTGACAGCACTTCTTAGATCGACCCTCAATTCTCTGCGCCCATTGGCAGATGGCGCGGATGTAGTGCTGAGCCTAGATGCGCCCGACGACAAAATAATGCTAGTTGGCGACAGCGACCAGTTGCTCCAAGTATTTACCAACCTGATCGAGAACGGAATTAAATACGGCGGCAGCGGTGGTCGGGTAGAAGTTCGCGTCAAATCTTCGGATCACGATACCGCCATGCGCGGTCCCGGCGTTCGCGTTCAGATCGTGGATAGGGGACCTGGAATCGACCCGAAGCATGTATCGCGTTTGACCGAACGATTCTATCGCGCGGACAGTCATAGGTCACGGCAACTGGGTGGAACCGGGTTAGGCCTTGCGATTGTAAAACATATTCTAAACCGCCATCGCGGCAGATTGCGGGTGGAAAGCGATCTTGGAAAAGGCACTGTTTTTACAGTGATTTTGCCGCGCTGATCGCTCGGATCAAACCAGTTGTCGGATCTGTTTTGTTTCTTTCACAGCATATGTCCCGTGGCGTATCGGCTGAAAATCCAAACGTGTCATGAAACCGTTACACACTTGTCACAAAAGGCTTACGCACGACTTTTAGAGGTTCGGCCAAGATCATCATGAGGATGATCCAGAAACATATTTCTCAAGGAGACTGAAATGTCCTTTGTAAAACTGTCGGCTTCGGTTCTGGCTATCGCTGCTGTTTCGGCCACTGCGGCCACCGCGCGTGATCAAGTTCAGGTTGCTGGTTCTTCCACCGTTCTGCCCTATGCTTCGATCGTTGCAGAAGCTTTTGGTGAAAACTTTGACTTCCAGACCCCGGTTGTTGAATCGGGCGGATCTTCGGCCGGCCTCAAGCGGTTCTGTGAAGGTGTTGGTGAAAACACCATCGACGTAGCGAACGCTTCGCGCCAGATCCGTGAAAAAGAGATCAAAGCCTGTGCCGAAAACGGTGTTACCGACATCATCGAAGTTCAGATCGGCTATGACGGCATCGTTTTCGCATCCGACATCAACGGCAACTCATTCGAGTTCACGCCGGAAGATTGGTACAAAGCGCTGTCCGCCCAGATCGTGGTTGATGGCCAGCTGGTCGACAATCCCAACAAGACCTGGGCCGACGTGAACCCTGCATTCCCAGCGCAGCCGATTGCAGCCTTCATCCCCGGCACCAAGCACGGAACGCGTGAAGTGTTCGAAGACAAGGTGATCCTGGCCGGTTGTGAGCATCTGGGTGACTTTGATGTCTACAAAGCTGCAAATGGCGACGACAAAAAAGCCGCTGAAAAAGCCTGTATAGCTTTGCGTACCGATGGCGTTTCGGTCGACATTGACGGCGACTATACCGAGACCCTGGCTCGTATCGACAGCAACAAAGACGGCATCGGCGTCTTTGGTCTGGCGTTCTACGAGAACAACACCGACAAGCTGCAGGTTGCGACCATGGCAGGCATCGTGCCTTCGACCGAATCCATAGCAACCGGCGAATACCCGGTATCGCGCCCGCTGTTTTTCTATGTGAAAAAAGCACATATCGGCGTTATCCCCGGGCTGAAAGAATATGCAGAGTTCTTCGTCGCTGACGAGGTTGCAGGCCCCGATGGTCCTCTGGCTGCATACGGTCTGGTATCAGACCCTGAGCTGGTCAAGGTTCAGGAAATCGTAGCCAGCGAAACCACTTTGGGCGGCGGTTCCTAAGCTTTCACACGACTGAACCGGGGCGGTGTCTACGCCCCGGTTTTCTTAAATCCACTCCTGCCGCTTGACGGAGTTCTCATGGCACTAACCTGGCTGCTGCTCATTTTGCTGGCGATTGCTGTTCTTGGCTATTTTGTGGGCCGGTCCCGCGCGATGGCCAGCGCGGACGGAAACCTGCGCAATCTGCACTCACTTCCATCCTATTACGGCTATAACGTTGCTTTGACGGCGCTGATACCGGGGTTCGTTTTGCTGGTCATCTGGTTGCTGGCGCAGCCCTTGATCGTTAGCAATTCTGCCTCGGGATTGCTCCCGGATTCGGCAATCCCCGAGGGGTCAACCCGCGGTTTGCTGATGAGTGAGGTGCGCCGAGTTGCCAACGGCCTGGACGGCGCGGTTGCCGCAGGCACCATGACCGAAGAATTTGCCCGCAGCGCGCATGAGGATTTTGCCGATGTGACAGCGCGACTGAAAGAGGCTGGCCAGATCATTACGCAAGAGGTAACCGCACCTATTCTGCTGGCGGCGCAGAAATATCGCTCGATGAGCGCAAGCGGAACCATTGCGATGCAGATCGCGGTTTTGGTTGTGACGCTGATCGGGGCCTCATTTGCCTATATCCGCACTCATAAAGAATTTCGCGCCCGAAATGTTGTCGAACAAGGCATTCTGGCGCTGCTGCTGCTGGCCGCTTCGATCGCAGTTCTGACCACAGTCGGCATCGTCCTGTCCATGTTTTTTGAAACGATGAATTTCTTCGAACTTCATTCGTGGAAAGACTTTTTCTTTGGAAGCACCTGGGCCCCGAACTTCCGGGGCGGAAGTGAACTGTCGATCCTCCCACTGCTGTGGGGGACTTTGTATATTTCTCTGATCGCTTTGCTGGTTGCGGTTCCGATTGGGCTGTACGCTGCGATCTATCTTTCCGAATACGCATCCGGCGCGGCACGGTCTGTGGCCAAGCCTTTGCTGGAAATCCTCGCCGGTATCCCAACCATCGTTTACGGTCTTTTCGCGCTGCTGACGGTCGGTCCGGCACTGGTATCTGTGTTCGGGCAGGGGGGAGCTTTGGGCGTTGGTTGGATGGCCAGTTCGAACGCTGTACTCACGGCGGGTCTGGTCATGGGCATCATGCTCATCCCATTCGTGTCGTCACTATCTGACGACATCATCAACGCGGTGCCCCAGTCGATGCGAGACGGATCGCTAGGCCTAGGCGCAACGCATTCCGAAACTGTCAGGCAAGTCGTCCTGCCGGCAGCTTTGCCCGGGATCGTGGGGGCAATCTTGTTGGCCGCCAGCCGCGCAATCGGTGAGACCATGATTGTCGTGATGGCCGCCGGTGCGATTGCCAAATTCTCGGGAAACCCTTTCGAAGCCATGACCACAATCACCACTAGGATCGTCAGCCAGCTGACCGGGGATACTGATTTCGCAAGCCCGGAGACTCTTGTGGCCTTTGCCCTGGGTCTGACCCTTTTCATCATCACGCTGGGGCTGAACATCTTCGCCCTCTATATCGTGCGCAAATACCGGGAGCAGTATGAATGACTGACATGTCCCAAAAACAAGACGCAGCACCTGCCGCTAAACACAAAGGGGCTTCGCTGTTCAATCAGGACACGCGAACCAAACGTCGCAATGCGGCCGAATCCCGGTTCAAAATGTACGGTATCGCGGCCATTGGTATCGGTCTTGTGATGTTGATTGTGTTGGTGACTAATATCGTCACCGCCGGTACGGGCGCTTTTCAGCAAAGCTTCCTAGAGCTGACGGTAGAGCTGAAGGCAGACAAGCTCGACAAAAAGGGCAACCGCGACATCGCAGATATTAGTAAAGTCTCGACCTTTGGATACGCGCCTTTGATCGCCTCAGCGCTGGAGGTTGAGGTGCAGAAACTGGGCATCCAGTCCGATCTGTCGCCCAAAGAGATGGGGCAAATCCTGTCCAAATCCGCACAGGCGGACCTGCGCAACTACGTCATTTCGAACCCGGATGAGATAGGTACGTCGGTCAGCTTCCGCTTTTTGGTGAACAGCCGCGTTGATGGCTATCTGAAGGGCCGTGTGACACGCCAGTCCATCGCAAATGACAAAAGCATCTCTGTCGCACAGCTGGACTTCGTGGATCAGTTGCGTGCTGCTGGTGTGCTGTACAAGGCGTTCAACCCTGACTTTATCTTCGGGGCGGACGCCTCCGATCAGCGGCCCGAGGCTGCCGGGATCGGAGTATCCATGCTGGGTTCTCTGTTCATGATGCTGGTCGTGTTGGCGCTGGCCCTACCGATCGGGGTTGCCGCCTCGATCTATCTGGAAGAATTCGCGCCTCAGAACCGGTTTACCGATATCATCGAGGTGAACATCTCGAATCTGGCGGCCGTTCCTTCGATTGTATTTGGTATTCTGGGCTTGGCCGTGTTCATCAATTATATGCATTTACCGACCTCTGCGCCGCTGGTTGGTGGTCTGGTTCTGACGCTGATGACGCTGCCAACAATTATCATTTCGACCCGAGCATCACTCAAGGCGGTGCCGCCGTCGATCCGGGACGCTGCGTTGGGGGTAGGGGCCTCGAAAATGCAGGCGGTGTTCCACCATGTGCTGCCGCTTGCGGCACCCGGCATCCTGACGGGCACCATCATTGGTCTGGCACAGGCGCTTGGCGAAACCGCTCCGCTGCTGCTGATCGGGATGGTGGGCTTTATCGCCTCGAACCCGCCCGACGGGATTGTCGAGGGCTTTCTGTCACCAAACTCGGCCATGCCCGCACAGATTTACGAGTGGTCCAAGCGCGCGGACCCGGCCTTTTACGAGCGCGCATGGGGGGGCATCATCATCCTGCTGCTTTTCCTTGTCACTATGAATGCAATCGCAGTCATCCTGCGCCGCCGCTTTGAACGCCGCTGGTAAATGGGGGCCATTATGAACGATATGACACGAGTGGAGAGAACCGTGGACGCCAAAGACATCAAGATCGCCGCGAACAAGGTTCAGGTTTATTACGGTGAAAATCACGCCATCAAAGACGTCGACGTCAGGATCGAAGACAAGACCGTCACCGCCTTTATCGGCCCCTCGGGTTGCGGAAAATCCACCTTCTTGCGCTGCCTGAACCGGATGAACGACACGATCGACATCTGCCGTGTCGAGGGCGATATCCTGCTGGATGGCGAAGATATCTATGACAAACGCGTCGACCCGGTTCAGCTGCGTGCCAAGGTTGGTATGGTGTTTCAGAAACCGAACCCGTTTCCCAAGTCGATCTATGACAATGTGGCCTACGGCCCGCGTATCCACGGGTTGGCCAGAAACAAAGCTGAACTGGACGAGATTGTTGAGAAATCACTGCGCCGCGGCGCCATCTGGGATGAGGTCAAAGACCGTCTTGATGCGCCTGGAACCGGCCTGTCCGGCGGTCAGCAACAGCGCTTGTGCATCGCCCGTGCGGTGGCTACGGAACCTGAGGTCCTGCTGATGGACGAGCCGTGCTCGGCCCTTGATCCGATTGCGACTGCGCAGGTCGAGGAACTGATCGACGAATTGCGGTCGCGATACTCGGTGGTGATCGTTACCCACTCGATGCAGCAGGCCGCTCGCGTCAGCCAGAAGACCGCGTTTTTCCATTTGGGCAACCTTGTCGAGTTTGGTGAAACCGGACAGATTTTCACCAACCCCGAAGATCCCCGCACCGAAAGCTACATCACCGGCCGTATCGGCTGAACATAGGTATTCAGAGATGACAGAACAACATATCGCATCCGCCTTCGACCGGGATCTGGAAGCCATTCAGGCGCATATCATGAAAATGGGAGGCCTCGTCGAAGCCGCAATCATGAGCGCGGCACGGTCGCTTGAATCGCGCGATGTCGAGCTCGCGCAAGAGGTGCGTCAGGGCGACAAGGCCATTGATGCGTTGGAAGAGCTGATCAACGAAGAAACGGCGCGTTTGATCGCGCTGCGTGCGCCAACAGCAAGCGATCTTCGTCTGGTCCTATCGGTATTGAAGGTTTCCGCCAACCTGGAACGCATCGGCGACTATTCAAAGAACATAGCCAAACGCACGACCGTTCTGGTCAATACCAGTGAGATCAATGGCAGTGCCGCCGCCTTGCGACGTATGGCACGTGAAGTCGAGCGGATGCTCAGGGACGCTTTGGACGCCTATGTCCAGCGCGACGCTGAGCTGGCGGCGGATGTCATCGAACGTGATGAGGAAGTCGACCAGATGTATAATGGTCTGTTCCGAGAATTCCTGACTTTCATGGCAGAAGACCCGCGCAACATCTCATCCTGTATGCACCTGCATTTCATCGCCAAAAATATAGAACGTATGGGCGATCATGTGACGGCGATTGCCGAGCAGGTCGTTTATCTGGTGACCGGAGAGCGCCCGACAGAAGCGCGTCCCAAAGCCGATTTTACATCGCAATCCGTCTAGGAGATTTGAGAATGTCCGCTGATCAACCGACCGTTCTGGTTGTCGAGGATGAGCCGGCTCAGCGCGAAGTTCTGGCCTACAATCTCGAGGCAGAAGGCTTTCGCGTTTCCAAAGCAGCCAATGGTGAAGAGGCCATGTTGCTGGTCGATGAAGACAGTCCGGACATTATCGTACTGGACTGGATGATGCCCAATCTCAGTGGGATCGAGGTTTGCCGCCGGCTGAAAACCCGCTCCGACACCCGGTCGATCCCAATTATCATGCTGTCGGCCCGGTCGGAAGAAATCGACAAAGTACGAGGTCTGGAAACCGGGGCTGATGACTATGTGGTCAAACCCTATTCGATTGTCGAGCTTATGGCCCGGGTACGCACCCAGTTGCGGCGTGTCCGGCCTGCGACTGTAGGAATTAGGCTGGAATTCGCAGACATCGTTTTGGATTCTGAAACTCATAAGGTCAGCCGCGACAGCAAACCACTAAAGCTTGGCCCAACCGAATTTCGCTTGCTGAGCACATTCATGGAAAAGCCGGGCCGCGTCTGGAGCCGAGAACAGCTATTGGATCGCGTCTGGGGGCGGGATATTTATGTCGATACGCGAACGGTCGACGTTCATATCGGCCGCTTACGCAAAGCACTAACGCAGTATGGTGGAGATGATCCGGTTCGCACTGTTCGCGGTGCGGGATACGCGCTGGGTTGAACGCGTGGGGCAGGTGGCTGCAAGCTATGAGTTTTACTCAAGGGTGGATGCGAAACTCTTACTGTTTTTTGACGGGCCGACGGGTTAGTTTGCCGCGAAGCTGACAAAGCGGAGACGCACCATGAATGCCCCTGACACCAAGCCGACATTACGCTCCAAAGATGCGCCTGACATGGGCCAGTTCGCCTGGGATGATCCGTTCCACCTGTCAGACCAGCTAGACGAAGACGAGCGTATGATTGCGGCCAGTGCGCAAGCCTATGCGCAGGAAAAGCTTCAGCCGCGGGTGACAGAAGCATTTCAGAACGAAGAAACTGACCCCGAGATTTTTCGTGAAATGGGTGAAATGGGTCTGCTGGGCACTACGATCCCGGAAGAATACGGCGGGCTAGGGGGCGGATATGTCTCTTACGGCCTTGTCGCCCGAGAAGTGGAACGCGTGGATTCGGGCTATCGCTCGATGATGTCTGTACAAAGCTCGTTGGTGATGTATCCGATCTATGCCTATGGCAGCGAGGAGCAGCGCCGGAAATACCTTCCGAAACTGGCCAGCGGCGAATGGATCGGATGTTTTGGTCTGACCGAACCTGATGCGGGCTCTGATCCGGCAGGTATGAAAACGCGTGCGGAAAAGATCGACGGTGGATATCGTCTATCTGGCAGCAAGATGTGGATATCGAACGCCCCGATTGCGGATGTGTTTGTCGTTTGGGCCAAATCTGATGCACATGACGGAAAGATCCGTGGCTTTGTCCTTGAAAAAGGCCTCAAAGGTTTGAGCGCGCCGAAAATCCAGAACAAGCTGAGCCTACGCGCCTCGATCACCGGTGAAATTGTGCTGGAGGGTGTCGAAGTCACCGAGGATGCTTTGTTGCCTCATGTTCAAGGCCTGAAAGGCCCGTTTGGATGTCTTAACCGCGCACGCTACGGAATCAGCTGGGGTGTTATGGGCGCTGCCGAAAGCTGTTGGCATGCGGCACGCCAATATGGGTTGGACCGGAAACAATTTGACAAGCCATTGGCGCAGACGCAGCTTTTCCAGCGCAAATTGGCGGATATGCAGACAGAAATTGCTCTGGGTCTTCAGGCAAGCCTGCGTGTCGGGCGACTGATGGACAAGGCCGAAGCCGCGCCCGAGATGATATCGATTATTAAGCGCAACAATTGCGGCAAAGCCCTGGATATTTCACGTCATGCGCGTGACATGCACGGCGGCAACGGCATTTCGTTAGAGTTTCAGGTCATCCGACATATGGTGAACCTAGAAACGGTCAACACCTACGAGGGGACGCATGATGTTCACGCGTTGATCCTGGGGCGTGCACAGACGGGATTGCAGGCGTTTTACTAAGTTTTCAGAATTCGTGTAATTGGTATTATGTTAAAATAATGTCAATGCGCTTGGGGAACTTTTCAAATCCTCACAATACCTTACGATCTGTTCCTGACACCTACCACATCATGAGGATCGAATGGAATTGAACGGAAAGATCGTTGTTGTGACCGGTGCCGCTGATGGCATCGGAAAAGGTTTGGCACAGCGATTTGCTCGTGAAGGTGCCACGGTTGTCTGCGCTGATATCAACAAAACCGGCGCAGACGCTGTCGCAAAAGAGATTGGCGGCCATTCATTCCATTGTGATGTTTCGCTTGAGGCTAATACAGCCGAGTTGATCGAAGCTGTAGAAAGCTCGGTTGGCCCTATCGATCTGTATTGTGCAAATGCCGGGATATTGACGATTGGTGGTTTGGAGGTTCCGGATGAAGACTGGGATCGCATCTGGAAAATCAACGTGATGTCACATGTTTGGACCGCGCGGCATCTGGTGCCCAGAATGCTGGAGCGTGGCGGAGGCTACATCATGACCACGGCGTCTGCTGCGGGATTGTTAAACCAGCCAGGTGCCGCGCCATACGGCGTCACAAAGCACGCAGCCGTTGGGTTTGCTGAATGGTTGTCGCTTACATACGGGCATAAAGGTTTGCGGGTCTCGGTTCTGTGCCCACAGGCCGTACGGTCCGATATGACGCGCGGGCACGAAACTTCCGTGGCTTCGATTGACGGAATGTTGGAACCTGAAGATGTTGCCAAGGCTTGCGTAGAGGCAATATCTTCTGAGCAATTTCTGGTACTGCCGCATCCACAGGTTCTGGACTACATTCGCCATAAATCCGGAGATTATGACAGGTGGATTTCAGGAATGCAGAAGTTAAATCAAATGTTTATTGAAGAGACTTAACTTTTGTTCTGAGGGCGCCTCATCAGGCCTTCCTGGGCGACTGATGCGACCAGAACGCCATCTTCGGAATAGATTGATCCACGGTTGAAGTTGCGCCCTCGCCCGCCCCATGGCGAATCCATGGAATACAGATGCCAATTCTCGAACTTGAGCGGCGCGTGAAACCAAATCGCATGGTCCAGGCTGGCGCCGTTCACTTCACCAGTAAACCAGCTTAGGCCGTGCGGGCGCATTCCCGAGCTCATGAGATACATATCTGAAGCATAGGCCAGCAACAGATGCTGCGTGACCGCATCGGCATTGGCCGCGGCGCCCATTCGGAACCAAATCTGGTTGCGGTCATCCGATTTCTCTGGGTTGAAAGGATCCAGATGGCCGACCTCGCGGACTTCGATCGGGCGCTCGCGTGTTAGTTCTCCGCGAAAGCTGGGCGGTACTTTGTCCAGATATTTCTTCTTGAGCTCTGATCGCGATGGGTAGGATTCGGGCGCTTCCATCTCAGGCATGTCGTGTTGATGATCCCAACCTTCGTCCTGAATGTGGAATGAGGCGGACATGTTTAAAATCTGCTTACCATGCTGAATTGCAACCACACGGCGCGTCGTGAACGAACCTCCGTCACGGGCCCTATCAACTTGATAAATTACGGGAATGCTTGGGTCGCCCGGGCGGATGAAATAGGCGTGCAGGGAATGACACAGGCGGTTGTCGACGGTGCGATATGCTGCGGCTAGTGCTTGTGCGATGACCTGACCGCCGAAAATTCGCATAGGTGTTTCGCCGCCCGACCCTGTTCCCCGAAACAGGTCTACTTCCAGTCTTTCAACGTCCAGAAGATCCAGAAGAACTTTCTCTGCTTCGGTCATATGCGGTACTCCGATTAATCTTGGCGAATGGGTATCAGCGCGCCGAATGTCATTCAATGATTGACCCGAGGGTGAGCGCCTTCAATTCTGCGCGGGAGGGATAAGAGCTGGATGGTGACAGTTGGGTGAAAAAGATCGCTGTAAAATCGTTCTGACGATCAACCCAAAAGAAGGTCGATGCCATACCACCCCAGCTGAAATCCCCCATGCTGCCCGGAACACAGGTTCTGCCGGGGTTAATGACGACAGCGCCACCAAGGCCAAAGCCCATGCCCTCCATGGGTTGTTCCGCAAAACTCTGCGGTCCCATCGAGGCAATATCGCCGGGTAAGTGGTTGTGAAGCATGAATTCTACAGTTTTTGGTGCAAGAATCTGTTGATCACCAAACCTTCCGCGATTTCGGAGCATCTCTGAAAATCTAGCAAAGTCATCAATGGTTGAAACCAACCCTCCGCCCCCAGAGCACATTGTTGCCGATTCAAAGGGCGATGCTTCGGCATTGTCGACCAGACGCAATGTCTGCTCACCCGTACGGGCTTCGTTTAGCGCCATCGCATTGCCCGCCAAAGGCGTATAGAGCGAGGCAAACCGATCCCCTGCTCCCGCCGGAACCCTGAACCCGGTCTGGGACATGCCAAGAGGTTTGAAAATCTCTTTCGCAAGGAATTGCTCCAGAGATTGGCCAGAAATAACTTCAATCACGCGACCAATAACGTCTATCCCTACCGAATATTCCCATCGCGTTCCCGGCTGAAAGGCGAAAGGCAAAGTGGACAGCAAAGATACTCTTTCGGCCAAAGACCCTTCTTTAGGGCCGAAAACAAGATCAAGTTCGTCCATTGCCGATGCCAGGATTCCGGGGTTGAAAGGATAGCTCAGGCCACTTGTATGGGTCAGCAGCTGATGAAGCGTTGGTGCAGGTGCAGGTTCGGTCTGATCCAACCTTGTGGCGCCGGGTACCAGCGCCTGTGTTGCGGTGAAATCAGATATATATTCAGACACTTGAGCGCCGAGGTGAACCTCACCGCGTTCAACAAGGATCATCAGGGCCGCAGTGGTTATCGGCTTGGTCATCGAATAGATGCGAACGAGGGTATCCCGCTCGAATGGCAGATTGTTCTCAACGCTTCTAAGCCCGCAGGAATGAAACAGAACCTCCCTGCCCTGATGCATCATCAAGAATGAGCTTCCGGCATATTTGCGATCATCCACATAGGATTGCATCCAATCGCAAATACGATCTAGCCGGGCTTGTTCGAACTTCATCTGTGTGTGCTCAACTTTGAGAAATTAACGTATCTTTCCCGGATATTGCGGGGTTAAGCGGAAAAAGGACAGCTAAATCACCTCAATCCAACGATGTCCCTGTACGCCAAAAGGGTTTTGCCTGCTAATGTGGTCGCAGATAGATTCGTGTCCGGTTCGACTCTCGCCTGATGGAGGAGAAATATGCCGCAACATATAGAATTTGTTTATGATTTTTGCAGTCCGAACGCCTTCCTCGCGCAGAAGATGATATCTGATATCGCTGCAAAGCACGAAGTCGGTGTTACATATGTTCCGGTTCTGCTGGCCACTGTTTTCAAAGCCACCAATAACCAAAGCCCGTTTAAGGCTTTTTCAGAGAACCGGCAGAAGACGGCCTATTTGACCCGCGATCTCCATCGCTTTGCGCGTCACCGTGGGTTGAGCTTTCATATGAGCCCACATTTCCCGATGAACACCAAATTCGCCATGCGCGGGGCTTTGTTAGCATCCGGTAAATCATGGGAAAACAGATATATAGCGTCCATATTTGATGCTATTTGGGTGCACGGCCAAAAAGTGGATGATCTGGGTGTCCTTTGCGACATTCTTCAGGATAACGGCTTGCCTATACGAAAACTGCGCGAGGCCATGACCAATCTGAACGTAAAGCAAAACCTGAAAAACCAAACCAAGGCTATGGTCAAGCGGGGTGTTTTCGGTGTCCCCAGCATGTTTGTAGACACTGAGATGTTCTTTGGCAAAAACAGCCTGGCCAACCTTGAGCTTGAATTGTCGAGATTTCATGCGCCCTAGGCGGTTTCATCCTCAGCCCAATGCAGTCAGCCCTCGTTGTGCAAACTTAGGAACGTAACTACCAAAAATCTGAGCTCTTTTCGGATCAGAGGCGTTTCCGTCAAGCGCCCGCTTATAAACACCCTGCAAGATCGCGGCCATTCGGAAGAAATTGAACGCCAGATAGAACCCAAAGTTATCAATTCCGGGCAGGTCGCGGCGCTCGCAGTATTGATCAATGAAAGCCTGATCGGATGGCAGGCCGAGCGAGGACCGGTCTATGCCAGCCAGACCCCGCCCCTCTTTTCCAGGTGGCATCTGCCATTGCATGATAACGGCTGCGAGATCGGCAAAGGGATGCCCGATTGTCGACAATTCCCAATCCAGTACGCCCAGACAGCGGGTGCCCTGCTTTTCGAACATCAGATTGTCGATGCGGTAATCGCCGTGAACCAGCGTTCTCTGACCATCATCCTTGGGGGTTGCGTTGGTCAAAGCCTCGATCAAGGCATCCATATCCGGAATCTGAATGGTTTCGGACGCCCGAAATTGTTTCGTCCACCGCCCGATCTGACGCTCAAAATAGCTTCCCGGCGGGCCATAGTCGGACAGGCCATTAGAATCGATATCGACCTTATGCAGCGCCGCTAGAACGCGGTTCATCTCGTCGATAATTGCCGTGCGGGTTTCGGTTCCTTCGCCAAGCATCGTGGGTTCAAGAAACGTCCTGCCGTCGAGATGCTCCATCACATAAAACGCCGACCCGATGACGTCATCATCCTCGCAAAGCAGCAGCATTTTGGGTACAGGCACATCGCTTTCGGCCAGAGCACTTTGAACCCTGAACTCGCGGTCAACGGCATGGGCGGATTTCAGCAACACTCCCGGCGGCTTGCGGCGCAGGACATAGGAATTCTCAGGCGTTTTTAACTCAAAAGTTGGGTTTGATTGGCCAACCTCGAATTTTTTCGCCTCCAACGGACCCCGATACCCTTTGAGATGCGTGTCGAGATAGGCATCGACGCGTTTCAGATCCAGAATTGCGCTGTCCATTTTGTGGCTCCCTTTGGCCGATGCTTCAGAGTGCTTCAGCAAAGATGTTGCCGGCGGTGACAACATTGATTCCGCCCGAAACCGGGATCACCGCGCCGGTGACATAGCTGCCGCCCAGACCGCACAGGAACAGCATACAGCCTGCGATATCCTCGTCACGTCCAACGCGACCCAAGGGCACGGATTTGCCGACTTTCTTGCGCGTCCCTTCGTCAGATGTGGCAAATGCCGTCATCCGAGAGACAAAGGGTCCAGGCGCCAGCGCATTGATGGTGATGTGATGCGGAGCAAGTTCTTTGGCCATGATTTTGGTCAGATGCAGCACAGCAGCCTTTGAGGCAGAGTAGCTATACGCACCGTCGCCCATAGGAACTTCGCCCATAACCGATCCAACATTGACGATACGGGATGGATCTTCGGCAGTCCCGGAAGACATCAGAATCGGCAACAGTTTTTGGGTCAGTTCGAATATTCCTGTCACATTGATCGACATGACTTTTTCCCAGGCTTCGTAGGGAAACTGACCCATCGGTGCGCCCCAGGAAACACCGGCATTGTTCATGAGGATCTCCAGCCGGTCCGTGCGCTTGAGCACTTCGGCCACCAGATTGTCGACACCCTCTTTTGATCCGACATCACCGGCAAACCCTTCGGCGGTTCCTGTGGCGCCCAGTGCGTTCAATTCGGCCGCGACCGCCTCGCACGCGTCGCCTTTACGAGACGCCAACAGTACACGTGCACCCGCCCGGACCAGCGCCTCGGCCGCCATTCGGCCAATTCCGGTGGCCCCACCCGTGACCAGAGCGGTTTTGCCCTGCAATGAGAAAAGAATTTCGGGGGTCATGACCTGCTCCTCGGTTTTTGATTTTGGCAAACTGTCTCATTTGTCGGTCAAGGGTAACGCCTAACCCGGTTGTGCCGCGTGGTTTCTTGACAACTCAGAACAGTACGCCAAAAGTTCCTCCTTACCGAATAACAGGGACATTAGCGTAAACATGCAAGCCTTACTCAGCGTCGCTCCGGGCGGGCCGGAGACATTGGAACTGACCACCCTGCCCGATCCGTCGCCGGGCATGGGCGAATTGCTTGTTCGCGTGCGGGCCGCAGGCGTTAATTTCCCGGATACACTGATGATACGCGACCTGTATCAGATAAAGCCACCAAGACCGTTTGCCCCCGGAGGTGAGATCGCTGGCGAGGTTATCGGGTTGGGCGAAGGTGTTTCGGGCTTTAACGTTGGCGACCGTGTGCTGGCCCTGACTGGACACGGAGGTTTTGCCACACATCTGGCGGTCAAAGCGGCGACAGCTGTTAAATTCCCGAGCTCAATGCCATTTGAGGACGCGGCGAGCTTTATCTTCACCTATGGCACCTCATATCACGCCCTGAAGGACCGCGCTGCGCTGCAACAAGGGGAAACGGTCCTGATTCTGGGTGCAGCGGGCGGAGTTGGTACGGCTGCGATTGAGCTAGCCAATGCCATGGGGGCTCGGGTTATTGCGGCAGTCTCATCGCAGGACAAAGCAGATTTCTGTCGTCAGATCGGGGCGGACGAAACGATCATTTACGCGCGCGACATGGACAAACAGGCGCAAAAGGCCTTTGGATCGGACATCAAGGCCTTAGCCGGTAGTCAGGGCGTTGATGTCGTCTACGATGCCGTTGGCGGTACCTATTCAGAGCCAGCGCTGCGCAGCTTGGGGTGGAAGGGGCGATTCCTGGTCGTCGGTTTCCCAGCCGGAATCCCTCAGATACCATTGAACCTCCCTCTGCTTAAGGGTTGTCAAATTGTCGGTGTTTTCTGGGGCGCCTCGGTGTTTCGCGACCCGAAAGGACATGGCAAAAACATGGAAGATTTGTTCGGGTTATACGCCAAAGGGCAGATCAAACCACAGATCAGTGCGCAATTCCCTCTGGATCAAGCCCAAAAGGCGCTAGACCTTCTGGCCAGCCGAAAGGCCCTTGGGAAAATTGTCGTGACCATGGCATAGCCAGCCAATATCTGAAACTTCAGCCTCGTGTCCTATAGGCCGCGGTTCTGACGCATGATCCAGGTTCGGTGGACATCTCTACCTGTTCACGTTTAAGAACCTTGTTATGGGGACAGTATAACAATGCATAAAGCTCTTATTCTGAATGGTCCGAACCTCAATCTGCTGGGCACGCGACAGCCCGAGGTTTACGGAAGTACTACGCTGCAAATGGTCGAGGATATGTGCCTCGAACACGGTAAGTCTATCGGGATCGAAGTGACTCATTTCCAATCCAACCACGAAGGCGCGTTGATTGATGCCATTCATGCCGCCAAAGGTGTGCAGGACGGCATTGTTTTGAACGCAGGTGCCTATACGCACAGCTCGATTGCCCTGATGGACGCAATCGCATCGGTTGAGCTGCCGGTCATCGAGGTTCATTTGTCCAATATCCACGCGCGTGAGGAGTTTCGACACCGATCCTATATCTCACGTGTTGCTGTAGGCATGATTTGCGGATTGGGTCCGCAGGGATATGTGCTGGCGCTGGATGCGTTGCGGTCCCATTTACAGGGTGAATGATCGCTATGAAGCTTTCTGAGTATCTGAATTTCCTCAGCTATACCAAAACCCTGGAAGAGCTCTGGGATGCCCATTGCCGGCAAATGGCAGAATATGGGTTCGATCGTTTGCTGTACGGATATACGCGATATCGCACCGAAACGTCGCTGGGGGATCCCGAGGATTTTGTAATCCTGACCAATCACAGCAAAGATTACCTGGATGGGTTTCTGGGAGGCGGGTTGTATTTCCATGCTCCAATGCTGAAATGGGCTTTGCATAATGAAGGGGCCGCAAGCTGGAGGATCGCCCAGGATCTGATGACTGATGGCACCCTGACCGCAAAAGAGCGAGACGTCATCGAGTTCAACAAAACCAAAGGTGTCGTCGCCGGCTATACGGTCAGTTTCGACTCGGTTTCGGTTCGGTCAAAAGGGGCAATTTCGCTTTCAGCGCATGGATCGCGTACACAAGACGATGTGGATGCTGTCTGGGAGGAATTTGGCCAGGATATTCTTCTGATGAACAACGTTGCTCATCTGAAAATCCTCACCCTGCCCTATAACGCACCAAATCGTGCCCTGACAAAACGTCAGCGTGAGGCGCTTGAGTGGGTCGGCGACGGCAAAACAACTCAGGACATTGCGATTCTGATGGGGCTGACTTCGGCCACTGTCGAAAAGCATCTGCGTCTGGCGCGCGAGGCCCTCGTGGTCGAGACAACGGCGCAGGCAGTTTTGAAAGCATCTCTTCAAAATCAGATGTTCATCGTTGGGGTTTGACTCAGGGAGTGACGCGAATATGCGTCAATTTACCTAGGGTAAGGAAAACATGACTTTCCGAATCTAACGCTAAAGTTGCAAAGTGGTATTGTTCCGTGAGTGGTGGCTTTAGCCTGGGAACATTTGGTCGGATCTTTGCAATAACAAAGCTCTCCGATCGCTCTGACAATAGGGCGCCTATTTGTCCGCGTCTCTTTGTCGGAATTTTGGGGGGCCTCGTCCATCCCCATCTTTGCGGGGCCCCTCATTTAAACTAGGTTTAACTTGTGGACGCTTTCGGCGTCCTTTTTCGTTTCTTGGCATCATTTCTACACTAAGGGCAAAGAAAAACCGGATACGCATGGCGTACCCGGTTTCTCAGATTGATACAGGCCCTGTTCAGGGCCTGTGATGCTTAGCCCTGAACTGCTTTTGCAACTTCAGCGGCAAAGTCTTCTTTTTCGACAACGATGCCTTCGCCAACTTCCAGACGCACGAATCCGGTGACGGTCGCGCCTGCTTCTTTGGCAGCGGCCTCAACGGTCAGGTCAGGGTTTACAACGAACTGCTGGTTCAACAGGGTCGATTCAGCGACGAACTTCTTCATGCGACCAACGATCATCTTTTCGATGACCTGCTCCGGCTTGCCGGATTCGCGCGCGATGTCCATCTGGACCTGCTTTTCTTTCTCGACGATCGCCGGGTCCATGTCTGCCTCGGACAGAGCTGCCGGGTTCACAGCCGCGATATGCATCGCAATCTGCTTGCCGATGGCTTCGTCACCGCCGGTCAGAGCGACCAGAACGCCGATCTTGCCCATGCCGTTAGTGGCTGCGTTATGGACGTAAGATACAACAGTGTCGCCCGACAGTTTGGACATACGGCGCACCGACATGTTCTCACCGATGGTGGCGATCTTGTCGGTCAGCGTTTCCGCAACGGTTTTGCCACCCAGATCAGCTGCCAGCAGAGCTTCGACATTGTCGACGCCTTCTGCGGCATATGCGATTTTACCAACCATTTCCTGGAATTCGGCGTTTTTCCCGACGAAGTCGGTTTCCGAGTTCACTTCAACTGCAACACCATTGTTGCCGTTTACGTGAACGGCAACCAGACCTTCCGCCGCGGTACGACCCGATTTCTTGGCCGCTTTGGCCAAGCCTTTGGTGCGCAGCCAATCAACGGCTTCGTCCATGTTGCCGCCGGTTTCGGTCAGCGCTTTTTTCGCGTCCATCATGCCTGCGCCAGTGGTGTCGCGCAGTTCTTTTACCATTGCTGCTGTGATTGCCATCTTTTGGCTCTCCTCAATTCAAACGGAATTGGGGCAGGTCATACCCTGCCCCAGATGTCATTTACGTGACGGGCAGCTTACGCTTCGGCAGGTGTTTCTGCTGCTGCGGGTGCTTCTTCCGCAACGACTTCTTCAACCGGTGCTTCTTCGAATGCGCCAAGATCAACGCCTGCTGCACCCATCTGAGCGGTCATGCCGTCCAGAGCGGCACGTGCTGCCAGATCGCAGTACAGCGAGATCGCGCGGGCTGCGTCATCGTTGCCAGGGATGATGTAATCGACACCATCGGGCGAGCAGTTGGTGTCGACAACTGCCACGACCGGGATACCCAGCTTGTTGGCTTCGGCGATGGCCAGTGCTTCTTTTTTGACGTCGATGACGAACAGCAGGTCCGGGACGCCGCCCATTTCGCGGATACCGCCCAACGAAGCCTGCAGTTTGCCCTGGTCACGTTCCATGCCCAGACGCTCTTTCTTGGTCAGGCCTTCGGCGCCCGATTCCATGGCTTCGTCAATCTGGTTCAGACGGTTGATCGACTGGGAAACGGTTTTCCAGTTGGTCAGCGTGCCGCCCAGCCAACGGTGGTTCATGTAGTACTGGGCTGACTTTTCAGCTGCTTCGGCGATTGGGCCTGCGGCCTGACGCTTGGTGCCTACGAACAGAATGCGGCCGCCCTTGGCAACAGTGTCACGAACAGCCTGCAGAGCCTGGTCCAGCATCGGAACGGTCTGGGTCAGGTCCATGATGTGGATGCCATTGCGCGAGCCGTAGATAAACGGGCCCATGCGGGGATTCCAACGCTGTGTCTGGTGACCAAAGTGAACGCCAGCTTCCAACAACTGACGCATGGAGAACTCGGGAAGAGCCATGCTTTATTTCCTTTTTCCGGTTTACGCCTCGGCGGGGGTGAAAGAAGCGGATGCTCCAACCGGCGGGCCAGATAAGGATGTCTCCCCTATAAAGCCCAAACCCCGCCTGCGGGTTTGAATGGCGCGCGTATACGGCAGGTTTTCAGGCAGTGCAAGGGCCAATCGCCCTATTTTTCAAGCCGCGCAAGGCTGTGCGCCTGACGCACGGTATCTTCGCAATAGGCGGCCAGGGCCTTTCGGTTCTCAAAGTCGCTGACCTTGGCTGGCGAATGATAAATTAGCTCTACGCCACCTTGGCGACGTGCTCCCAAAGTCTTTAACAGATGCGGTGCAAAATCCATGTCACCCCACCAGCCATAAAACCGGTCAGGCTCACCCTTAGGTGCATGGTAAACGACCGACACCGGTTGAACATACATGAAATCGCGTAGATCTTCGGTGAAGAATGCCGCAAAAAGTGTTGTTTTAAATGGTAAAATCCGTAGACCGTCGGTCGACGTACCCTCTGGAAAAAACAGCAGCTTGTGACCGGCTGTCAGGCGCTCCTGAAACAGAAGTGTCTGTTCGCGTGCCTTCTTGCGGTCGCGCTCGATGAAAACAGTACCTGTCGCTCGCGCCAGCCAGCCTATACCGGGCCATTTGGCTACCTCGGCCTTCGAGACAAAATAGATTCTTTTACGGGCATTCAGCGCAAAAATATCAAGCCACGAGGAATGGTTCGCAACAACCGCACCACGCTGGGTCATAAGCTCGCCGGTTGTACGGTAGCTAATCCCGAGAATCCGGAACGCATTACGGCATACGAACTGCGTGATGAAGGGCGTGACCGGACGGTGAACCCCATAGAGCGGGCGCTCGATCATGCGAAGGATCAGCAGGACAATCAGCCCGCTGAATACAAATACAGCAAGTGGTAAACCCCGAAGGAAGACCAATAGCCATCCGCAGACCCCCAGATTGATTGGGTCAGGTGCGTCTTCACTGTGCCATGAGGCGTCACTCATCACGTTACGCTCCACCATAGATGCGCCGTTGTCGCTCATTCATCCGCGCCGTGTCGAGGATAAGGCAAACATCGGTGGTATTGAACATATGGTCGATAAAGGCACCCTCGCCCACAAACCCGCCGAGACGCAGGTATGCTTTTATCAGTGCTGGAACCTGCACCATCGCTGCGCGCCGATCCAGTTTATCGCTATCCAGCATATCCATGGGCTGGAACACTTCGGGCTGAGCCCGAACCCGAAGGTCCGGAGGCGCAAGGTGATTGTGATGTAACATGGACAAAGGCTGAGCCAGAGCTTGAGGATCGGTGCCGTGGAAACTGGCGACGCCGAACAAGACCTCGATCTCGCGCTCGGCAACATAGGCGGCCAACCCGTTCCACAGGTGATACATTGCTGTGCCGCCGCGATAATCGGGATGTAGACATGAACGTCCCAACTCCAACAGCTTGCGTCCGCCTTGTTTCAAGATGGAAAGATCGTATTCATCTTCGGAATAGAACTGTCCGATTTCAGAAGCACGATCACCTGGTAACAGCCTGTAAACGCCAACAACTTTGCCAGATTGATCGTCAACCGCCAACATGTGATCGAAATAGGGATCGAACCTGTCACGCTCCAGCCCGGCATCGTGGTCGACCATTTCCCCACCGCCGCCCAGTTCACGTATGAACACGTCATAGCGTAACCGCTGTGCAGCCCGCAATTCGGTGTCATTTTCGGCGAGTTTGACGGTGAAAGAAGGGCCTGCGTCCGGCATCAGAGGTTCCGTATTGTTTCCGCGCTGATACCGCAGGTTTCAGGGGAATGGCAACATAGAGCGCTTCGATCAAACGTTAACCTTTCTTAAACCAGTTTCACGGATCAAAGACCGGCATCAGGGCGATGCGTGTCCCGTCGATTACCACTTTTCCCTGCTCGCGGAAGTTTACGGTGATCTTACCTGCGATGTTGGATTGTACCTGTCCAATGCCCCAATCGGGGAAATCGGGGTGGCGGACATACATGCCCGGTGCGAGAATGGCATTCAGATCTGTCATCAAGGGGCTCCGGTCCGGCGGCAGGTACAGCAGGAGGTACGCATGAGCGACTTGGACGTCAACCTGGCCGAACTGATCGGCTCGCGGATCTGCCACGATCTGATCAGCCCGATCGGGGCGATCACCAACGGCTTGGAGCTGCTTGAAATGGTTGGCGCGGTGCAAGGCCCCGAGATGGAACTGATCGCGGGAAGTGTCGGCAGCGCCGGCGCACGCATCCGCTTTTTCAGGGTCGCTTTTGGGTCGGCCAGCGATCATCCCCTTGGGCGGGCCGAGGTTTTAGAGCTGTTGAATGATGTCGAACGCGCAGGTCGTGTTCGCGTCAACTGGAACCTGACCGAAGCGGTACCGCGTAATCAGGTGAAACTGGCCTTTCTGGCGTTGATGTGCTGCGAAAGCGCGATGCCATTTGGCGGGGATGTAACGATCGTAAACGATGGGAAGAACTGGTCTGTGACAGGGACCGCGGACAAAATGAAGCTGGAAGCCGAGCTATGGAAGAACCTGCCCAGCGGACGGTTTACCAACAAGGTCACCCCGGCGCAGGTTCAATTTGCGCTGCTGCCTGAATCCGCATCGTCGATGGGACGGCGGGTCGCGACCGATACGGCCTCAACTCGCGTCGAAATCCGGTTCTAAGACCGAACAGTCCCTGAACCGCGCACCAGATACTGAAAACTGGTCAGTTGAGCCGCACCTACGGGGCCGCGCGCGTGCATCTTTCCGGTGGCGATGCCAATCTCGGCCCCCATGCCAAACTCACCGCCATCGGCGAATTGGGTTGAGGCGTTATGCATCAGGATCGCGCTATCAAGCCGTTCAAAGAACCGGGCAGCTGCAGCGGGATCCTCGGTCATGATGCAATCGGTATGGTTCGACCCAAACCTGCGGATATGAGCAATGGCGGCGTCGATATCAGTCACCGGCTTGGCCGCGATGATACTATCCAGAAACTCTTTGCCCCAATCATCAGAAGTGGCCGCGATAGTGCCATCAACGGCCAAAGTACCTTCGGCGTGCACTTCGACACCTGCGGCCATCAGCGCCGATATGACATCCCGTCCCAGCGTTTCAGCGATATCCTGATGGATCAGCAGACATTCGGCAGCACCGCAGATTCCGGTACGACGGGTTTTGGCGTTCAAAACCACCTCCAGCGTCTTTTGGGGGTCAGCGGCCTTGTCGATATAGATATGCACAATGCCTTCCAGATGGGCAAATACCGGGACCCGGGCCTCGCGCTGGACTAGCCCGACCAGCCCTTTGCCCCCACGGGGAACGATTACGTCGACATAATCGGTCATGGTCAGCAGTTCCTGAACCGCCGCCCGGTCGCGGGTTGGGATAAGCTGAACGGCATCCTCGGGCAGGTTCGCCGATTTCAAGCCCTGAACCAAACAGGCATGGATGGCTGTCGAGGAATGGAAACCCTCTGATCCGCCACGCAGGATGACCGCGTTCCCGGATTTCAGGCACAACGCTCCCGCATCCGCCGTAACATTTGGGCGGCTCTCATAAATCACGCCGATAACCCCCAAAGGTGTCCGCACACGCTGGATGTTCAACCCCGAGGGCATGTCCCATTCGGTCAGAACCTCACCAACAGGATCGGCCTGCTCTGCAACGGCGCGCAGCCCGTCGACCATGCCCTGAATGCGGGTCTCATCCAGCATCAGGCGATCCATCATCGCCGGGCTCAACCCTTTGTCGCGCCCGAATTCCATATCTTTCTTATTGGCCGCAATGATCTGTTCACGATTGGCCCAAACAGCCTCGGCGGCCCCAATCAGGGCAGCATGTTTACGCTCGGCGCTTGCAAATGCCAGCTCGGCAGCGGCGGCCTTGGCGCGTTTCCCAAGATCGGTCATCAGGTCGGGGATGCTGTCGAAATCCTTCATCTCAGGTGCCTTTCAGTCAATTTGTCAAACAGCCAGATCATCGCGGTGGATCAACACCGCGCGGCCAGGATAGCCTAGAGTGGCTTCTATCTCGGTCGATTTGCGCCCCTTGATAGCGTCTGCTTCTTGCGCGGTATAGCGGCTGAGCCCCTGCGCAAGCCGTCGCGCCTGTGGGTCCATGATCGAAACAGGATCACCGCGCCCGAAATCTCCGGACACTTCGACTATTCCTGCTGGCAACAGGCTTTTGCCATTGCTCAGCGCCTGCGCAGCCCCCGCGTCTACAACGATCTCACCCCGGGGTTTCATCGCTGAAATCCAGCGTTTGCGTGCGGCATGCGGATCAACAGTCGCGATGAACCATGTGCAGTTTGCGCCGTTTTCAAGCGTTTTCAACGGGTTCAGAGGGGAACCTTCGGTGATCGCCATGTCGCAACCAGCAGCCGTGGCCATTTTTCCCGCCAACAGTTTGGTCTTCATCCCGCCCTTTGATAGGCCGGAACCGGCATCACCCGCCATCGCCTCAATCTCGGGCGTGATGTCTTCGATGACGTCATACCGCCTGGCCGAGGCATCCTCATTTGGATTGGCCGAATAGAACCCATCAACATCTGACAGCAGGATCAGCTGATCCGCACCAACTGTGACGGCGATCTGAGCGGCCAGACGATCATTGTCGCCATATCGTATCTCATCCGTTGCCACTGTATCGTTTTCGTTGACAATCGGAACGACTCCAAGCCCCAGCAGCGTTTCCAAGGTGGCGCGTGAATTCAGATAGCGGCGACGATCCGCGCTATCCTCCAGCGTGACGAGCACTTGTGCAGTGGTAATGTTGTGAGGCGTCAGCGCTTCTTCATAGGCGCGGGCCAGCCGGATTTGCCCGACAGCGGCGGCGGCTTGAGACTGTTCCAACGGAAGCGTGGCCAGGGGCAGACCCAAAACGCCACGCCCCAATGCGATTGACCCCGATGAGACCAGAATGACGTCGGTCCCCTGCCCCTTTAGCCATGCGACGTCCTGAGCAAGCGAATGTAACCAATCAGATCGCAGCAACCCTGTGTTCCGATCCACCAGCAAGGCGGATCCGATCTTGACCACGAGGCGTTTGGCTGCGGTCAGGGTTGCCAAGGCAGTTCCTCCTCGGCGGGTTTCTGGCGCACGCGGTCATCGTCTATCCGACCGCGCAAAGCCCGCAGGACGTCGGTTACACCCAGATGCGCCACACCAGACATTGCCATTACGGAGCCTCCGACGGCCTCTTCAAGCTCGGTCTTGGCCAGTTCGCGTTCCTCGTCATCCAGGGCGTCGACCTTGTTCAAGACGGTGATGCGAGGCTTATCGGCCAACTCACCACCATAGGCTTCAAGCTCGTGAATGATCGTGCGATAGTCTTCGGCCACACTTTCCGAGGTGCCATCAACTAAATGCAGCAATACCGCGCAGCGTTCGACATGGCCCAGAAAGCGGTCTCCGATCCCGCGTCCTTCATGTGCGCCCTCGATCAGACCGGGGATGTCGGCCACCACGAATTCCACATTGTCGACACCCACCACGCCCAAATTGGGGTGCAAGGTGGTAAAGGGGTAATCGGCAATTTTGGGGCGTGCGTTCGATGTCGCAGCAAGAAAGGTCGATTTCCCGGCATTAGGCATCCCCAACAGGCCGACATCTGCAATCAGTTTCAAGCGCAGCCAGATCGTGCGGTCGATACCTGCCTGACCCGGATTAGCCCGACGAGGAGCCTGGTTGGTGGCCGATTTGAAGTGCAGGTTGCCAAAACCGCCATTGCCGCCCTTGGCCAGCAGGACCCTTTGGCCCACCTCTGTCAGATCGCAGATGACTGTTTCTTCGTCTTCGTCCAGGATCTCAGTGCCGACCGGGACGCGCAGAATGATGTCATCACCATCTTTTCCGGTGCGCTGCTGCCCCCGGCCAGGCTGACCGTTCTTGGCAAAGAAATGCTGCTGGTAGCGAAAGTCGATCAGGGTATTCAACCCATCCACAACTTCGACCCAGACAGAGCCACCTTTACCGCCGTCCCCGCCATCGGGACCGCCGTATTCAATATACTTTTCGCGCCGAAAACTGACGCAGCCGCCACCGCCGGCCCCGGACCGGATGTAGACCTTTGCAAGATCGAGAAATTTCATGACTGTCCCCTACTGCAAAGGCCCCACCGGCCACAAGTCAGAGTTTTTTACTGTATGTCCAAGTGGGCACGTTCGCATCACGCGCCACTGAATAGATTTCGGCATCACCCAGGTATTCGAAACCACAATGCGTCAGCACCCTGGCTGAGGCTGGATTGTCCTGAAATACGCTTGCGAACATCGACGTGTTTTCAAGCGGATTGGCGACAACCAGTGCTTCGACCGCCAGAGATGCGATCCCGGTGTTCCAATAGACAGGAGCAACCCAATAGCCGACCTCGGATTGGTTGCGATCCAGGCGTTCCAGCGAGATCAGGCCTATCAGCTCCGGACCGCCATCCTTGGTCGCGTCCATCGCCCAGACATCCTCGCTGCGGTCTTCGGCCATGGACCGGGTCACAAAGGCCTCAACCGCGCCGGGCGGCAAAGGGTGCGCAATCCTTGTCGTCATACGCGCAACCCGCTCATCTCCGGCATAATGTTCGATGAGACCCAGATCCGACCGGCGCAGAGGGCGCAGATCGAACCGCTCGGTTTCTATGACCGGCTGGTTTATGATCGTCTCAAGTTTCATAGGTGCGTTCCTCCTCCGAACAACACAAAAAGTACAGACGCAACAGTGAGACCTGCTAACGTCCACATCAGATATTTTTCCATCGGCCGACCTTCAACCGCGTGGGCAATTCTATCTCCGGCAAATGTCCAGATTGGATGAAGAATCACCTGACAAATCAACAAACAAGCCGCGATTGCGAGCGTTGCCTCAAAAGTTGGTGTTCCGACGGCGACAAACCCCGTGAACCCCGCAACGATCATGGCCCAGGCCTTGGGATTGAGCGGATGAACAATCAATCCAGCCAGAAACCCTGGCGCTGCGCCATCAGCCTCTTGCCGGGACAGCCGCGTGTTGGCGATCTTCCAGGCCAGCCACATGATATAGGCCGCCGAGGCGTATTTCAGAACAGCAAACACCGCCGGCGCCTGATCCGCCAATTGCAGCAACCCAAAGCCCACCGGCCAGATGATTAGCTGCTTGCCCAGAATGACGCCGCCCACAAAAGGCAGCGCTGCCCGAAACCCGTAACGCGCACCGGTTCCCAGCAGGACCATATTGGCCGGTCCCGGCGTGCCGACCTGACTGGCGGCAAAGATCAGGAAACTGGTGGTTGCGACTGTCATCGGACTGTTTGATCGAACCTGCGTTAAAACGAGAAAAGGGACCGGCATTTTCTGCCGGTCCCCCAAGAATTTTCAAACCTTATGGGTTTCGGCTTACTCTGCGGCCTCCGCCACTGGCAGGACCGAAATAAAGGTGCGGTTTTTGAGGCCTTTATGGAACTTCACAGCGCCATCAACAGTTGCAAAGATGGTGTGATCTTTGCCAATGCCTACGCCTTCGCCCGGCCAGAACTTGGTGCCGCGCTGACGCACGATGATGTTGCCTGAAATGGCGGCCTGGCCACCATACAGTTTCACGCCAAGGCGGCGACCAGCTGAGTCGCGACCGTTACGGGAGGAACCGCCAGCTTTTTTATGTGCCATTCTCTCTCTCCTTAGCCTTTAGCAAGCTCTTTGGCCTGCTCAACCCATTCGGGTTTCACTTTGACCGTTTCGATAGCAGCAATCTGCTCGTCCGACAAGGCGGCCAGAGCGGCAAAGCTCTCGATACCGGCCTCGTTCAGCTTTTTGGCAGCGGCTGGGCCGACACCGTTCAGCGCGGTCAGATCGTCTGCAGCAGCAACAGCGGCGGGTGCCTCTGCTTTGGCTTCTGCTTTCTTGGCGGGCTTTTTCGCTGCGGGTGCAGCTTCGCCTGCCGGTGCAGAACCGGTTGCAGCTTTGATGCCCGACTTGTCAGCGCCCGACGACAGGATGTCGGTGATCTTGACCAGGGTCAGCTTCTGACGGTGGCCAACGGTACGCTTCGAGCTGTGCTTACGACGGCGCTTGACGAAGTTGATGACCTTGTCACCCTTGATCTGTTCGATCACGTCGGCCTGAACGGCTGCACCATCGACAAACGGTGCACCAACTACCGGAGCGTCACCGCCCAGCATCAGAACATCGTTGAATTGAACTTTTTCACCTGCGTCGGCAGCCAATTTTTCAACGCGGAGGGTATCACCCGCCTGAACCTTGTACTGCTTGCCGCCAGTCTTGAGGACCGCAAACATGCGTCTTTCCTTTGTCTAACCCGCGTTCTGTGGTCCCCTTGCGGGTGTTTTCGGCCTCAGCCACCTCGAACAGCGCGCCCTTTTCGGGCTGTGTGAATGACCCATGGATCAGCCCCTTGGGTCAACAATAACGATACCCGGCGCGGAGAATCCGGCCGGGATGGGCGCTTATCCAAAGATTGCAGGGGAAAGTCAACATGAAATGGCGACTAAAGATCAGAGCCCTGTAAGACAGCCGCAACCGCCTTTCCCAGATCGTAATAGATCTGATCATACATACTGTCGAAGCTTTCGAACAGTGAGCTGTTCAGCGCTTGCCCTGTATCCGTTCGAGAAAACGCGATGTTCTTGCGCATTTGGGCGTTGCTCAAAGGGTTATAGGCCATCAACAGAAAGGAATACAGCCAGGTTTCTGTCTCTTGCTCGATCCCGTCCTTTTGCAGCAGAAGGTTGTCCAGAAGGTCGCTGTCATCGAGAACTTGGCCGTCATTTATCCCCCTGAAAAAGTTGTAATCCGCGCTCAAAGCGCTCCGCACGTTCTGTTTGATCAGGTCGTTGGCCAGTATGTACTCTTCGACCAGTTTGAACTGCATGCTGTCTTTGGTGTTTTCGAAATAGGCCTGTTTTGCTAAGTCTTCGATTGCCGGATCAACAAATGCAAGCCGTGCGGAATTCTCAAGGGAAACGATGGTTTGGCCAAGATCGCTTTCAAAAAAGGCGATGGCGCGTTCCAAATGCACTTCATCCAGGCTTTGCCGGAATCCCTGGACCAACTGATCATACATCCAATCGGGATCATAAATCGCCTCGACCCGAGTTTCGAACAGAGCGCCACCGTTGCCATCCAACAAGGTGGCGTCCATCTCTTGGCTCATCTTTCCGCCTTCGGACAGGAGGATTTCGATCAGGTTCTCCAGACGCATTGCTTGCGCCAGCCGATCCGCTTTTTCCACGGCGCCGGATGATGTGGCCCAGAAGATCAGGGCAAAAACGATCAGAATGCGCATCAGATGTCCTGTGCGGGGTGAAGCTCGGCCATTTTGGTTGCCAGGACTTCGAATTTCATAGCCATTATCTCATACTGAATGGCGTTCAAAAGTTCGTAGACTTCCTGCATTAGAGGCTGTTCCAACGCCTCGACATAGGTGATGACATCCGCATCCGAGAAATCCTGATAGGTATAAGCAGCACCGGCAAGTGCGGAGAGCTGTAAGGCCTGTCGCATCCCGGTTTCGTTCTGTTTCATCATTGCGCGCAATTCATCTGCATCCAACTGCAGTTCGATCACACCTGAAGCGCTGGCGGCGAGGAGGAACCGGATTTGTATTTCCTGAAGGGCGCGCAAAGAAGTACCGCTTGAGTCGATGGCAGTGTTCATCCTTTTTAGACTCTCAACACGTTGAGAGCCTTCCCGGACAAGGTGAGCGACTATCTCTTGCCCCTGCTGTTGTTTCGCTTCGTCATCCTCGATCAGATGGGAAGCGTTTTCAGCAGAGACCAGTCTTTGACCCAGATCTGATGCATAGAATTCTACCGCGTGATTCAGCGCCTGATCGCTAAGCGTCTGCTCTAAAATCGAAACTGCAGTTTCATGCATGTCTTTCGTATCGAACACCTCTTCGGTCAGCCGCGCCCAGTCCGACCCGAACCCATCGGGGTCAAAACCCAGCATCTGAGGTGCCGAGGCCGAAGCCAGAGCAATACTTTCAAGGGCAACGTCGAAACCGGTTGTGGTCAAGAATGCCTCGATCCTATCGCGCCCGGCAGCGGATGCCGGGATTGGCAGCATGAATACTGTGAAAAGAAACAGCGAAAGGGCGGTGGTGATGTGGTGCGTAAAATGTCTCATGTACAGAAGCCTAGGGGTTTTGCGGCATCTGGCAACGGAAAATCCTGGGATTGATAAATTATGAAACTTTCTGCTTGCACCCCCGGGTGTTCATCACTAAATCCCCCCCTCACAGACCCCCGCGGAGAGGTGCCGGAGTGGTCGAACGGGGCGGTCTCGAAAACCGTTGTGGGTGCAAGCCCACCCAGGGTTCGAATCCCTGTCTCTCCGCCATCAGCCATTCAGCGCATGATTGGCAACCAGCTTTCCGGAATTTAGCTCAAGCACCTGAAATGCAGGCCTTTGTCGCCTTATTCGCTTTGCGCGCCTTCCTACGAGAATTCTTAGCCTCTGTGCTTCCCTGTCGAACAGGCATTTGTGCGACCCTGTGGGTTGGTTGACAAGAATGGCATCTCGGCCACTGGTTGTTCAACGTTGGCGTGTTATTGCCACGGGATCGGCCCAGATCGGCGTACACTGGCTCAATCCCTTGTTCTGAGAGGATGTTCCACGAATTCCCCTTTCCAGTCCGCTAGTTTCCCCCCATCTCGGCGACACATATTTCAAAGGAGAATCCCATGTCGCGTATAATCTTGCTAGGGGTCGTCGTCGCCGGCGTTGGCGCCGCAATCTATTACTATCTGAATCAACCTGCCGCTCCGGTCGAACAGCCGCAAGCCGCCGCTGAAGAAACCGGAAACGCCGTGTCCGAAGCCGTAGAATCGGTTACTGAACAGGCCGGCGAAGCTGCGTCTTCCGTTACGGAACAGGCGGCTGAAATCGTCGAACAGTCCAGCGAAGCCGCGTCTGACCTAGCCACTCAAGCCGGTGAAACAGCGACTGAGCTGGCCGATCAGGCTGGAGAAGAGGTCGCTGCCCTCACCAACCAGGGGCAAGAGCTGCTGAATTCCTGGGTTGAGAGCGGCGCAATGAGTGTTGATAACTTTGACTATGACGCCATGGTTGCCTCAGTTCAGGAAAGCACACTGGCAGAAGAACTGAAGGTAAAAGCGGTTGGTATTCTCGATGATATCAAAGCCTCACCTGCAACAATCGCGCTGAAAATTCAGGAACTTCAGGCCCTGTTGACTGGTCAGTAAGAATTAGAAAGACCGCCGAAAAAGCGGTCTTTCCCTACGTCAAAGAATAGTTCGATTGACGCGCCTTTGGCCATTTGCTTGGCTGATCTGAACACATATGCCACGGTTGATGTCGATCATGGCCATCATTTTCGAAATTGTTGGTTTGATGCAGTCAAGCAGGACCCAACAGTTTCCTATCGTTCAGAAAAGGTACGCTCATGACCCCCCTTCCCTCTTCCATGTTTGCGATCGTTCAAACTCATCATGGGTATTCGGGCAAAGCCACTGGTCCCAACATCCAAAATGCGTCTGATTGGCTGGCCGAAACGGAAATGCCTGTGCCCGAGCCGGGCGCAGGACAGGTTCTGATCCGCCTGAGGGCATCATCGGTTAATCCGTCCGACCTGCATTTTATCAAGGGTGAATACGGGCAGCCTAGGGAAAAGGGATCTCCGGCTGGGTTTGAGGGATGTGGAGACGTCGTCGCCACCGGTGCCGGAGCCGAGGGTTTGCAGGGACAGCGCGTGGCATTCATGGCCACTCTTTCCGGTGCCTGGGCCGAGTACGCTCTGACCGATGCACAAATGTGTATTCCACTGCGCCCGGATATCTCGGATGACGATGGGTCAGCACAGATTGTGAACCCGATGACGGCCATGGCGATGGTCGATCTGGCGCGTCAGGCCGGAGATGCTTTTATCGTATCTGCCGCAACCAGTCAGTTGGGCAAGCTTATGTGCAGCCTCGGTCGCGATCTTGGGCTCAAGCCGATTGCGATTGTGAGACGCGCTGAGACCGTTGCTGCATTGAAAGAGCTGGGCGCTCATGACGTGCTGGTAACATTAGACCCCGACATGCTGCAGAAATTCGCAGCGCTTAGCAAAGAGCTTAAACCTCGGGTCTTTTTGGATGCCGTCGCCGACCAGATTTCCGAACAGATTTTCTGTGCGATGCCGAAAGGTGCGCGCTGGGTGTGTTATGGCAAGCTCAGCCCTGAACTGCCCAAACTAACGCAGACGGGACAGCTCATCTTTATGGGTAAGAAAATCGAAGGGTTTTGGCTGACACAATGGATGACAGCGACGCCTCGCGAAGATGTGGTACGTGTCGTTGCCGAGGTTCAGGCCCGCTTTGCGGACGGGCGTTGGAAAACAGATGTTTCAGAAAAGCTTACATTAAAAAATGTTATGTCCGGGCTGGTCGATGCACTGCAAAAGAGTGACGGAAAGGTAATTATCACGCCATAGTAGTACAAACCCCGGGCTAAGGAGGAGGCCCGGGATCTAAATGAACCCGGAGCAACCGGTATAGGGAGGTGAGTTTGGATAATGCGCAGCTGCTGATTAGCGGGCTGGCGAATGGCTGTGTCTATGGGCTGATCGCGCTCGGATTTGTTCTGATTTACAAGGCGACCGAGGCAGTGAACTTCGCACAGGGTGACCTCATGATGCTGGGCGCCTTTGTTACCATCGGGCTTACAAATGCCGAATATATGGGGCTGCCTTTTTGGCTGGCCTTGCCGATCTCGTTGGGGATCATGGGCGCGCTGGGGTACTTGCTGGACCGGTTGATCATTCGGCGACTTTTCGGGGAAAGCCAGACGGCCGTGGTCATTCTGACCATCGCCCTGGGCTTTGTAATCCGCTTTGTGGCCGGTCTGATCTGGGGGCACGAACCGCAGACGCTACAGAATCCACTGGCCGGAAAAGAAGTGCATTTCGGCGGCCTTGTACTGGGGATGGAGGACGTGGCGGTTATCGTCGTGACCGTTCTGCTGACCTGGGGGCTGTACCAGTTCTTCAGTCGCACCAAGCTTGGGCTTGCAATGCAGGGTGCCTCACAAAATCAGCTGGCGGCCTATTATATGGGAATCCCGGTAAAACGAGTGCAGGGTTTCATCTGGGCGTTGGCCGGCATGGTTGCGGGTATCGCAGGCATTTTGTTTGCCGCCAAAGGATCCGTGGACCCGGCAACCGGACTTCTGGGCATTAAGGCCTTCGCCGCTGCGGTCATTGGCGGATTCGGAAGTTTACCTGGAGCATTGGCTGGAGGTTTGATCGTTGGCGTAATCGAACCGTTTGCCAGTCGCTATATCGCTGCTGGGTACAGTCAGATTGCACCTTATGCACTGTTGTTGGCTGTCCTGATCTTTCGCCCCAATGGGCTGTTCAGCCAAGTTAGGGTCAAAAAGGTTTAAGCCATGCGGATCATTTTCAAGACCAGTTACATGCAAGATATCCGGCCTTGGAAAGACCGGTATCAACTGAGCTTATACCTGATCCTTCTAGGCGTCGTGATCGCCGCTCCGTGGTGGTTGGACGCATTCTATCTGGGTGAGCTGACAAATGTTTTGATCTGGGCGATTGCAGGTCTTGGGTTGATGATACTGACCGGCCATACCGGACAGGTCAGCCTTGGGCATGCGGCTTTTCTGGCTTTTGGGTGCTATGCGAATATCATCTTGATAGAGGCAGGCTTGCCATTCCTGCTGGCCTTCCCGATCGCCGGTATCCTGACCGGGATAGCAGGGGTGACCGTTGCTATCCCGGCCCTGCGCCTTCACGGTATCTACTTGGCAATCTTTACCATGGCCCTATCGATCCTGATGGATGACGTGATTGTCCTGGCCGAGCCGATCACCGGCGGGGTCGCCGGTAAATATATCGGCGGGGTCGAGATATTTGGATTCATGGTCGATCGCTGGGCTACGCCGGTCCAATTCTTCTGGCTGGTGCTTGCAGTCGCGGTTCTGGTCACTCTGGGCTATATCAACCTGCTGCGCGCACCGCTTGGGCGCAGTTTCATCGCCGTGCGAGATTCTGAGGTCTCGGCCCAGGCGATGGGTGTTGATATTGCGCAAACCAAGATGATCTCATTTGCCCTGTCCTGCGCTGTGACCGGCTGGGCGGGTGCTCTGATGGGGATGTTCTCGGGCGCGTTCAATAACGAGACATTCAGCGTCCTAATCTCAATTCAGTTGCTGATGATGATCGTGATCGGTGGTCTGGGCTCAATCCACGGGGCATTCCTGGGTGCTGTTGTCATTGGGTTTCTGCCGCAATTTTTGTCGATCGCAAAAGAGTATGTCGGCGCAGTTTTCGGGGGCAGCACCGTCGCAATTCCGGGATTGGAATTTGGTATCTTCGGCATGATCTTGATCGCCTTTATCCTGTTTGAACCCATGGGGATGTATGGACGTTGGCTGAAGATCCGGACATGGTTCGAACTGTTTCCCTTCTATCGCAAGGACATGTTCAAACGTCAGAAATCCTATCTCAAGACGGAGCGTCTGAGATGAGCCTGCTTGAATTTAAGAATGTCACCTTGAAATTTGGTGGCGTCACGGCTGTGAACGACCTGTCCTTTTCAGTCGAAGACGGCGAGGTTTTTGCCATAGTCGGCCCCAATGGCGCGGGTAAATCGACCGTTTTCAATCTGATCTCGCGCTTTTATGAACCAATAGAGGGTTCAATCCGGTATGACGGGCATGACTTGCTGCAGGTGAAACCGTCCGGCGTTGCAGCATTTGGTGTTGCGCGGACGTTTCAGAATATCGAACTGTTCGAACACGCCACTGTTCTGCAGAACCTGCTGGTCGGGCGTCATCGGCACCGCAAGACAAAACTTTTATCCGAGGTGCTGTTCCTGCCGTCGGCCCGGCGGCAAGAGATCGAAAACCGTGAAAAGGTTGAAGAAATCATCGATTTTCTTGATCTGCAGGCCTATCGCGACAAGATGATATCAGGCCTACCTTACGGTGTGCGCAAAGTGGTTGAAGTTGCCCGCGCCCTGGCCACCGATCCCAAGTTGTTACTGCTGGATGAACCGGCCTCGGGGCTGTCGGTCGAGGAAACGACCGATATGCGCTGGTGGATAGATGATATCCGGCGGCAGATGGGGATTACGGTGCTGATGGTCGAACATGACATGGCTTTGGTCTCGGGCGTCTCGGATCGGGTCCTTGCAATGGCGGATGGGGCAATGCTCGCACTGGGAACCCCTGCGCAGGTGCAGTCACACCCGGCAGTGGTTGAGGCCTATCTGGGGAAAGTGTCATGAGCGATCCGATCCTGACCATTCGCAATGTCGAAAGTTTTTACGGGCCAATCATGGCAATCCGGGGCGTGTCGCTGGATGTGCATCCTGGTAAGATCGTGTCGATCCTTGGGGCCAATGGGGCCGGCAAGACCACATTGATGAAAACCGTGTCCGGCGTAATGGACCCGGAAAAGGGCAAGATCAGCTTTGACGGGGTCGAAATTCAAGGGGCTGAGCCACATAAAGTTGTGCAGAAAGGCGTCGTCCACGTACCCGAAGGGCGCGAAGTATTTCCTCTGCTGACCGTGGACGAAAACCTGAGCCTCGGCGCCTATACATCCTCGGACCGAGGCCAGATTGACCATGACCGCGAACTGGTTTTTTCCTACTTCCCGATCCTGAAAGAACGCCGCAATCAAGAGGCGGGGACCTTATCCGGAGGCCAACAACAGATGTTGGCAATCGGGAGGGGGTTGATGGCAAATCCAAGGATCATGTTACTGGACGAGCCCTCGCTGGGCCTGTCTCCTTTGCTTGTGCAAGAGATTTTCGGAATCCTGAAGCGCCTGAATGATGAACAGAACATGACGATGATGCTGGTTGAACAGAACGCCAATGCTGCGCTGGAACTGGCGCATCACGGCTATGTCATGGAGGTCGGGCGCATCGTCATGGATGGCCCCGCGGATGAGCTGATGCAGTCAGAAGACATCCAGAATTTCTATCTGGGTGTGCAGGAAGAAGGTGCGCGTGAAAACCGCCGCTGGAAACGCAAGAAGACGTGGAGGTGAGCGCATGAATATAAGCACCCTGCCCTCTCAGATCATGATCAACGGTGTTCAGTACAACGCAAATCCCGGTCAGCGACCGGTTTATGTAGATGAATGCACAACCATCGGGCAACTTTTTCAAAAGCGTTGTGCCAATTTGGGCGCGCGTACCGCGCATCGCGAGAAAGATTTAGGTATCTGGAAATCCTATTCATGGACGGATTACTGGCAGCACGCGAAATGGATCGGCCTCGCCCTGCAAAAGCTGGGATTGAAACGCGGTGAGGTCGTTTCGATCCTTTCCGAAGACCGAAAAGAATGGGCCTGGTTCGATATGGGCATTCAGGGCGTCGGTGGGATTGCCTCGGGCATCTACACGACGGATGCGGCCGCCCAGGTGAAATACCTGATCAATGACAGTGACAGCCGGTTTCTGGTGGTCGAAAACGAAGAACAGCTGGACAAGTTCCTTGAGGTCGAAGTGGATTTGCAGACCCTTTTGAAGGTCATCATCCTCGAGGATGAAGGTCTGCATGATCTGGACCATGACCGCTGCATGATGATCAGCGATCTTTATGAGCTAGGCCAGCATGTCGAGATAGAAGAGCCCGACCGCTTTGACGCAGAAATCGCGCTTGCATCCCCGCAGGATACCGCTCTTCTGGTTTATACATCGGGCACGACCGGCATGCCAAAAGGCGCAATGCTGAGCCACGAGAACATCCTGGCCGCAATCGAAGCCGGCGCTCATTCCTTGCCCGCATTGGAAACAGATGAACAGCTGTGCTTTTTGCCGCTCTGCCATATCCTCGAACGCGATGTTTCCATCTATTTCCCGCTGGCGACGAAATCCGTCGTCAACTTTGCCGAAAGCCCCGAGACGGTGTTCGCCAATCTGCAAGAGGTCTCGCCCTCGACGTTCACGGCGGTTCCGCGGGTCTGGGAGAAGATCTATTCGCAGGTTCAGATCCTGAGCCAGGACGCCACCGCAACCGGGCGCGTGGCCTTTGGACTGGCGGTCAAGGCGGGGCTGGCACGGGCCGAATACATTCTGGCGGGCAAGCCGGTTCCGCCAGGTGTTGCCGCGCAATACTGGCTTTGGGACCGTCTGGTTCTGCGCAATCTGCGCCGGATGCTGGGGTTGGACAACATGCGACGCGGTGGCAGCGGCGCGGCCCCGATCTCGGCTGATTTGCTGAAATGGTATTGGGCCATTGGCGTGCCTCTGGTCGAAGGGTTCGGTATGACCGAAACCTCGGGTCTGGCGACGCTGAATACGCTCGGCAATAACAGGATCGGCACCATTGGGCAGGCCGTGCCCGTCAATGACGTCCGTATTTCAGAAGAGGGTGAAATTCAGCTTAAAGGGCTGAACATCTTTCAGGGCTACTGGCGCAACAACGCCAAAACCGCCGAGACGTTCACCGCCGATGGCTGGTTGCGCACCGGTGATATGGGCCAGATCGACGAAGACGGTTACGTGACCATTACGGGCCGTCTCAAAGACCTGATCATCACGGCGGGCGGCAAAAATATCGCCCCGGCCGAGATTGAAAGCCGTCTCAAGTTCAGTCCCTTTATCTCGGACGCAGTTGTAATTGGCGATAAGCGCAAGTTCCTGACTGCACTAATCATGATTGATCAGGAAAACGTGGAGAAATTTGCGCAGGATCGAAAGGTCCCCTTCTCGAATTTTGCCTCTCTTTGTGCCTCCGCCGAGGTTCGGGACCAGATCAAAGACGAAGTGGGTGCCGCAAACAAGGATTTCGCACGGGTTGAACAGATCAAGGATTTCCGCCTGATAGATGTTCTGCTGACGGCAGATGATGACGAACTGACGGCCACAATGAAGCTCAAGCGCAGCTTTGTGGAAAAGAAGCACGAACATCTTATTGAAGACATGTACAATTAGACAAAACGTTATCCAAAGGGAGGATTATAATGAGGAATCTGATTAAACGGCTGTCCGCTGCCACAGTTTTGACGGCTGTAGCGACACTCTCCAGCGCTCAGACACAGGGTGTTACGGATGATGAGATCGTAATCGGCTCGGTCAATGATCTGAGCGGTATCTTCGCCGCCGTTGGTGTCCCAGCCACCAAAGGCGCCAATGTGGTGTTCGACCGCGTGAACGCCGCAGGTGGTGTGCACGGTCGGACCATCCGTTTTGTGGTTGAGGATAATGGCTATCAGATGCCGCGCGCGATGCAGGGCTACAACAAGTTGCTGAACCGCGACAAGGTGTTTGCGATGTTGCAATCTCTGGGTACGCCGATGAACCTGGCCGGGTTCAAACTGCTCGATCCCAAGGGCATTCCGAATGTCGCGCCTTTGACGTCGTCGCAGAAAATGCTGCAAGAACCAGTGCGCAACAAATTCACGTCCTTTTCCACCTATTTCGATCAGGCGCGTGTCGGCGTGAACTATCTGGCCAGCGAATTCGGATCGCAAACAGTCTGCACCATGTATCTGCCCACCGATTTCGGCGAGGAGATTCTGGAAGGCAGCAAGGCGGGTGCCGAAGAGGCTGGGATCGGTTTTGGCACAGAAACCACCCACAAGCCCGATGAGACGGATTTCGTGGGCTCTCTGAGCAAGCTCAGAGATGAAGGCTGCGACATCGTCACCATGGCCCTTGGGGTTCGGCAGGCGATCACTGTGGTTGGCACCGCCAAAAAGATGGGTCTAACGGATATGAAATTCTTGGGAACATCAGCCAGCTTCCTGACCGTCGTTGCGCAGGTGCCGGGTGGCGTGACGGATGGTTTTTATGCCGCCGCCTCATGGCTGGACTTGTGGGCCCGCGCGGACCAACCGGCCCCTGCAGCCTTCATCGAAGAGTATAAGGCTGCAACAGGCGAAGATCCCGTTGGATTTGCAATGTTGGGCTATTCTGCGGCTGAAATGATGGTTAAGGCGCTGGAAATCGCCGGCCCCGATCTGACTCATGACAGTTTTATCGCTGCGATGGAGACACTCGACTACAACGACGAACTGGTTGGAAATCACATCTCGTTTTCGCCGGACGACCACCAAGGTGCCGACACGGTGTTTGTGAGCGTTGTTGAAAACGGTGCTTGGAAGCTGGTCCACGAAGAGTAACGACTGAAAAACAGAGTTTAATCTGCATTCAGGCGTTAGAAACCATGAGCCGTCCGTTCCAATACGGACGGCTTTTTCATTTTTGTTTTGGGCTTTCCACCTGGGGATAATTGGTTCCAATGCAAAACCGCTATAGTTAGGCGAAATGGAAAAAACTCGAATCGAAAATCTGTTGTCGTTGAAAGATCGTAAGATCATCGCGCAGGGTAATCGGCAATTTGTCTATCAACACCCTGATCTGCCGGACACTCTGCTGAAGATCCCGCAACCTCAGACGATAGATGACGAAGCTCATCTTGTGACGGATACCTGGTTTGATCGGATGTTTCGACGCTCGACGGCGTTCAAAGGATTTCTGCGCGAGTTTCACGAGTCGTTTGATCTTATGGTGCGTCACCAGAAATCCGCTGCTCCTATCCCCGTATGTGAGGTGCGAGGTGTGGTTCAGACGGACCTGGGTCTGGCGCTCATGTACGAGCGGATTTCCGAGCCTGACGGACAGCTATCGCCCAGCCTTATTGGTTTGGTCCAAAGCCGTCGCCTTAAACCGCATCACTTGGATTCGTTGAACGCGCATTTTGACATTTTGGTCAAAGAGAACGTTTTGGTCAGTAACCAGAACCCCGGCAACATCGTCTATCAGACGTTGGCCGACGGCTCAGGACGATGGGTCTGGATAGACAGTTTCGGAAATAAGCAGGCGATCCCAGTTCGCAGGTGGTTCCCAAGCCTGAACAAACGAAAGATCGACCAGACTCGGCAGAAATTCCTTGCTTTGGCTCAACAGGCTTTAGGACGTGAAGCGGACTGACAAATCCGTGTTGGAGTGACTTTCTTTTCGTCTCACGCTTGACGTGTGCGGGCTGTTAATCTCAACATTCAGAAATGTTTTTTGTGCGTCCTCGTCATTACAACGATAACGGGACCAATTCGGTAAATGGTATTCTAGGTAGTTAGATAAAAAATGCGGTCAAAAATTCTGAACTTTCTGATCATCGTGATGATCTCTGCAACGCTTCTTGCTGGTGTGGAGCTGGGCATCCGTTGGCTGTCACCACAAGGCGTTCTGACAACATATCCAGAGGGTGGTCCACTTGGATTGAAGGACCCGGTCGTCGGGCATACGAACAGGCCAAACACCGTCGTCGCCATCAATGCACCAGAGTTCACGGTTGAGTATAAAGTCGACGAAAACGGGTTTCGTGAAACCCGCTTTCCAGCCAGTGCATCAGACGATGGAAAAACCATCAAGATCCTGTTACTGGGAGATTCCTTTACCTTCGGCGCCTCAAATGAGCTGGGCGATATCTGGCCAGAACTCTTGGCCCAGAAGTTCCTGGATCAAGGCATGCCCGTTCAGCTGATCAACGCAGGTGTTCCGGGATATAACACATCTCAACAGGCGCTGTATCTCGAGCGGTTAAGCGAAAAATATGACCCTGATATCGTTCTAGTTACCTTTCTTCCCAATGATATGTTCGCAAATGAGCCCATTCGGACCGTTGATGGCGTTGATGTCGCCTTTAGCGATGTCAGTTCGGTTGTAGGCTCGGGGAATATCAAGAAATCCTCGCTACACTCGGTTACGCTGTTAAAGCGAATGCTGATGGCGAACGATCAGACCTATACCCAACTGTACCTGATGACGCCGCGAAAGGCCTTTTTCACCACCCCGATGAGCGATCTGTTTCAAGCCAAAGTCGAGACGACAAAGCAGGTGTTTTCCCGCATGGCAGCCTTCACGCAGTCGCAGGGATCCGAGCTTGTGGTCGTGTCTGTCCCACAGTTGTTTCAGGTTCTTCAGGCCGCGAAAACATCTTCTGATCCCGAGGTTGACCCCGGCCTGCCCGACCGCCTGATGGAGGGGATGGTGGCCGAGCAAGGGTTTCAGTGGCACGAAGCGCTGCCCTACCTCGCTGAGGAATACAGCACCAAGGGTGAAGACCTGTATTTCAGATACGATGGCCATCTGAATGCGGACGGCAACAGGGTTCTGTCTGACTTCATGTTCCAGATTCTGGCCCCGCTGATCGAAACCAAAGCAGCTGGCTGAGTTCGACAACAGATTCGGTAAACTAAATCCCAATCAACAAAAGAAAAACGGCCGCAACATTGTGCGGCCGTTTGAAACAGTCTTGAAGGTTCGTGCCAGCGATTAACGCTTGGAGAACTGGAACGAACGACGCGCTTTGCGCTTACCGTATTTCTTACGTTCCACAACGCGGCTGTCGCGGGTCAGGAAGCCAGCGGCTTTCAGTGCGCCACGCAGCGACGGATCGTACAGTTGCAGCGCTTTCGACACGCCGTGCTTGACCGCACCGGCTTGACCGGTCAGGCCACCGCCTTTGACGGTTGCAACAACGTCGAACTCGCCTTCTACTCCGGCAACCTGGAAAGGCTGGCGCAGGATCAGCTGCAGAACGGGGCGTGCAAAATATACGTCCTGGTCTTTGCCGTTCACGGTGACCTTACCGGAACCCGGCTTGATCCAAACACGGGCAACAGCGTCTTTACGCTTGCCGGTGGCATAGGCACGACCCAGTTCGTCGCGTACGGGTTCACGCACGATGACTTCTTCGGCCACAACTTCAACGCCTGCTACGGCGCTCAGCTCTTCGAGAGTATTGATCTGATCAGCCATGGTCATTAGCTCCGGGTGTTTTTCTTGTTCATGGATGCAACATCCAGAACTTCGGGCGCTTGCGCCTCATGGGGATGCTCGGCACCGGCATAAACACGCAGGTTGGTCATAACCTGACGCGATAGGCGGTTGCCCGGCAGCATGCGCTTGACCGCCTGGGTCACGACGCGCTCGGGGTATTTGCCCTCGAGGATCTGCTGCTTGGTGCGCGACTTGATGCCGCCCGGGTGGCCAGTGTGCCAGTAGAAGTTCTCTTCGCGCTTCTTGCCGGTCATCTGGATTTTGTCAGCGTTGATCACGATGACATTGTCGCCCATGTCCATGTTCGGGGTGAACGACGCTTTGTGCTTGCCACGCAGACGCATGGCGACGATCGAGGCAAGACGGCCCAGAACAACGCCCTCGGCGTCGATCAGGATCCATTTCTTGTCGATGTCTGCAGGTGTTGCAGAAAAGGTTTTCATGGCAGGATAGTCCTGTTTGATGTGAAAGACCGCCCCCATACGGAGCGGTCCGAATTCGATGGATGGGGTTTAAACCCACGCGAAAGGCGGGTCAATACACGCAAATCAGTTTTAACTTAGCAAAAACAATGTATTAAAAAATAGGTATTATTTTACCCCATGTTTTTGCCAATCTTTTTCCGTCAATACCCAACGCATCCACTGCCCAGCCCCGGTACCAAGAACAAGTTGCTGGGTATCAACGTACCGCGCCCCAAGTTTCGCGGTCCCTTTTTGTGAACGCAAGTTGGTTGGGTCGATATGAAACCAGACCTCATCCAGTTCGCCGAACACCTGATTTACCATCAGCGATTTGATCGCCCGATTGCTGGCTCCGCCCCAGTGATCACGGGTGATAAAGCTGTATCCGATGCCGATGCCTCTGGGAACTTCGGGAGGCTCATAATAGCGAGAGCACCCGATGACCCGGCCTGTCGCCTCTTCGCGTACTGTCACTGACCCACCTGCGCTCAACAGAAAATCGAAATAAGGGGCGAAAACTTCTTTCTGATGGCGGGATTTGGCGGGATGCCCGGCCCAAATCAACGGATCGCTGGCTGCAAGGTGCAGGTCTTCGAAGTCACTTTCGAGCATAGGTGTGACGACAAATCCCCTGCCCCGCATTTCCCGAATATCCATTAAGCGTCCCCTTACACCGAAATTTGTTCGGGTGGATTATCCAGCAGACGCCTGAGACGCTGCATTGCGTCCTCGAATTGATCCAACGATACATGCCCGTTCATGGCAATGCGCACCGCATTGGGCGCGCGCCCGTCACGCAAAGCAAACTCATCGGCAGACCGCAGTTGAATTCCCTCTCGCTCCGCTGCGCGGCTGAACGCAGCTGCTCGCCAACCAGAAGGCAAGTTCAGCCAGACAAAAGGTACATCTGAGGCCCAGTTCAGGTCGAACCCACCCAGGGCGTTTACGGCCACGCGCACATATTCCCCCATCCGGGTCCGGACATCTTTTGCGATTTGGCGCGTCCGCGGATCAGACAACATCAGCCGCGCCAGTTCGGCAAGCGGCTGAGCAAGGCCAAAATAGCCATATTCCGCTGAACGGCGCAGATCAACGCTGCGCTCGCGCGGCGCTATGGCAAACCCGACACGCAGTGCGGGCGTCAAGATCTTCGAGATCGACGACACATGCCATCCCCTTTCCGGCGCCAGGGCGCGATAGCTGGGCGCTCTTGCATCACCCATGCGGTAGCAGTCGTCCTCGATTATCTGGACGCCGAACCGCCGCGCGATTTCCACAACTTCTTTGCGGCGTTCCAGTGGTGTATGTGAGCCGGTCGGATTTTGAACCTCGGGTGAGACACATATGGCCTGCGCCGCCGACTGGCGAAGGGCATGCTCCATAGCGTTTGGATCCACGCCCCATTTGTCCATCTTTACGCCAACGACCTCTGCACGCATCAACTCACCGGCCCGTCGGAACCCCGCATATGACAGATCCTCAACCAGAACGATCGGCTTTGGTCCGCGTAATATTGTCTGAAATACAAGGCAAAGGCCGTTTTGTCCGCCGTGGGTCAGAACGATATCGTCCTGCGAAATTGGTCCCAATGGCAAATCGGAAAGCCAATCTACAACAGCCTGTCGCATAGGTTTATACGCATCGCGGGTTGGATAGTTCATAAACAGGCGTGGATCGGATTGTGCCACTTTCTGCATACATTCGCGGATCAGGGCCACCTGCCCCATATCGGCGAGCCTTGGGCTGAACAGGCTGACATTGGCTTCATATTTGTCATCTCTGAGATGAAGTTGCCGAGCCCAGACATCATCGAGCAGAGGCGCCTTGGGCGGGGCCACAAATGTACCACGTCCTACTTCGGCGCTGAGCAGACCTTCGTCTGTGAGTATCGTATAGGCGCGCGCAACGGTGCCCGGTGTGATTTGTAACCTATAGGCAAGTTCCCGCACCGGCGGCAGCTTTGTACCAACTTCCAAAAGATTGTTATCTATAGCTTTTCGAATTGTATCGGCGACCAGTGTATATTTTGGCCCTTTGGATTTAGGCAGTGACTCTGGCCAAATTGTATCCATTACAATTCTTCCTTTGATTGCAGCACAATTCTGAATGTATCAAGTGTTCATACCGAACATATTACGTTTGTGTCAATACAATTTGAAAGGAACCCCAAGATGACACGCGCAATGCACAACCCCGCCCTGATAGCGCTTAACGACAGCCCCCGGCTGCCGCTGATTGCCGCACTGGCCGTGCGGTTTGCGGCGACGGTCACAAAATGGGAGCGGCAACGCCGCAGCCGAATTAACTTGTCCAATCTCGATGACAGGCTGCTGAAGGATGTGGGCCTGACTAATTATCAGGCCAGACGAGAGATCGAACGCCCTTTTTGGCAGGGCTAGGTAATCCCCAGTCCCTATATGGGACCTCTTCCTTGGCCGGGTTTATCCCGGCCATTTTTTCACCCAAAAGCTGCCGCAGCTGACCCCTCTGGTGGCAAAGAATAGGTCATCGTTGCGCGTGCGACGGGTTTGTCTGACCCTTCCGAAAATATTAGAACGTCACCTACGGCAAGGGTTTTTCCTAGCTTCAGCAAGGTGCAGCGCGCAATCAAATCTGCATTTCCATCCGGTTTACGCATGAAGTCCATTGAACAACCGGTTGTCACGGCCAGAGACTGCTGGCCCCTGCGCGCCAGGATCAGTGCGTAAACGCTTACATCAGCTAATCCAAACATAGACGGCCCCGAGACGGTCCCACCGGGGCGCAAATGACGATCGCCAACGGCAAGTCTCATGACGATGGACTCTTCGGTCAGATCCTGGACCGAATAATCCTGACTGACCTGGGGGAAGATTTGGCTCATATAATCCTCCAGTTCCTCCCGATTCATTGCCAATGACATACTTCCCCTCCTGGATTTGCCGACCTAGAGTTGGCCTCACATCAGATCGGAGGGCAAGATGGGAATTCTGGAACGAAATGACGCAGACGCCGTGGCTAGGCTTACAATGAATGCGCCAGACCGACTCAACGCCCTAAGTGACGAAATGCTGGCTGCACTGCAGACTGAACTTGATACTCTGCGCGAAGACAGTTCCATCCGGGCGGTGATCCTTTCTGGTAAAGGCAAAGCTTTTTGTGCGGGTCATGATCTGAAACAGATGACAGCTGGGCGCCAATCTGAAGACGGCGGCAGAGCCTATTTCCAGGACCTATTCAATCGCTGTGCGAAAATGATGCTTTCGATTCAGTCGCTTCCGCAGCCGGTAATTGCCCAGGTGCACGGCATTGCTACGGCGGCCGGATGCCAGTTGGTTGCAACCTGCGATCTTGCTGTAGCTGCCGAAGGGACGCGGTTTGGCGTAAACGGTGTGAATATCGGGCTGTTCTGTTCGACTCCAATGGTTGCTCTTAGCCGAAACATTCCACGCAAACACGCCTTCGAGATGTTGACGACCGGAGATTTCATTCCGGCGTCACGAGCTGCTGAGCTGGGTCTTGTCAATCGCGTGGTGCCAGAAATGCTGTTGGAGCATGAGGCTGTTTCACTGGCCGAGCAGCTTGCCTCAAAACTGGGATCTGCCGTGAAAGTCGGAAAACAGGCCTTCTACCGCCAGTTGGATATGCCATTGGATCAGGCCTACTCCTATACCGGCGAGGTAATGGCTCAGAATATGATGCATCGGGATACCGAAGAAGGAATATCTGCATTTATCGGAAAAAGAGATCCAAATTGGAGCCAATAAGGAATTTGTCATGCATATTTTTCCGCAATGTCGCCATTTTTGGACTTTTCAAATGGGCGTTACTGTGGCAATGCTGAGACGAGGCTAAGGCCTTGAACACTTTTGGGTCGCCGTGGGCGGAAGGTCCCTCCGAGCTGGTTTCTCTCACTAGCGCAGACATTCCCGCATCGGCGACCCCAAAAATCCCTCGAAAACATGATTTCCCGTGCGCCATCGCTGCTGTGTTGCGTTGCGATCTTCTGTGCCCTATGTGGCAGCTTATGACACAGAAATTGCATATCGTGGGCGGCGGCATGGCCGGGTCCGAGGCCGCATGGCAGGCGGCGGAAATGGGCGTCGAGGTCGTGATTCACGAAATGCGCCCAAAAGTCGGAACTTTTGCGCATCAGACCGGCAACTTGGCCGAGATGGTCTGCTCGAACTCATTCCGGTCGGATGATGACGAACAGAACGCCGTTGGACTGCTGCATTGGGAAATGCGCGAGGCCGAAGGGTTGATCTTGAAAACGGCAGATGCGCACCGACTGCCGGCCGGGGGCGCATTGGCTGTGGATCGCGATCCGTTTGCTGAATCTGTGACGGCCAGGTTAAAGGCTCACCCCCTTGTCGAAATCACTGGAGAAGAAGTGACCGCCCTGCCCGATGACGGCCAATGGATTTTCGCCACCGGCCCACTGACGTCTGCTGGATTGGGAGAAGCAATCCGCGCGGAAACCGGCGCCGAGTCGTTGGCGTTCTTTGATGCCATTGCACCAATCGTCTATGCAGACAGCATCGACATGAGCAAAGCTTGGATGCAATCTCGGTATGACAAGGGTGAGACCGAAGAAGAACGCACCGCTTACCTGAATTGTCCGATGGACCGAGAACAGTACGACGCCTTCATCGACGCTCTGCTGGCCGCGGACAAGACCGAGTTCCATGAAGGAGAGACCGCAGGCTATTTCGATGGTTGTCTTCCGATAGAGGTTATGTCCGAGCGGGGTCGTGAAACGTTGCGCCACGGACCGATGAAGCCGGTCGGCCTGACGAACCCGCATCAGCCCGAGGTAAAGCCCCATGCGGTGGTTCAACTGCGCCGGGATAACGCGCTAGGAACATTGTTCAACATTGTCGGCTTTCAGACCAAGATGAAATACGGAGCCCAAACCGATGTGTTCCGCATGATTCCGGGGTTGGAGAATGCCAGTTTTGCGCGGCTGGGCGGTATTCATCGCAATACGTTCATCAATTCTCCGACTTTGCTGGATTCCCAGATGCGACTGAAATCAAAGCCCAATATCAGGTTCGCTGGTCAGATTACCGGTGTCGAAGGTTATGTGGAAAGCGCCGCGATGGGTCTTTTGGCCGGACGTCTGGCTGCTGCCGAGATGTTGGGCCGTACCGTTCCCGAAGTTCCGCAGGACAGTGCCATGGGCGCTTTGATCCACCACATCACTGGCGGTGCCGAGGCAAAGACATTCCAGCCTATGAACGTGAATTTCGGTCTATTCCGTCCTGTCGATGGGTTAAAAGGCGGTCGGCGTGGCAGAAAAGACCGCTACAAGGCCTATACTGACCGGGCCAAGGAAGAATGGACCAAGTGGTTGGCGCATTGGTGACTGGACGGGTCCGGCTCCGACGTCCTAACATATCGGTATGAGCGATAAATTCCTAAAGGATGTCTATGGGCTGGATTCGCCTCAGGCGACCGAAGCACATTATCAAAAATGGGCCTCGTCTTATGACGATGAGGTTGGGTCAAACGGTTATGCGACCCCGGGACGTATCGCCCGGGCACTCTGGTCGCAACTGCCCGAGCCCAAAACCCCAATTCTGGACTATGGCTGCGGTACCGGCCTGTCAGGTGTCGCGCTGAACGCGGTCGGGTTTGAGGTCGTCGATGGAATAGACCCCACCCCGCAGATGTTAGAGGGCGCTCTGGCAAAGGGGGTTTATCGCAACCTGATCAGCTTTGACATCGCAGATCCCAGCCCGCTGCAGTCTGGCGCGTATAAGGTCATCACCGCAATCGGGGTCATCGGCGTGGGTGCCGCACCACCTGAGACTTTGGATATGCTCATCAACGCGTTACCGTCAGGCGGCCTTATTGCTTTTTCTTTTAATGATCATACGCTTGAAGATCACAGCTATACCGTTCGCCTAAGTGAGTGGCTGGATATGGGCGCAGCACGATTGCTGTTCCGGGAATATGGCCCGCACCTTCCCGGAATGGACATGAAGTCTGACATCTATATTGTTGAAAAAGTGTGACTTTAGTAACAAGATTTGCCCCTTCGCCGACAGGACCACTGCATCTGGGCCACGCGTATTCGGCGATTTTGGCTCATGATTTTGCAAAGTCGAAGGATGGCCAGTTTTTGCTGAGGATCGAGGATATCGACCGCTCACGCTCGCGTCCAGAATGGGAAACTCAGATTTACGATGATTTGCGCTGGCTTCGCCTGTCGTGGCCGGAACCGGTGCTCTGCCAATCCACGCGAGCTGCCGCCTATGATGCCGTGCTGGATAATCTGTGGTCGCGAGGGTTGCTGTACCCCTGCACCTGCAATCGAAAAGACATCGCTAACGCAGCCAGCGCCCCTCAGGAAGGGGCCCCGCTTCATGGACCAGATGGGCTTATCTATCCGGGGACCTGTCGTGTACGCTGGGAACAGCTGGGTTCAACGGAGCAACCGCGCCCTCTGGATGTTCCGTTGCGATTGGATATGGCGGCAGCTGTAGAACAAGCTAAAAGTCTGTTTCAGAACGATAATAACACCGCATCGTTTCAAGAGATCGGAGAAGGCCCGAGCGCGGAATCCGGTAAAGTCCGGTTCACCCAGGCCGAGATGTTGGACACGATCGGGGATGTCGTTCTGTCGCGTCGGGATATGGGGACGTCATATCATCTGTCGGTCGTTCTGGATGACGCTGCACAAAAAGTTACGCATGTGGTTCGCGGTCAGGATCTGTTCGAAGCCACACGTATCCACGTTCTGCTGCAGGCGTTGTTGAAGTTGCCGACACCCATCTACCTGCATCACTGCCTGATACGCGATCAGGCCGGCAAACGGCTGGCTAAACGCGACGATGCGCGAGCCATTGCCAAGTTCCGCGACGAAGGGGCGACGCCCGAAGATATTCGGGCGATGGTGGGGCTTTGACCGATCAAGCCATAGGGGTCATGATTTCGACCTCGTCCCCGTCTCTGACCGCTGTGTAAAAGCACGACCGACGGTTGGTGTGGCAGGCCGGGCCGGTCTGGCGCACAAGGACAAGCAGGCAATCCCGGTCGCAATCCACGCGGAGATCAACCAATTCCTGCACATGGCCCGAGCTTTCACCCTTGATCCAGAATGACTGGCGCGAGCGGGACCAATAGGTAACGCGTCTGGTTTCGAGCGTCTTTTCAATGGCGCTCTGGTTCATCCAGGCCATCATCAATACCTCGCCCGTATTTTCGTCCTGAGCGATGGCTGGAATCAGCCCAGCCTCGTTGAATTTCAAACTCGATGCATCGAACGCGACTGAGGAAGACATGACAAAAACCTTTTGCATCCCGGTGGATGGCCACTATGTATTGGGAACATTCAACGAGGGAAAGCCATGTCCGGCGAGAATGACCTGATAAAGCTATACTCTGGCCGAATTCTGGCCCTTGCTGCTGACATCCCACACCTATGCCGGCTTGATGATGCTGACGCTACGGTGAAAAAACGCTCGCCCCTATGCGGGTCGACCATCACGGTTGATGTCAAAGTTCAGGATGGCAGAATTTCAGAGTTCGGTCAGGACGTGAAAGCCTGTGCTTTGGGACAGGCCTCCGCTTCGGTTGTTGGCGGGGCAATCGTCGGAACAACGCGTGCTCAGGTCGAAAAGGCGCGCGAGCAACTGTCCGCCATGCTGAAAAAGGATGGATCGGCACCCGAGGCCCCATTTGATGGGCTAGAGGTTTTGATGCCCGCACGGGAATATAAGAACCGTCATGCCTCGATCCTGCTGGTTCTTGATGCAACCGCAGAGGCATTTGAACAGGCGGAACGTGCAAATTGCGCCTAAACATGGTTTTGACGGGCGAAACGTTATAGCCTTTCGGAATAAACGAAGGGAATTCCAGTTTTGAACGGTTTACTTGAGCATTTTGTCACGCTTTGGGTTGTTATTGATCCGATTGGAACAATCCCGGTCTTCATCGCTGTTACCGCAGGGCTTGGGGCCGCCGCACGCCGTAAGATGGCGCTTGTGGCCTCGCTTATAAGCGCCGGGATTCTATTGTTTTTCCTGGTCTTCGGGCAACTGCTGATCGAGGCGCTGGATATCGGCCTGAACTCTTTTCAAGTCGCTGGCGGCATTATCCTTTTCCTGTTCGCGCTGACCATGATTTTTGGCGAGCCCAAACAGGAAGTCGAGCAGCGCGCTGCTGAGGACGACATCAAAGACGAACTCCACAAACACAACCCAGCGATCTTTCCTCTTGCCGTCCCCTCGCTTGCCTCACCAGGTGCGATGCTGGCCATCGTCATCTTGACCGATAACAACAGGTACAGTGTTGCTGATCAGGGGATCACTGCTTTGGTCATGCTGTCGGTTGTTGCGATTGCCTTTGTCCTGATGTTGCTGGCCGAACCGATCATTCGGCTGATCGGCCATTCAGGCGCCGCGATCATCAGCCGTGTCATGGGGATGATCCTGGCATCGGTCGCAGTAAACTCGGTTCTGTCGGCGTTGTTGGAAATTATGAAAACCGGCCAGCTTTAAAAAAACCGCCGCTCCTTTCGGGCGGAAAGGGCGGCGGCAGGTAATGCGTTTCTCATGTGGGGTCCGGATATCCGCGCGGGGCCGAGGCATGGCCCTTCAAGGGTATTGGGACAGGCAGGTCACCCTTGATTGAAATGGGGATGACAAGCGCGGCGTGATCGGCACGAGATCGCAGGCAGAAAGACTTAATACGTTCCGGGAAGATGAAGTGCGACCATAAGTATGACCACCAGTGCAACCGCACCTGCTGCGTCCTGCAGCAGCGTCGACTGGGAACGACTTAGGGTGGTCTTGATCTGGGTCAGCATATGGGTACCTCCGGTCAGGGTTTTAATCCTTTGTTGACCTTTTGTTCTCATATTTTGATGTCCTGGTAAAGAACTTTTTGAGAACATTTGTGAACTAATGTTCCTCTTTTCGTCTAACCAACTGATATCAAACGGATTGCCTGATCCTGTTTCATCAGCCACAAAAGAACACGAGCCGCCTTGCCCCTTTGCGTTTCAAGTTTGGCGTCCACGCCCAGCAGAGCCCTTGCGTCAGACTGCGCAACGGCCATCAAACCGGCCTGCCTTTCCAAATCGGCGATACGGAACTTCGGCAGACCTGACTGCGCGGTACCGATCAGATCGCCCGCTCCACGCATTTGCAGATCCGTCTCTGAGATTCTGAACCCGTCTTCTGTTTCGCGCAGAACTTCCAGCCTTTTGCGCCCCCCTTCGCCGAGGGGTGGCTGATACATCAGCAGACATGTCGATTCTGCCTCGCCTCGCCCAACACGACCGCGAAGCTGATGCAGCTGCGCCAGGCCAAAAATCTCGGCCCTTTCGATGACCATGATCGAGGCATTTGGAACATTCACGCCAACCTCGATTACCGTGGTCGCCACCAGAACTTTGGTTTGCCCCTGCTGAAATGCCTTCATCGCTGCGTCTTTGTCGGCGGGCGGCATTTGGCCGTGAACCAGCCCCACTATCCCGTCCCCCAAAATGGCACGCAGCCTTTTGAACCGTTCCTCGGCAGCGGTCAGATCCGATACTTCGGATTCATCGACAAGCGGGCAGACCCAATAGCATTGGCGGCCCTCAGCAATAGCTTTTTGCAGATGCGAGACAACTTCTTGAATCCGTTCAGTGCTCACAACCGCTGTTTTGACAGGTTTTCGCCCCGGCGGCTTTTCATCAAGCACGGACACGTCCATGTCACCGTATTGAGTCAGGGCAAGACTGCGTGGAATAGGCGTTGCTGTCATGACCAAAACGTCCGCCCCCCTGCCTTTTTCCGACAGCTCCATGCGTTGACGGACCCCAAATCGGTGCTGTTCGTCGACGATTGCCAGCCGTAATTCCTGAAACGCGACATCGCTTTGAAATACGGCGTGAGTGCCCACCAGAATGTGAATATCCCCCCGTTGAAGCGCCAACAGCTTGGCACGCCGATCCGCCCCCTTGTCGCGACCGGTCAGGATTTCCAGAACCACGCCCGCCTCTTCGGCGAGGGGGCGCAACCCTTCCAGATGCTGCTGAGCCAGTATCTCGGTAGGGGCCATCATGACGCCCTGCCCGCCCGCCTCGACCGCGACCAGCAGTGCCATGAACGCAACCAGAGTCTTGCCGGACCCAACATCCCCCTGAAGCAATCTGTTCATGCGCGTATCGGAGGCCATATCCCCTGCGATCTCTTGAATAGCGCGCTGTTGGGCGTTGGTGGGCTTGTATGGCAGGTTCGACAACACACGGGATTGCAGCTTGCCCGTACCAGCGCTGGCGACCCCCTTGACCCTGCGCTCTCTTTGGCGGGCCAATGCCAACGTCAGTTGATGCGCGAACAGCTCATCATAGGCCAAACGCTCATGCGCTGGAGAAAAAGACGCTACATCATCCGCACCCTGCGGATTATGCGCTGCTTGTACAGCGCTCAACCAGTCTGGCCAGTTCTCTTTTGCGACCTGCGCGGGATCAATCCATTCCGTCAATTCCGGCGAGAGTGCAACCGCGCTACGCGCGGCCTTGAAGGCAGTTTTCTGGGTCAGCCCCTGGGTCAAATGATAGACAGGCTCAAACTCAGGGATATCCTTTGCATCCGCAGGCGGCAGCATGTGATCCGGGTGGACCATCTGAGCGATCCCGTCGAAAAGCTCGATCTTGCCAGAAATCACCCTGCGCGCGCCCTGAGGGAGCACTTTTTGCAAGTAATCGCCGCGGGCATGAAAGAACACCAACTGAAATTCAGTCTGGCTGTCTTCAACATGGACACGGTACGCACCGCCCTTGTTTCTAGGGGGGCGATGGATGCCAACGCTGACTTCTACGGTCAGCGTCGAAGGCAAATCGACGCCTTGAATGGTATCGCGCCTGCGCCGATCAATCACCGCATAAGGCAGCCCGAACAAGACGTCGCGCGGGGTCTCGACACCTGACTGCGCCAAGACCTGAGCCGTTTTCGGCCCCACGCCGTCAAGCGTTTCCAGCCGCGAAAACAGCGGGAACAGAGATTCGGGCCGACCACTCATTTGCCGTCGATCAGCTGCAACCAGCCATCTTCGTCCAGCGTCTCAATACCAAGTTCAGCCGCCTTTTTCGCCTTTGATCCAGCACCCGGTCCTGCAACCAAAAGATCGGTTTTATTGCTGACCGATCCCGACACTTTGGCGCCCAATGCCTCGGCACGAGCCTTGGCCTCGGCGCGGGTCATCTTTTCAAGCGTTCCCGTAAAAACCACTGTCTTCCCCGCAACAGGGCTGCCCGAGGTATCGGGCCGTTTCGCGTCTTGGACATCAAGCTGAGCCACAAGATCGTCGATGCTCTGCCGTTCGGTAGGTTGGGCGAAGGCTGAAACCAATGCGCGGGCCATAACCTCACCAACACCGTCAACGTTCAGCAGCTCATCCCATTCTGACCCGGTCTGACTATGCGCTATGGTAACCGCTTTTTCCAGCTCATCCCATGATCCGTAATGCGTTGCGATTAGGTTCGACGCTGCCTCGCCGACATGTCGAATGCCAAGTGCAAACAGCAACCGACCCAGTGGAATAACTCGTTTTTCATCAATCGCTTGCCACAGATTGGTGGCGCTCTGCGCCCCCCATCCCTTGCGATTAGCCAGCCTGTTCAGGTTTGCACTATCTCGTTGTTTCAGAGTAAAAATGTCAGCCGGGGTCCGAACTGGCAGATCGGGATCATCATAGAACATCTCAATCTGCTTTGCTCCAAACCCTTCGATATCAAACGCCTTGCGTGAGACGAAATGCTTCAATTTCTCAACGGCTTGCGCAGGGCAGATAACGCCGCCGGTACAGCGACGGACCGCGTCACCTTCCTCGCGGATCGCATCGCTGTGACATTCAGGGCATTTTTCCGGGAAGATAAACTTTTCGGCATCATCCGGGCGTTTCGAAATGTCGACATCGGCAACCTTCGGGATCACATCGCCGGCGCGATAAACCTGAACCCAGTCGCCGATCCGAATGTCTTTGCCTTCGCGTATCTCGCCGCCTTTTGCGTCTTTACCAGAAATGTAATCTTCGTTGTGCAACGTTGCATTCGACACGACCACACCGCCGACAGTAACCGGGTGCAGCCTAGCCACCGGGCTCAGCGCGCCGGTGCGGCCAACCTGAATGTCGATCGCTTCAAGACGAGTCCAGGCAAGCTCGGCCGGAAATTTATGCGCAATTGCCCAGCGGGGTGTGCTGGACCGGAAGCCAAGCCGTGATTGCAGCGCAAGATCGTTTACCTTGTAGACCACACCATCAATGTCATATCCAAGCGTCGCGCGCTGCAGCTCGATGCTGCGATAGTGATCCAGAATCTGCTTTGTATCCGCGCATAAACGGGTTAGCGGGTTGGTTGAAAATCCGAATTCCTTCAGGCGCTGTATGGCTTCGTATTGGGTGCTTGCCAGAGGCTCAGACAGCTCCCCCCAGGCATAAGCAAAAAACTTGAGGGGACGAGAACGGGTAATTGCGGAATCCAACTGACGAAGGGATCCTGCGGCGGCATTTCGCGGATTGGCGAAGGTTTTTTCGCCTTTCTTGGACTGGCTCTCATTTAGACGATCAAAGTCGTCGTGAGACATATAGACCTCGCCGCGAACCTCAAGGATGTCTGGTGCGCCGGTGATTACCTGTGGGATATCCGAAATAGTCAGCGCATTTGCGGTAACATTTTCCCCGACTTCTCCGTCTCCCCGCGTGGCCGCCTGGACAAGCCTACCCCTCTCATACCGAAGCGAAAGGGAGAGACCGTCGATCTTGGGCTCAGCCGTATAGCTCAAACTCGTCTCGTCATCCAACCCTAGGTATTTTCGGACGGACCGATCGAAATCAGAGACGTCTTCGTCTTGAAAAGCGTTGCCCAAAGACAGCATGCGTACGGCATGTGAAATCTTGGAGAACCCATCGGCGGGGCGGGCACCAACGATATCCGATGGGCTGTCAGATCGCTTGAGTTGCGGAAATCGCGACTCGATTTCTGAGTTTCTGAGTTTCAGCGCATCATAGTCGGCATCAGAAATCTCGGGGGCGTCTTTCTGGTGATACAATGCGTTCGCATGATGTAAAAGCCCAGCCAGCCGCGCCAGTTCATTGCGTGCCTGATCTTCCGTCAGGTCTGATACAGAAATGGAATTGCTCATGCCCTCGCCCCGTCAACTGTTCTTGGAGTTCAGTGATAGGGCGAGGGCATGGCTAGGTCCAGACGTGCTGTTCAGTGAGCGAGGGTGTCGCCCCGGACCCTTGGCGACGTAAAACTTGCGCGCCTAGGCGCCAACCGCAATGCGAGGTTCGTCGACGCTGTTTTTCTGAGGATCTCGCAACACATATCCCCTGCCCCAGACGGTCTCGATATAATTTTCGCCGTCGGTGGCATTGCTAAGTTTTTTGCGCAATTTGCAGATAAAGACGTCAATGATTTTCAATTCGGGCTCATCCATTCCGCCATAGAGATGGTTAAGGAACATCTCTTTAGTCAGGGTTGTTCCCTTTCGAAGGCTCAGAAGTTCGAGCATTTGATATTCTTTGCCGGTCAGGTGAACGGCCTTGCCTTCCACTTCGACGGTTTTCGCATCCAGATTCACTGCAACGCGCCCGGTGTGGATTATGGATTGAGAATGCCCTTTTGAGCGGCGAATAATGGCGTGAATACGTGCAACCAATTCTTCTCTATGGAACGGTTTGGTCAGATAATCGTCAGCACCAAATCCGAAGCCTTTAATTTTACTTTCTGTATCGTCGGCCCCCGACAGGATCAGGATCGGCGTTTCCACCCGCGCAACCCGCAACTGGCGCAGCACTTCATGCCCGTTCATATCCGGAAGGTTGAGATCAAGGAGGATCAGGTCGTAATCGTAAAGTTTTGCGAGGTCGATCCCTTCTTCGCCTAAATCTGTCGCATATACGTTCAGATTGGCATGTGTCAGCATCAGTTCGATGCTTTTGGACGTGGTTGGATCATCCTCGACAAGAAGTATACGCATTTACTGCTCCAATTCAGCTCAATTTACCGATTAAAATCGAGCCTGCTCAAAAATGGTTAATCTGACGTTACCGTTGAATCATTTATTCACACTCTCCTTTAGGTTGTCGATATTTTTTTATCGTGGTGACCTTTAAAGCGTCCGTTCCGTGTTCTGCGACCGCAGAAACCCAGGAATTAAATTCTTCATCGCTGAGGCCATATTGGTTTTTGGCTTCTGAAAGCGTAATCAATCCGTAAAGAACGCCACGGACTACAATCGCTTTACGGGATGCCACCCAGCGGGTTGTCTCTTTTGGCGGCAGATCAGCCCGGGATAATACCGTTCCATCCGGCAGGGTTACCGACCTGGGCCCCTCTACTTTGTGCAAATACATCTTTCGGTCCTCTTCGTGCTGCGACAAAGCTGACACCATGCTACTTAATGTGTTGTGAAACCGCCCCTTGAGAGTATCTAGAATTTTCCTATATTCTGCCGGTCTTTCTTAACCCGTACTGGAACCGTCATGGCCCTCGACACCGAGACACCGCTGAACTCTCTTGGCTTTGCCAAGCCCCCGTCTGAAACGCGGGTGGTAGTTGCCATGTCCGGAGGCGTGGACAGCTCGGTCGTGGCCGCGCATTTGGCGGATCAGGGGTATGACGTCATCGGCGTCACCCTGCAGCTGTATGACCACGGTGCTGCGCTGGCCAAAAAGGGGGCCTGCTGTGCAGGTATCGACATTCACGATGCGCGCCGCGTGGCCGAGGAACGCGGGTTTCCGCATTACGTTCTGGATTATGAGAACATCTTCAAGGACGCCGTGATCGACGAATTCGCCGACAGCTATCTGGCCGGTGCGACGCCGGTTCCCTGCATTCGCTGTAACGAACGGGTGAAATTCAAGGACCTGCTGGAAACCGCCAAGGATCTTGAGGCTGATTGCATGGCCACCGGCCATTATATTCAGCGCAAGACAGGCCCCAACGGGCCAGAGTTGCACAGCGCCGAGGATGCCAACCGCGACCAATCCTATTTCCTGTTCTCGACCACCCCGGAACAGCTGGATTTCCTGCGCTTTCCGCTGGGCCACCTGCCGTCCAAGGACGCGACGCGCGAAATGGCGGCGCAATATGGGTTGGCTGTTGCCGACAAGCCCGACAGTCAGGACATCTGTTTCGTGCCCAACGGCAACTATGCCAGCGTCATCGAAAAGCTGCGCCCCGGCGCGGCGGAACCGGGTGAGATCGTTCATGCGGATGGTCGTGTGCTGGCCCAGCATAACGGGGTAATCCACTATACCATTGGTCAGCGCCGCGGGCTTGGTATCGGAGGCCTCAGCGACCCGCTTTACGTGGTGAAGCTGGATGTCGACAAGAAACAGGTTGTGGTTGGCCCCAAAGAGATGTTGGCCACCCGCACTATTCCGGTGCGTGAGATCAACTGGCTGGGCGATGAGCCGTTTACGTCACGCGATGAATGGCACGTCCTGGTCAAGGTTCGCTCGACCCGACCCCCGCGTGAGGCCATCATCCGCCCGCTTTCGGAAACCACGGCCGAGGTCGAGTTGCTGACCCCGGAAGAAGGTGTGTCGCCCGGTCAGGCCTGTGTCTTCTATGCGTCCGAAGGCAGCCGCATCTTTGGCGGCGGCTGGATTTGGCGCGGATACTAAACTGCGTCGGTCCACGAGTTGCTGAGAATATAAAGACCAGCGCAGATCATCACGTAAGGAACAAGCATCTCAAGCTTGCGCGCGATGCGACCACTGATGAGCGGAGATTTGGCGCCCAGCAGCGCCAGCGTGGCCAATCCTACCACGGCAAGCCCTGCGCCGAAGGCTCCGGCGATCCGAAAGCCTGGCGTTGAATCCGCCAATAACGGCGCCAGAACGGCCAAAGTGTCCATCGACAGGCTGGTAAACAGTAAGGTTGTCACCAAAATTGATGCTCCGGCTTCGAGATGCGCAGGAGTGTCGACGCCCTGCCCGCGCCATTGGCGGATGGCGGCCAGACAGCCCAGTGTCAGCGGGATCATCCCCAGATACCCGGCCCAGCCCGGTATTACGCCCTCGATCCCCATGGCGAACAGCAAGGACGCCGAAATCACCAAGGCCTGTGCGAACAGAAAGCCAAAGACGGCCCGTATATCCCCTGACACCAAGATCAGCGCCACCAAGGCGGCAAGATTATCCAGATTGGTCAGTATCAATGCCAGAAAGGCCGAAAAACCAAAGAGGATGAACTCGGCCATCAGGACGGCATTCTGGCCAACACGGCCTTTGCGGCTCTGAAACCAGGGGCGTCGCCGCCACGGCCCAGGCGCTCCATTGTCAGATCCATCGCGTTGCGCTGCGCGTCAGGTTTCAGGGCGACCTCTCGTAGCGCTACGGCAATCTTGTCCGGCAGGCAGTCATCCAGCAGGCATTCCGGGATGGAACGCGTTTCCGAGACAAGATTGACCAATGTAACCGTGTCCAGATTGACCATACGTACTGCCAGTTTCTGGGTCAGCCAGCTGAGGCGGTAGGCAATCACCATGGGTGTTGCTTGAGCTGCAAGTTCAAGCGACACGGTACCCGATGCCGCCAGAGCAAGGTCCGCTGCGGCAAAGGCTGCGCGTTTCTGCTGAACCGCCTCTTCGGTCGGAACATTGCGCGGGTCGATCACGACGGGATTGCCTGGCCATGTCTGCAGATGTTCGGTTACGGCCTCGACCATATGCGCAACCGCCGGAACAATAACCCGCGTACCCGGCCGGTCGGCTAGGAACTGCCCCAAGGCCTGACCGAATACAGGGGCCAGACGGTCAACCTCACCCTTGCGCGACCCCGGCAAGGCAAGAACCAGCGGAGCTTCCCCAAGATCATAGGCGGCGCGAAACTCCTGGATATCGCGATCAGACGCGATGGGTTCGCTTGCAACCGGATGGCCAACAAAATCACATTCCATCCCGGCGCGTTCCATATAGGGCGGCTCAAACGGAAGCAACGCCAGCACATGGTCGATGACCTTGGCCATCTTATCCGCACGCCCCGGTCGCCAGGCCCAAACGCTGGGGGCCACATAGTGGACGGTTCGAGTATCGCTTGCTGCTTTGACCAACTTGGCAACGCGCAACGAGAAGTCCGGACTGTCGATGGTGATCAATACGTCAGGTTTGGTGTCCAGAACGGCCTGCGCTGTCTCAGATATCCGGCGCTTGAGGTGAAAGAATTTTGGCAATACCTCGATCAGGCCCATCACTGACAATTCGGACATCGGAAAGCGGCTGTTCAGACCCTGGGCCTGCATCAATGGTCCGCCGACCCCGTCGAATGTAACATCTGGGACAAGGGCACGTAGCCCTTCCATCAACGCGCCGCCCAATCGATCGCCCGAAGGTTCGCCGGCGACCAGAAACACCCGCATCAGTTGGTTCGCTCACGCACATAAAGGAACAAACCCAGGCGATCGCACTCAGCAATTACACGTTGTCGCTGCAATACAAGCACCCCGCCCTTTTCGATCACGATCCCGGACAAACCAGCTGCGACGGCGCTGGAAATGGTTTCAGGTCCAATAGCTGGCAGATCCGCGCGAAAGTCCTGATCAGGCTTTGGACCCTTGAAAAGCACCCCACCCCCCGCATCGGGCCGTTGAGTCAGAGACTCGAGCATCCATGCGGTGCCAAAAATCCCTTCGATCGCCAAAGCCTGCCCTTTGGAAACTGCACAGGCCTGGCCGATATCAGCTGCCCCCATGGCACGCAGGATACCGGATGCCCGATCCGCATCTGCCCGATCCGCGTCTGAGGGCTGTGCCTCTGTCAAACAACCAAGCGGAGGCAGCAGTTCAGGCGCAATCTCATGCGCGGCACGGACATTCAGGCCTGAGTTTTCGAATATCCCAATGACAGCCCGTAATGCGCCGTCATCGCCGGACTGAATCGCCTGCACCAGAATAGGCACCAACGGCATCGTCGCGGCATCAATGCGCGACGGGTCAACGGCGGGACGTTGAACCGCTCCGGCCATACAGATTTCAGTTACGCCACGGGTTTTGAGATCCGCGATGAATGATCCAAGCTGTTCCAGCGGGAAAACGATGTCAGCAGACAGAGTATCCGGGGCAAAGCCTTCCATCGCGCAGATCAAGGGCCGTTCAGCCAGACAGGAAACCACTTCGTCCGGCAACACACCTGTTCCCGCGATCAGTGCCAACATGATGTTACTTCCTCGGTGTCAGAAAGGACCGATCCGAATCGCCGGTTACGAAATTGACGATTTCGCGGACATATTCGCTTTCGGCATCTTCACCCAAGCGCTTGGCGCGGTCCATAAAAGTTCCGTCACCATCGGACAATTCGCGAAACGCTGCGCGTAAAGCTGAAATATCAGCTCGTGCGACACCACGCCGTTTGAGGCCAACAAGATTCAGGCCGTCCAGCTCGCCGCGAGGCGCTTGAACAAGCCCATAGGGAATCACGTCGTTGGGCACCATCGTCAGCGCGCCGATAATCGCCCCTCGGCCCACACGAACCCATTGATGCAAACCCGAAATCCCACCGACGATAACATCGTCTTCGATAATGCAATGTCCCGCGGCACCAGAATGGTTCACCATGATCACGCGATTGCCAATCTGAACGTCGTGAGCCACGTGAACACCAGCCATCAGCAAACAGTCATCGCCAATCCGGGTTACACCGCCACCGCCGTCTGTTCCAGAATTCACTGTTACATGTTCACGGATACGGTTTCGTTTGCCAATTTCCAACCGCGTATCTTCACCGCCGAACTTAAGGTCTTGCGGGATTTCACCGATGACCGAAAAATTGAAGATTATGGTGTCTTCATCCACCTCGGTGTCACCGGTAACAACAACATGCGACTTCAGTTCTACCCGGTCTTTCAACCGCACCCTTGAACCAACAAAACAAAAAGGGCCGATGACACAGCCCTCTCCGATCTGAGCACCGTCTTCGATGATTGCGCTAGGGTGAATGCCACTCATGTTGTCTTTTCCATGTCCCAATCAACATAGGCTGAGAACTCAGCTTCGGCTGCGACCTCTCCATCAACCGTGGCCCTGCCAGAGAACTTGAAAATCTTGCCACCCTTCTTGCCGCGCACAGTTTCAACATGCATCTCGAGCACGTCACCGGGCACGACTTTGCGGCGGAACTTGCACTTGTCGATATTCATGAAATAGATCAACAAGTCGCTGTCGATGACATCCATCCCAACGCCAAGCATAACACCTGCGGTCTGCGCCATTGCTTCAACAATGGTCACACCAGGCATGATCGGCGTACCAGGAAAATGGCCCTGGAAATGCGGCTCGTTCATAGTGACGTTCTTGATGCCGACCGCTGACTGATAGCCTGAAATCTCGACCACCTTGTCGACCAGCAGAAACGGATAGCGGTGCGGCAATATCCGTTGAATCAGCTGAATGTCGGCGCTTTTGGTGTCCGTGCTCATAGTTCTGATATCCTGTTCTGGATTTCTCTTTTCAATGTGGTTAGCAACACCGCGACCCGAGGGCAAGCAAACCTATTCGCCTGTACCTTCGTCAAGTGTTGTTCCATCACCAATGGCTGTATCAATTCGGGTGATGGCGGCATCTGTCACATCGGACAGATCCGAACTGAGAAACACGCTGGAGCGTTGAATAATGACCGAGGCGCCAGATTCGCGCAAAAGATCGATCAAAACTGGGCGGGCGAGTTCAAAAAACATCTGTTGTGCATCTTCACTGCGACGCGCAAGGGCATCAAGCTTGGCGCGCTGCCCTTCTCGGTGGTTCTGAACCTTTCTGTCGAACGCCTCTGCGAGGGGACGAAATTCTTCAGCAGACAGAGAGGCGCGCTTTTCGGTGAGGTCCTTCTCCTCCGCGCTGAGCTCTGCAACGATCCGCTCGTTCTCAGCAGCCAACAGAGCCCCTTCTGCTTCGATCTCACTGAGAATGCGACGTCCAAACGCCGAGTCAGAAAACAGCCGTTCGCTGGAGATTGTCAGGACGCTGGCTTGTGTTACGCCAAGCTGCTGTCCGGTAACCGGTCCTGCCAGGGTTAAGGTCAGAAAAAGACACAGGGCCCGAATGGGGCCCTGCATATAGGTTTGAAGACTACCTCGCATCCGAGATCAGAACCTCGCCTGAATGGTCAGGTCGAAATTCTGTTCCTTGTCAAAGTCCTCTTTCTTGAGCGCTTGCGAAAAGTTAAAGCGCAGCGGGCCAAACGGTGTTTCCCATAGGACTGCAACACCCAGAACATGGCGGATAGACCCATCCGCACCGACAATGTTGGCACCCGAAGTGTTTACATCGTCGATATTGTACAGGTTACCGAAATCATAGAACACGCCTCCACGCAGGCCCAATTCTTCGGGCAAGCCCAGAGGAAAGTCCGATTCCAGACGCGCGACCCAATAGTAATTCCCGCCGATAGCGTCATCCTGACCATTTGACAGATCCCGTGGCCCCAAACCCGCTGGCTCGAACCCGCGGAATTTATTGGGGCCCAACACAAAGCGATCCAACGTCCGGCTGAAATCGTTGCCAGTCCAGTGCATTGCACCCATTTCAAGCGATGCACGAAGAACGACTTCTTCACTCAGAACGCGTGTTTGGGCAATCCCGCGTGCGCTGGTTTTGTAGAACTTGTTGTCCCCACCCAGCCCAGCGGCATCCAGGCCAACCTCAAACAAAACACCGGCATTGGGGTTAAGCCCACCAAGGCGGCTGTCATATACATAGGACACACCCAGAGAACTGGTCGTGCGTTCACCCTGATCAATCTCAGAGGCGATGACCGCGCCGTTTGCCTCGTTGTCCTGCTGCTTCATCTCGCTGTTTTCCCAGGCATAGCGTACGCGCAACGAAGACAGCTCTCCGATCGCATAGCTCAACTGAGGGTTAAAGAACACACGCTCGGTGTTATAGCTGGCAAAACTGGAGTCGGTCGACGCCAAACCCAGACCAAGATCAAAGCGAAGCTTGCGGCCCAAAAGATAGGGTTCGGTGAAATTCAGGGAGTACTCTTCTGAATCCTGTGCGGTCGAAATCGTAACCCCGACGGTCTGTCCACGGCCTAGAAAGTTTGACTCACTTAGGCCGATCGCAATGCCGAAACCGTCAGAGATCGAGTAGCTACCACCGAGGCTGAGCGAGCCTGTTGGCTGTTCTTCGACGTCGACATCCACGATCACTTGGCTGGGCGTCGAACCCTCGCGCGGTTCAACATCAGCGACGGCGAAATAGCCCAATGCCCGGATACGTTCAGCCGCCTGCCGGATTTCACGCGGGTTGAAAGGATCACCCTCGACGGTGTCGAATTGACGACGGATCACGCGGTCAAGCGTGGTGGTGTTGCCCTCGATGTCGATACGCTCGACAAAGATACGCGGTCCTTTGGTCAGAACGAATTCAACATCCAGCGTCAGATCACGTGCATTGCGCGTGACGCGCGGCTCAACCCGCAGAAAGTCCACCCCTTGCCGAATGCCCAAACGCTCTTGCCTGGCGATAGAGTTTTCGACCAGTGAAGGAGAATAGGTGACACCCGGCTTGACCTTGAGTGCGGCCTGATATTCGGCCGCATCCACACCGGGTATTTCGCTCACGGTGGTGATCTTGCCGAATGAGAATTTCTGACCTTCGGTTACATTCATCACCAGGAAAAACGCGTCGCGCTCACGCGTGAATTCAACATTGGCGCTGTTGACGCGGAAATCGACATAGCCACGCGACAAGTAGAAATCACGGATGACTTGTTTGTCGAACTCGATCCGGTCAGCGATAAAAGTATCGCCCCGCAGGAACGTACGCAGGAAATTGGCTTGCTTGGTTTCAAGCACACGGCGCAGACGCCGGTCGGAATAGGCCCGGTTGCCAACAAAGCTTACGCGCTCAACCTCGATCGTCGTACCTTCGGAGATTTCAAAAACGAGGTCTACCCGATTGTCGCTGCGGCGGATGATTCTGGGGATGACGGTTGCTGCAACACGTCCTTGAGCCAAATAGATTTCGGCAATCATGTCTGCGTCAGCTTCAGCGACCTGAGGTGTAAAGACCCGGCGGGGCTGAGACGAAACGGCATTGAGCAACAGCTCATCCTTAAGCCTCTTGTTACCCTCGATGCTGATCTGGTTGATCGTAGGATATTCCTGAACTTTGATGACCAAAGTGCTGCCACGAGGGGTCAAATCGACTGTTTCAAAAACACCACTGTCAAGCAGCCGTTGGAAGGCATCGTTGAGTTGTCCAGCTGTCACCGTCTGCCCAGGTTCGATTCCCGATCGTGCGATGATTGTCGATGTCTCGATGCGCCTGTTCCCCTCAACTTCGAACGAGTTGATGGTGTAGCTTTGCGCCTGAGCAGCCTGCGGCAGTGACAGCAAACTAACTGTGGCAAATAAGAAAAAGAATGTTAGGGCCTGCCACAAAATCTTGTTTACCGGCTTTTGCCCCCCGCAGGATGTGCCTGCGCCTCGCCTGTCGGTCATATTTTTCTCTACCCAGAATTTTAAGACTTTAAAGCTGAGTAACGGGATTGTCTGGCCTTGTCAAAAGCCGAAAAACAGAAAGCGGCCCATTGGGCCGCTGTTCAGCAAATAAAAAGAAAGGAACAGAATCACATGGTGATCAGATAAGCGCATCCACCCATAGCCAACGCAGTCGCGCCGAAAAACAAGATCGAGTCCCAGTTCAGCGCAAGCAGGAAGCTAAAGCTGCGATATGATTTTTTGATAGCATTCGCCATGATCGCCTCTGACAGACAAAATTATGAAACGAACACATCCTATGAGGGAATTGGGGCGGAATTGCGACTAGATTGTGCAAGCTCCGCCCAAATCAACAGAATAGGTCATTTGAGACGGAAAACAGCATCAGAGCCAGAATGATTGACACTCCGATGCCCATCAAAATCCGCAGCGCTTTGTCGCTGGGTGGTTTCCCCGAGATGGCCTCATATGCGTAAAATACCAAGTGTCCTCCATCCAAAGCCGGAATCGGAAACAGGTTCAGCAAACCGACAGCAGTTGACAGAACGGCGATAAAGAAGATGAAGTTCTGCGCCCCCTGGCTGGCCATCGCACCCGAGGTTTCGGCGATTCCGATCGGGCCGGACATGTTGCAGGTGCTGATCGCTCCGGTCACCATGTGCCAGATACCTGAAAGAGACCCGTCAATGATACGCAATGTTTGTCGCACACCACCGCCGAGAGATGTCAGGAAGCCCGCCCTTTCGGTTGCAGGTTCTAGCATCATGCCGCCGACGATCCCGATCCTCCAATGCGTTACAAAACCACCATCAGACTGCGGCTCATCCGTTCGGCGTGGAGCCAGGGCAAACTCCAGTTCCGCTCCGTCACGCCAGACATTCAACAGCAGTGGCCGCCCATCAGAGCCTTCCACATGGTCCTTGAGCTGTTCAAAGGCATAAACCGGTTCGCCGTTAACCGCTGTTATGACATCCCCCTGTGCCAGGCTGATATCCATTGCTGCACTGCGCGGAACAACCTGTTGAATCAGGGGGGGGAACAGCCAAGGTGCGGAAACGTCCAATGTGTCACCGTCACGAAGAACTGTGTAATCAAGAACGGGGTCAACGGGCAAAGAGTCTACGAACTCGCTCCACGATCCTTCTTGTTCGAAATCTGGCAGGTCAATACCTGCAATCGCGAGGATTTCATCACCTTCACGCAGCTCTTGAACTGTCCCCGGCAAAGGATGCAGAGACCCAACGGTCAGAGGGTCTCTGGTTGCGCCTTGCGTAAAGAAAATTAGGGCAAAGACCAGTATCGACATTGCGAAATTAAAGATTGGCCCTGCCGCAACAGTTGCCGTCCTGGCCCAAAGTGGCGCGCCATGCATTGTGCGGCGCAGCTCCTCCGGGCTTTGCTCAGAAATTTCAGACATAGCCGCTTCGTCTTTGCCGGATGCGGCATTGGCGTCACCCAAAAACTTGACATACCCGCCGAATGGAAGCACTGCGATCTGCCAGCGCGTTCCTCTTTTGTCGATACGGCTCCAGAGTACGGGACCGAAACCGATTGAGAACACTTCGGCGTAGATGCCGGACCAACGGCCAACGATGTAATGCCCGTATTCATGTACGGCTACGATGGCGGATAACGCGATCACAAAGGCGAATATGGTGTAAATCAAATTGCCGAATTGTGGGATCAGTGAGAGTACGTCCAATTTATTTTCCTGCTCGTTGCGCAACGGCGTTATCGACCCATATACGTGCCAGATGGTCGGTTTGCAGCACGTTATCAAGGGTCATTGGGGCGTCAATATGGTTGTCTTGTGCATCGAAACGATCCAAGACGGCGGCCACGATGTCTGCCATATCAAGAAAACCAATGCGACCTGCAATGAAATGGTCGAGTGCACATTCTTTGGCTCCGTTGAAAACCGCTCCGGACAGCCCGCCCCGCTCCATGACGTCGCGCGCTAACCGCAAAGCCGGATATCGGTTTTCGTCTGGTTCCTGAAATCGCAACTGTCCCAGCTTTGCAAGGTTCAGCCTTTCGACCGGAAGGGTCTGACGTTTTGGCCAATTCAGGGCATATCCGATCGCGTGGCGCATATCTGGCGCGCCCATATGGGCCATAACCGCTCCATCGTTAAACCCGACCATCGCATGAACGATGGATTCCGGATGCACAATCACTTCGATCATATCCGGGGATATTCCGAAGAATTCGCGTGTTTCGATCACCTCGAGCGCCTTGTTAAACATCGAAGCGCTATCAATCGTGATCCGCTGCCCCATATTCCAGTTCGGGTGGCTCGATGCCTGCTCAACCGTGGCCGAGGCCAATTTGCTCAGTGGCCAATCCCGGAAGGCGCCGCCGCTGGCAGTGATGATGATACGCTCGACCGATGCCATATCTTCACCGACCAGAGCCTGAAAAACGGCAGAATGTTCGCTGTCCACCGGTAGCAATCGGGCATTGTGCTTTCGGGCAGTATCCAGAACCAAAGAACCCGCGCAGACAAGCGTTTCTTTATTCGCCAAAGCCAGCGTCGCGCCCTGTTCAAGCGCCGTCAGCCCTGGTTGCAACCCCGCAGCCCCAACGATGGCAGACATGACCCAGTCAGCCGGTCGCGCCGCAGCTTCGGCCAGAGCATTCGCCCCGGCGGCGACCTCGACATCAGAACCGGCCAAGGCCACTCGCAGGTCCTCAAGCCGGTCTGGATGGGCTGTAATCGCGATATCCGCCTTCAAACGTTTGGCGTCACGCGCAAGTTGTTCGATATTGGCTCCACCGGTCAGGGCGACAACATCATACGCTGATGGATTTCGGTCAATCAGATCTATCGTGTTTTGCCCGATAGAACCCGTCGCGCCAAAAACAGAGATTTTGCGCATCACATGGCTCCGGGGGAATAAATCAACCCCACAAGCAGAACGAACAGAGCGGCCCCCATCATCCCATCGAATCGATCAAGGAAGCCGCCATGGCCGGGAATCAGGTTCGAACTGTCCTTGACGCCGAATTTTCGTTTGGCCGCGCTTTCGACAATATCGCCGGCCTGGCTGGCCATTGACGCCAGAACCGAGATCACGATGAACCAAGTTCCGAAGCCGCCGTAAGCCGCAAAGGCTAAGCCAACAATGGCAGCCGCTACCCAGCCTCCTGCTGTTCCCGACCACGTCTTTTTCGGGCTGACTCGTGGCCAGAATTTTGGTCCACCCAATGCCTTTCCGACAAAATATCCGGCGACATCCGTGGCGACGACGACCGATATCAGCCAGACCATCCAGACAAATCCCATATTCGTCCGGATTGAGATAAAGCCCAGTCCCGCGGCAGCGATCCACAGCGCGAAGAGAGTATAGATACCCCGGTACCGGCTGACCTGCCCTGCCCCGACCAGCGCCGGAGCAAGCAAGAAGGGAAGTTTATAGAGTGCCGGAAGATGGTAACTCAGCACCACCGCAAAACCGGTCAATATGGCAAGCTGGATCGCAACAGCTTTCCTGCCCGGGTCGATCATACGGACCAGTTCCCAGGTCATCAGCCCGCAAGCAATGGAAATGAAGGCTTCGAACCACAGACCGCCCAGCCAGACCTCGACAGCGCCAACGGCAACAAGGACTCCCGCCGACAATACGCGGGCAGTCAGGTCGGACCAGCGCCCGTCACTCATGCCGGTACAGCTCCGAACCGTCGGTCGCGGCTGCCATAGCTCAGGCACAGGCGCTCAAGCTCAGCCGCAGTGAAATCTGGCCAGAGCGTGTCGATGAATTCGTATTCCGAATAGGCGGATTGCCATAGCAGAAAATTGGAAATTCGCGCCTCGCCGCTGGTTCGGATCACCAGATCAGGATCAGGAAGAACATGTGTGTCCAGATATTTCGGCAGCGTTTCTTCGTCTACATCATCAGGATGCAATCGCCCGTCAGCGACATCCTGTGCCAGACGTTTGGTAGCCCGCGCGACTTCATCCCGACCGCCATAGTTCAACGCAATGGTCAGGTGAACCAGATCATTTCCCTCGGTCTCGGCCTCAAGCGTATCCATCAATTCGATCAGTTTGGCATCCAACCTGACCCTGTCTCCGATGAAACGCACCCGAACACCCGAGTCTCGGAGCGTCCGGGTTTCCTTGATAATATAGCGCCGAAACAAGCTCATCAGACCGGCAACTTCGACCTGAGTGCGTTTCCAGTTCTCGGTCGAAAACGCAAAAACAGTCAGATACTTAATACCAAGCCTTGGGCAGGCCTCGACCACATCGCGCACACGTCTTGCCCCGGCGTGGTGGCCAAACAGGCGAGGTCGCCCGCGGGCCTGCGCCCAGCGACCATTGCCATCCATGATGATCGCGACATGCTGGGGCCCTCTTTCGGGCATGGTATGCGAGGAAGAGGGCATCACCCGGTCTCAGACCTGCATGATTTCTGCCTGCTTGGTCTCAAGCGCGGCATCTACTACCTTGATCATCTGGTCGGTTAGATCCTGCACTTCGCTTTCCCAGAACTTCTGGTCATCTTCGGACATACCGTCAGCCTTGGCCTTCTTGATCTGATCCATCCCGTCGCGGCGCACATTCCGGATCGAGACGCGTGCGTGTTCGGCATATTGCCCGGCGACTTTGCCCAACTCGCGACGGCGTTCTTCGTTCAGTTCCGGGATCGGTAGCATGATGATCGTTCCGTTGAGCTGAGGGTTGATGCCCAGCCCACTTTCGCGGATCGCTTTTTCCACTTTGCCGACCAGCCCTTTATCCCAGACATTGACCGTAACCATACGCGGCTCGGGCACATTGACCGTTCCCACCTGGTTGATGGGCGTCATCGAACCATAGGCATCGACCATCACCGGCTCGAGCATCGAGGCCGAGGCGCGCCCGGTGCGCAGCGATGCAAATTCGGTTCTGAGGTTTGACATTGCGCCGTCCATACGGCGCTTCAGGTCGTCTGTGTCCAGTTCGAAATCGTCAGACATTCTGCTCACTCCCCGTCTTCAGGTACTGTTTGCATGGCTCATAAGCCATTCAATTTGGGATGTATAGCAATGATGATCCGTATTTACGCCATTGACCAGAGGTGTTTGCCGGATTTTCGCGAACCTGCAGCTACAAAATTAACCGACCGCAAATCAATGCGGTCGGTCAGACATATTCATTCCGGATCAGGCGTTTACGTCTACGACAACACGACCTTTAACCTGACCTTGCAGGATATCCGCCCCTAATTGGGGCAGATCGCTCAGCTTTGCGGGATGGATCATCGCCTCAAGCTTGTCCATCGGAAGGTCGGTTGCTATCCGCTGCCAGGCCCGCAGCCGATTTTCATAAGGCTGCATCACGCTGTCGATCCCCAACAGGTTCACACCGCGTAAAAGGAACGGGATAACAGTTGCCGGAAGGCCCGCGCCGCCAGCCAACCCCACGGCCGAGACCGAGGCACCGTATTTCATCTGCCCCAGAACGCGTGCCAGCATTGCGCCGCCAACTGCGTCCACACAGCCAGACCATGCCTCGCTTTCCAGGGGGCGCTTAGTTGTCTCGTTCAACTCTTCGCGTGGCACAATGGTCGTGGCGCCCAAAGACTTCAGGTAATCGCTGGTTTCCGGTCGTCCGGTGACGGCTGCCACTTCGTATCCCAAATTGGCAAGAATCGCCGTCGCGACCGAACCAACACCACCTGCTGCCCCTGTGACCAAAACCGGACCCTGCCCCGGTTTCAGCCCATGATCCTCAAGTGCCATAACTGCCAGCATCGCGGTGAACCCAGCGGTTCCGACGGCCATGGCCTGGCGGGGCTCCAACCCATCGGGCAGCGGAACCAACCAATCGGCACGGGCATTAGCTTTTTGTGAGTACCCACCCCAATGCGCCTCACCGACACGCCAACCGGTCAGGACCACTTTGTCACCCGGTTTATATCGCTCATCCGAAGACGATTCGACCGTCCCCGCATAGTCGATGCCAGGAACATGCGGATAGCTGCGTACCAGCCCCCCGCCTTTGGGCGACAGGCAAAGACCATCCTTATAATTTACCGTTGAATACTGAACCGCCACGGTAACCTCACCCTGCGGCAGATCCCCTTCCGAAAGCTGTTGAACCGAGGGGCTGGCCAGCCCGCTTTCCTCGTCTTTTTCCATCACCAGTGCATTGAACATCAAAATGTCCTCCTGTTTTGGACGTCAGAGTACAGCCCCGACCCCGTGTAATAATCTGTTTCTGAACCCGATACGCCGCTTGCGATCAGATCCAGAACTTTTCCCGTACAGTCGCCTCACGCATACCGTCGGGTGTTTCGACCTCAACCCTTGTACCCGCATCCCAATGGCTGAGTTTGAGCATCCCAATGGAAACATTGGTGTTGAAATCCGGAGACCAAGCGGCAGAAGTGATTTGACCAACCCGTTTCCCCTGAGCGTATACCGACCATGGAGCAACGCAGGCACCCACCGCCGGCCCAGCGATTTCAATCGGACGGATTTGCTGGATCGGCCCTTCTTTTGCGACCCGCAACAACGCGTCCCGGCCAATGCACCCAATCGCCGTGTGTGTGTTACAGAACTTGCCCAGGCCACATTCATGTGGGGTGTTGTCGTCGGTCATATCGTTTCCGTAGGACAGCAACCCAGCCTCAATGCGTTCGATCAGGTTGGGACAACCTGCGCGTATGTTCAAATCCTCGCCTGCCGAAAACAGCGCATTCCACAGCGTCATTCCGATATCGCTGCCCTCGACATAAATCTCGAACCCGCCCTGCTTTGAATACCCCGACCTAGCGATGGCCAGATCGCGGCCCGCAAACTCGAACATGTCGAACTTGAAAAACCGAATGTCTTTGACGCGCTCGCCAAATACGCGAGACATCAGTTCATCCGCCATGGGCCCCTGTACCGCCAAGGGTGAGACGTCTGGCTCATCCACCAGAACATCCAGCCGATAGCCGTTCGCGATTCCTTTGACCCATAACAACAAATCGCTATCCGCGATTGAGATCCACCAGCGGTCCTCGGACAGTTTCACCGCAACCGGATCATTCAACATGCCACCGGTCTCATCAACGATAGGGACGTAATAGCATTGGCCGGGCAACATGCCTCTCAAATCGCGTGGCGTCAGCATTTGCATAAGACGTGCCGCGTCGGGACCTCTGAGTTCGACCTGTCGCTCACACGAGACATCCCAGACCTGCACATGCTTTTTCAAGTGCCGGTAGTCAGCCTCGACGCTGTCGAATACAGTTGGCAATAGCATCCGGTTATAAACCGTGAATGCCTTTACGCCTGCGGCTTCGACCCCTTCAGAAAAAGGTGTGCGCCGCAACCGGCGAGAGAAGGAAATATTGGCCACTCAAGCCTCCTCGGGCATAATGCCAGATCACAATTCGAAGCCTGCGGTCCCGTCAGCATCTGGTGCAGCAGGCCGCGATGGCGTGTCTGGCGATTGAAAATTTGGATCACGTATTGCACGTAATCCTTTGTGATTTCGTATTATTTCGGCCCCTGCCAGTCGATTGGACAAATTTCTGCGGATTTTCCACCGAAATCCCAGACCCGACCGTAATCGCGGACCTTGGATTTGGTGCCGCGCGCCACGATAATGTCCGGTCCCATCCAGTATTTCGAGTTTGAGACCATCACCGGATGCTCGGGGTCTTTGCCCGCCAACATCTCGATTTCGCCCTGGATTTTCCGACCAATCATGATGCGGCGCTTGGTCCCGTCGCGTTCGATCTGAACCGGGGCACGTTCGGCCCCGATAATTTCGCTGACCAGCATGGTAAACAAGCCAGTCGTGCCCCCGGCCTGTCCGCTGAAAATTTGGAGCAGTCCGTTATAGGCCTTGCCGCTGGCTCGTTCGTCGACATAGGCGGCAACTTTCCACTGCCCCTCACCCATGCGACCCGGAATATCGACCAGAAGGCCAACATTGAGGCCCGACAGGTCCTCGCCCTCGAAATGGCCTTCATCGATGACAATTCCCATCCAGGCATGACAATGACCCTCGGTCGGAGGATGCGCGCCCAGCGATACGACACAGGGGCAGAACAGATCGCACGAGCAGTTAAGGATCAGCTCTCCCTTGATCGCCCAATTCGTCGGGCTCATCTCACGCCGCTTGGGGTTGGGCATGCGGCTGTCGATACGTTGGCTGATCGGCAGGCGATCTGCCTCTGGTTTTTTGTTCTTAGCCAATAGCTTATCCTCCATAGATAAAGGGGTATACGAGCAAGGCACAGCCGCCCGCGATAAGAGCAAATCCCAGCGGCCGTGTAATCACGTGACCGATCTGGGGTAGTTTTTCGAGAACCATAAAAAAGGTCGCCAGACCCATCCACAGCAGACTCATGACGCCGCCCACAAAGCCGAGCGCCATAAAGCCCCAGCAGCATCCGACGCAGAACGCACCAAGGCCAAGCCCCATGCGAAAACCGCCTGAAAAACCGGTTTTCCAATGGCCGAGAAAATAGGTCATTGGGGCATGGCAGACCCCATGGCACAGCTCTTTGGCGCGGGTGAATTGAAAGGCGCCGACGGCGATCATCAACCCGCCCGCAACAAGCCCGGATTTCGCAATGCCCAGCATGTCGACAACGCCGCCAAACAGCAGAACCAGTTGCACCCCGGTAATGAGCGCGGCAAACCCGACCCAGACCACGAAGTAGCCAATCAAGACACCAATCCAGCCGGAGCGTGTGCCATTTGCACTGCGGATTAGATCGTCGTAGCTGCGCAGAGTTGGAATAATGGTCGGCAACATCATTGCGGCCATCATGATGGCCCACATCCAAAACAGCGGGCCGAACTCTGCCATGGGCATATACATGTCCATCCTGGGGTCCATGGCGCGCATCGCCTGCCCCATTGCTCCGGGACGGCCGATCCAATCCAGATCCATGGCGCGGTTCATCACGAACATCATCCACCACGCCCACAGGATCAGAGCGTAGAATCCCAGCCAAAACCCATTACGTAGAACTGCGCGACTCACTTGTTCCTCCCGACTCAGTCCTTGCAATTCAAATGTCAGACTTTTAAATGTCAGACAAATGAAAATTTGCCTGCGGCCCTGCTCAAAATGAAAATCGACCCCAAGAAACCTGCTGATCTTTCGGTTCAGATCGCCCAATCAATCCGAGATGCGATCATATCGGGTCGGTTGATTGTAGATGAACGCCTGCCTTCTGAGGCGGAACTGTCCGACCAGTTTCAGGTGTCCCGACCAACCGTGCGTGAGGCCCTTAAACGCCTTGCGGCACAGTCCCTGATCCGCACCCAACGTGGCGCGACCGGCGGCGCGTTTGTCAATCGGCTGAGCTATCAGGATGCGTATTCCCAACAGATCACCACATCCACGTTGCTGCTGTCCATGAACGCGGTCAGCTTTGAAACGGCTTGCGAGGCTCGGTATTCGCTGGAACGCGCCTGCGCTACTTTGTCAGCCGAACGCAGGACGGCGGATCATCTGGCGACGATGCGTGCCGAGATATTTCGGCAGGCTCAACCCGGGCTGACAGACGAAGCCTTTTGCGCCTCGGATGTGACCTTTCACCGGGCATTGGTCGATGGGGCCGGCAATCCGGTGTTGTCCTATCAACTGGCCGGCGCCGTCGAGGCGATGCAGCCTTTGATGAACATGATCACGTTTACGGCGCGGTCCCGAGAAGAGATCATCGTGTTGCACAACCAGATTGCCGATGCTTTGGATCGGCGGGACGCTGCTGCGGTAGATTCAGCACTGGTGGATCTCGAAGCTTATACCCGTAAGCTTGCCCTGGACGTCGCCAAACAGCGGCGCAAACCAACCGAATGAGGGTACGATGACGTCGATTTTGAATATTGCCGCGGCGGTTCTGACAATCGGTTTCGGCCTCTTTGGGTTTCTAGCACCCGCTTGGACCGCGGCCTCGCTGGACCTGGCGCCGACGAACAGCACCATGGGGTTAAGCGAATTGCGCGCCTCGGTCGGTGGGCTTTTTGTTGTCACCGGAATTGCGGTCATTTGGCTGAACATTCCCATGGCCTATGCTATGTTGGGCGTTGTTTATGCCGGCGCAGCCCTGGGCCGGTTTGTTTCCGTCATTCTGGATCACCCCCCTTTGATCAAAGCGATGACATTTGGGGGAATCGAGCTGATATTGGCGCTGTGGCTGATCCTGGCAAACATTAACCGACCAAGCTAAGGCGTTATTATATAATCCGTCTTTTCGTTGAAGTATGGGGTTTGCTTTCCCCTTGTGGCTCACCTATATAGGGGATGTCCTTCGGGACTATGGACATAAACGCGCTCGTAATAAGCGGATCGGACCCGGGGGCGGTACCCGGCGGCTCCACCAACATCCTTCATTTGAGGATCGCGGGGCCGAAATAGGATCGACGAACGTCTAAAGGGGTTAGCTTTGTCTCGGCGGGGTGCCACCGTACCGGCCCAAACAGTACAATTGCAAATGACAATCGTGCTCCGGTTGCAGTTGCTGCGTAAGCAGTAGCAAGACCGAAACTTAAGCCCTTGCGCCTAGCAGCGTAAGGCGGGGTTCGCAGGTACCTGGCAACAGAAACCTGCATTTTCCCTTAAATGTCTGCTGTTTAACCCTGTCTGTGTTCACGTTCAGAGTTTGTTCACTCATTCGCGTCATGCTCGGCCCGTGAGGAAAAGGAGAGCTGGGATGTCACACGCAGATATACTCAGAGAATGGTATTCAGAGGTTTGGGAAAACGGAAATACCGATGCGATTGATCGGTATTTCGCGCCGGAAACGACAGCCGAAGGACTGATTCCGGAAATGCAGGTGGGGGCCGATGATTTTCGGGATCTGGTCATGGCGTTTCGCCACATTCTGGGCGATATCCATGTTGAGCTGCCCAAAATCATCGAAAATGGCGATTGGGTATCGGCGATATTGCAGGTCAGCACAACACGCGCCGATAACGGCGCACCACTGCAGGCCTCTGGCAGTATGATTGGCCGCATTAAAGAAGGTCGTATTGTCGAGGCGTATAACCAGTTTGACTTCATTTCCTTATTTGAACAGCTTGGTCAGTTTCCCAAGGACACCCTGCCCGTATGCATGACTGGTCAACGGCTGGACTGGGCCTAGGAAATGAGCTCGCAATCTTGACCCCGACCGGCCTGTCGCGGTAGCAAAGCCTATGGGGTAAGATTGCGAACGCCCCGTGAGGCGACAGCCCAAGTTTCGCATGTATCCGTCGATCACAGGAGACATGCCATGCCTGCGCCTAATGCTATCACACCGAAACAACTGTTACGTCTGATCGGAACGCCTCGGGCGCCTGTTCTGGTGGATATCTGCACCGATGCCGATTTTGAAATGGATCCCTTTCTGATACCGGGCTCGGTTCGTCATCCGGCGAAGGATCTGGATGGGCTGAAGGGGCTCATCGCTAACCGCCCCAGCATCATCATTTGCCAAAAGGGCAAAAAGCTGAGTCAGGCCGTTGTTTCCTGGCTGAGGAGTGAAGGCGTGGCCGCTGAGTATCTGGAAGGCGGCATATACGCATGGCGCGAAACACCCGATGCTCCGCGCATCCCATTTGCAGATATACCAGCGTCTCCTTCACTCTGGGTAACGCGCCATCGGCCTAAGATTGATCGCATCGCTTGCCCCTGGTTGATCCGCCGGTTCATCGACCCCAACGCACGTTTTCTGTTTGTTGCCCCATCCGAAGTGGCAAAGGTATCCGAAGTCTTTAACGCCACCCCGTTCGATGTTGAGGGCGTCCGCTGGAGCCATCGTGGGTATAACTGCACATTTGATGCTTTGGTAAAAGATTTCCAGCTTGCTACGCCCGCAATGAACAGGCTTGCGACAGTTGTCCGGGCCGCGGATACGAACAGGCATGATCTGGCGCCCGAAGCAGCCGGGCTTCTTGCGGTTTCGGTGGGGCTATCGCGCCTATATAAAGACGACCATCAGGCCATCGCGGCCGGGATGCATCTGTACGACGCCTTGTATCTCTGGGCCCGCGATGGGTTTGACGAGAAACACGATTGGCCGGCAGTCGAAAAATGACCACACCAACATTCCCTGAACTCATCCAAGTGTTCGGCCGCATTGGATTGCTGTCCTTCGGCGGACCCGCAGCTCAGATTTCATTGATGCATCAGGAACTAGTCGAAAGGCGTCCCTGGCTGGATGAGGAAACCTATCTTCGGGCGCTGTCGCTGTGCATGTTGCTGCCCGGCCCCGAGGCGATGCAGCTTGCAACCTATTCCGGCTGGCGTCTGCGCGGCGTCTCGGGCGGTATGATCGCAGGCAGCCTGTTTGTTCTGCCCGGTGCGATCATTATCTCAGCATTGGTGGCACTATACGCGGCCTATGGCGCGCTTCCTCTGGTGCAGGCCGCGTTTCTGGGCGTGAAAGCTACGGTGATCATCATCGTGCTACAGGCCCTGCGAAACCTGTCCCGCAAAGCGCTGTCGGACGTCTCACATCGTGCGATCTCGGGCCTCGCGTTTCTGGCAATCTTTCTGTTCGACCTCCCCTTCCCCGCGATCATCGCGGCGGCAGCCCTTTGGGGGTATCTGAGCTTCAACGGCGTCGCCGCCCGACCGGTCGACACCCCCACCCCGCGCCTAAGCGAAGTGCTGCGGAACGCGTCGATCTGGTTGGTTCTGTGGCTTGGCCCGTTGTGGCTGTTAAGTCTTTCTGGGCAGAAACTTCTCAGCGATCTTGGCTGGTTCTTTGCCCGCCTCGCAGTTGTGACATTTGGCGGGGCCTACGCTGTTCTAGCTTACATGACGCAGACCGTTGTGGATCAGTATAACTGGATATCCACAGATCAGATGATCGACGCGCTTGGTCTGGCGGAAACGACACCGGGGCCTTTGATTTTGGTAACACAATTTGTCGCTATGCTGACCGGTCAGATCTCGGGCGGATCGATGCTGGCCATCGCCGCAGGTATCGTTGCACTTTGGGCAACATTCGTTCCCTGCTTTCTGTGGATATTCCTCACAGCCCCCTATCTTGACCACATCGCTGCGCGGCCCCGGTTATCGGCGGCCCTGCAAGGTATTACCTCTGCTGTAGTTGGGGTGATTCTCAACCTATCCGTGTGGTTTGCCCTGAATGTGCTGTTTTCAGAACTGCCAAATAAAACCTTTGGACCAATCAGCCTGCCCTGGCCTGAATTGACCTCATTGGATGTGAAAGCCGCTGTGCTGACTGTCTTCGCCGGAGCGTTGATTTTTAAACTTAAATTCGGCATGGCGCTTACGCTAATGGTTATGCTAGCTGCTGGCACCGGCCTGTTTTTTCTCTGAACAGTCAGCGTGTAACCGGCCTTTCGTTTCCAAAGGAATCCCTTATGCTGAGGGAAGCCACTTTTGAGGATGACACATGTCGCAAGACATCGACTATGGGAACCTGATGCACACCGCCATGCGCGGGCTGATCAAGACGGTTCTGACCAGCGTTTCAGAAAATGGCCTGCCGGGTGCGCACCACTTTTTCATTACGTTTGACACCAGGTGTGACGGCGTGGAAATTGCCGACTGGCTGCATGATCGTTATCCGGAAGAGATGACTGTCGTGATGCAGCATTGGTTCGAAAATCTTGAGGTCGGCGAAAGCGGATTTGCCATCACGCTCAACTTTGGCGACGCGCCGGAACCTTTGTACATCCCCTATGCCTCGATCAAAACATTCGTCGACCCCTCTGTGGAATTTGGCCTGCGTTTTGAAAGCCCGGATGAAGAGGATGACTTTGATCCGATGGACGATGAGATAATCGAGGTCGAAGAAGAACCGCAACAGCATGACGCTGATGTCGTGTCGCTGGACAGCTTCAGAAAATAGTATATGCGCTGGAAAGCCTCGCGGTTTGCGGGGCTTACTCTTTCGTCAGGAACGTCTCTACGGAACGTGATTTGGTACCGTTGCGGAAACGGGAAAATGACAGGTTCAGACCGCCTTCTGCCAGCGTTCTGTCATATTGCTGCAGCTCATAGCCGCCATTTTCTGCAATGAACAACGAAAACACGGTCAGAGTTTGACCCTCAATCCGGCCCCAGACGAACGGTTCCCCCTGCATCGGGTCAAGCGGAACTTCATGGCCGAATACATTGCGCTTCATGGCCGCGGAAAAGATGTCCGATCTGTCCGAGGTCTGAAAATCAATCGAGAACGCCTGTTCCTTGACGCGGCCATTCAGTTTGTAAGTTGTCGTCTTCCAACTAACATTGAACCCGTTCTTCAATTCCTGGATTGACACACTCATATCACGAGGTGTTTCGGTCCCGTTTGCATCGACAACATTGGCAGACCCAACGTAGCTGCCAACAAAGGGCTCAATATCTGCCGCATGAAGCGGATTTACCGCCAAGGAGGCCCACAGAACGGTGGCAAAGGAATAGATAATGAATTTCAGGCAAGTGGTCGGGTGATTCAGACGCATTGCGGCCTCCGGCGTGCTCTGACTCTATAGTAGCTCACCCACCGGCGCGTACAATGGCGGTGATGGCGATTGCGACGAGAAAAATGACGCAGCTCTGCGCCTATACCTTTGTCAGGCATAAGTTTATGGTGCGCGCAACTGGCCGATTGCACCGCGACGCTGCTGACTGTAATTGGCATGCAATGGTATACATGACGGAGTGACCGATGTCTCAAACCCGCACCGAATCCGACAGCTTTGGCCCGTTGGAAGTTCCCGCAGACAAATATTGGGGTGCACAGACCCAGCGTTCGATTATGAACTTCCCGATCGGATGGGAAAAACAGCCTGTGGCCATCGTGCGGGCATTGGGTGTGATCAAAAAAGCTTGCGCCTTGCAGAACAAGTCGACCGGGAAACTGGACGCGCGGATTGCGGATGCGGTCATTCAGGCCGCTGGTGAGGTTTTCGGAGGCAAGTTTGACGACAACTTTCCGCTGGTCGTTTGGCAAACCGGATCCGGCACCCAGTCGAACATGAACTCTAACGAGGTTATTGCGAACCGGGCTATCGAAATCCTGGGTGGTACAATCGGCACAAAAGACCCGGTTCATCCGAACGATCATTGCAACATGGGCCAGTCCTCGAACGACACGTTCCCGACAGCCATGCATATCGCCACAGGTATGAGCGTTCGGGACGTTCTGCTGCCGGGTCTGGAAAAGCTGGCCTCGGGGCTGGAGCAGAAGGCCGAAGAATTCAAAGACATCATCAAGATCGGCCGGACCCATACGCAGGATGCCACGCCGCTGACACTGGGTCAGGAATTTGGCGGCTACGCCCATCAAATTCGTCAGGGTATCGCACGGGTCAACGCCGCGATGCCTGGAATTTACGAGCTTGCCCAGGGCGGAACTGCTGTTGGTACTGGCCTAAACACTCAATCCGGGTGGAGCGAAGCGGTCGCTGCGAATATGGCAGATATCACCGGCCTGCCCTTTGTTACCGCTCCGAATAAGTTCGAGGCGCTCGCCGCCCATGATGCGATGGTTTTCCTATCGGGTGCTTTGGCGACCATTGCTGGCAGCTGTTATAAAATTGCAAATGATATCAGACTTTTGGGATCTGGACCGCGTTCCGGTCTGGGCGAATTGATCCTGCCTGAGAATGAGCCCGGATCGTCCATCATGCCAGGCAAGGTAAACCCAACACAAGCCGAAGCACTGACACAGGTCGCAGCACACGTCATGGGCAACGATGCCGCCATAAAATTCGCCGGCAGCCAGGGGCATTTCGAACTGAACGTCTATAACCCTATGATGTCCTACAATCTTTTGCAGTCGATCCAGTTGCTTGGTGATGCCACAGACAGCTTTACCGAGCGGATGTTGCTAGGCATTCAGGCCAACGAACCACGCATCGAAAAACTGATGAAGGAATCGCTGATGCTGGTCACCGCGCTGGCGCCAACCATTGGGTACGACAACGCAACGACTGTTGCCAAGACCGCGCATAAAAACGGCACCACCCTTAAGGAAGAGGCCATCGCGCTTGGCTTTGTCGACGCCGAAACCTTTGACGCGGTTGTGCGCCCCGAACAAATGATTGGACCCAAGGACTGATGGCAAAGCCGGTCAATCTGAACCGGTACAGAAAAGACAAGGCGCGGGCCGAGAAAAAGGCCCGCGCGGACCAAAACGCCGTGTCATTCGGGCGCAACAAAGCCGAGAAAGACGCCAGCAAAAAGCATCTGGATAAGTCGCGGCGCGATCTGGACGGACATGAGATCGACAAATGAGCGGACGTCCCATCAAACGCTCATTGACGCTTAAGGGCCATCGAACCTCGGTATCTCTTGAGGACGAGTTTTGGAAAGCCTTTCGTGCCATTGCAGCTGATAAGGATATGGCAATCAATGCCTTAGCTGCGGAAATTGATTTTAACCGTGACCCTGAGGTCGGATTGGCTTCGGCAATACGCGTTTATATTCTGAACTGGTATCGCGGCTGACTTTCCGTTCTTGATTTGGCCTCTGGAAAATGCCTATGCTCATACCAGAACAAAAGGGGAACTTAGTGATGAGCGAAACAGTTACCGGCCCAGACGGTCAACCGCGTTGTGCATGGTGTCAGTCTGCGCCAGAGTTTTTCGACTATCACGACAATGAATGGGGCTATCCGGTCAGCGACGATCAGCGTTTGTTTGAGAAGCTGTGCCTTGAAAGCTTTCAGTCCGGCCTCAGCTGGCGCACCATTCTTTCCAAACGCGAGAACTTTCGAAAAGCATTTAAACATTTTGATTACAACGCAATAGCGAAGTTTGATGAGGCCGATGTCACCCGTCTTTTGCTGGATGCAGGCATTGTCAGGCATCGCGGAAAGATCGAAGCAGTCATCAACAACGCCCGGCGCGCCCAGGAGCTGGTGGCAGCTGAGGGGTCGATTGCAGCTTATGTCTGGCGCTATGAGGCAAGTTCACCGCCAGCGCCACAAACAGCCTCAACTTCGGCTGAATCTATTGCCATGTCCAAAGACCTTAAAAAGCGGGGATGGAAGTTTGTGGGCCCGACCACGGTTTTTGCATTCATGCAGGCCATGGGTCTTGTAAACGATCATGCGACCGAGTGCTCTATGCGGGCAAAAGCGGCGCAGATGCGCCGCGATTTCATTAAGCCGGAATAGTGTTGCTTAGGCCGAAGCGCCAAAAATCTTATCGATATTGCTGCCCAGAGCCGTATTGAACTCGGCATCTGACTGCTTTTTCGACAGCCCTTCGGTCAGCGCACGCGAGAATGACGCGATCATCTTGCCATTCTGCGCCAGCAGATCGCAGGCTTGCTCGGTCGAATATCCGCCCGACAGGGCCACGACCCGCAGGACTCTGGGGTGGTCAGCCAGATCGTCATACAGATTAGCCTGATTGGGGATGGTCAGCTTAAGCATGACATCCTGCCCATCATCCAACTGATCCAGATTCTGCAGGATTTCCGCTTTCAGAATGGCTTCGGCCTCGGCTTTGGTGGCCGAGTTGATGTTCACCTCAGGCTCGACAATCGGGACCATACCGGCGGCAACAACTTCACGCGCCACGTCGAACTGTTGCGCCACAACGTTTGCGATGCCTTTCGCGTTGGCCTCATGGATCACAGAACGTTCCTTGGTACCGAAAACGCCCTCGGCCTTTGCCAAAGTGTCGGCCAGACCGGGGATCGGTTTCATGACCTGAACGCCGTCTGCCTCATCCTCGAGGCCCTTGTCGATTTTCAGAAACGGAACGATGCCTTTTACGTTCCAAAGGAAATCAGCGACTTTACGGCCATCAATCTCTTCGCCGAGCGTGCGTTCGAACAGGATCGCGCCGATGACTTTGTCGTTTGTGAAGCCATCCGCCAGAATGATACGCGCGCGCATCTTCTGGATTTCGCCGAACATCTCTGCGTCCGAGCCGTATTCTGACGCGTCTACCCCATAAAGCGCCAGCGCCTTGGGGGTCGAGCCGCCACTTTGGTCCAGTGCAGCAATAAAACCGGCACCGTTGGACATCTGCTCGCGCTGTTGTGTTTTGGACATATGACTTTCCCGTTCGAAATGATTCCGCGTTTTTCAACCGCATACAGCATGGAGCATGCCGATGGTAGTTTGTTAGCGCTCAACCAGGCGCAACCAAATTCCATCTTTGGATCTGATGGTCAGATGAGCCACCGGAACCGGCTCTGGCATGTCCGAGATTTCGAACCTGAACTTCCGCAGTAGTGACGACAGCAATAACGGACCTTCGACCATTGCAAAACCGGCACCGATGCAAATGCGCGACCCGGCCGAGAATGGGATGAAAGCCTCTCTGGGACAACTTTCCTCATTGCCCTTAGCCCAGCGGGACGGGTCGAACCCGTCGGGGTCTGCCCACAGACGTTCGTGCCGATGCAGGTGCCACGGGCTGATGACTATCTGCGAGCCCGGTTTAATCGCTCGGCCCCTGAAGTTTTCGCGGCATGTGGCCTCTCGCACCATCATCGGGACCGGAGGGTACAGGCGCAGCGTTTCGCGAAACACGTCGCGGCTGAGCTTCAACAGCGATACGGAGGTAAAATCGGATAGGTCCAGCCCTTGCGCCTCGGCCGCCAGCTTGTCCTGCCAATCCGGGTGGGTCGCCAAAAGGTACAAGGCCCAAGCCAACGCAGAAGCGCTGGTCTCGTGGCCTGCCAGAAAGAAGATCGCCACCTGATCAACCATCTCCTGCGTGTCAAAACACTTGCCGGTCTTGGGATCAGCCGTTGTCATGATCTTTGTCGCCAGATCATGCGGCGCCTGCCCGGCCTCAATCATCCTCGCGCGTTGAGCAGTCATTTCGGTGATCAGCGTCCTGATTTCACGCGCGGTCTTGCGAGTTTTTCTGGAATGTAGCCGCGGCATCCATTTGGGCAGAGGCAGAAACGCCGCCAAATTCAACAGCGGCTGCTCTCTTTGATAGGTTCGGAATTTCTCAAAAACCTGAGACGCAACGCGGTCTTCAATCGGTACAGAAAAAAGCGTTCGAAAGATCACATCCGCGGCGACGTGACTGGTGACCTCTTCGCACTCGATGACAGAACCGGCCTGCCCGCGCAAACGCGCGACGCAGGCCTCTGCCGCCTGGACCATGGCCGGATAAGTATCTTTCAGGCGCCCGCCCTCAAACGCTGGGTCGATAACCCGACGCTGGCGTTTCCAGTTTTCACCATTGGTCAGAAAGACCGAATTCCCCAGCAACGGCCGCAGACCCTCGCCAATACGGTCTGATTTCGGAAAATCATCGGGGCGTTTTTTCAGAACGGTTTCAACAAGTTCTGGCTGGTTCGTCAGGTATGATCGAAAGAACGGCGTCTTAAACTCGGCCATCCATGCGCGGTACAATCGCTGCGGCTGTGCCGAGAGGATGTCCTTGCGAAACAACCTGAAATAGCGCCACAGCGAAACCCTGTCTGGCCGCGATGTGGGTTTTGGCGGGGTCATGGCTGCACCGATACATATTTGGACACGGATTGCGCAATCCGTGATCCCGAGGGTTTACGCCCTGCGAACCGATGCCCAAGCGACAGAGGCCCGGCAGTCACGCGGAAATAATCGTACCTGTCCGGGTGATCAAAGGCGCAGAGATATTGGAAGTGCAGTCTGAAAAACCGCCACCTCAGGGCGCGCCACCGTTCTGCTGACAGCGTTTGCGTAAACGCGGCAGATAACACCAAAGGCCAGCGCTGATCGGCATCGGCTACCCCGCTTACAGCGACAGGATCACACAGAGCAAATGCGCAGCCGTCCCCGGGTGCAGAAATGTCGACCCAAGCCAAGTCTTCGCGTTTCGAAAGAAACCTCAGGTCCGCGCGCAGATCATATGCGTTGGGCAGGAACGAGACCATGGGAACCACCTGCCCCAATGTCAGAAAGGACAGCTCAGGCCCGTCTGTGCCCACCCGTCCGGATCGGATCAGATTGGCCAGAACCGTGACACCCAGATGAGCGCCGGAACTGTGGCCGACGATCAGAACCTCATCCGTCTCATCGGTAAGAGCTGCGGCAATCGCATTTGTGAACTCCGATAGGCGTCCGGCCAATTCAGGAGGTGTTTTACCGCCTGAAGCCGCTGAATAGGCGTAATCGTGCATCAGGTAATAGACGAACAGCCTGTTGTCGATTTTCCGGAACCACAGCATCAGCACATAGGCAACACCAATAGACAGAACCAACGCCACCAAAGACAGGACCGGCGCAAGCAGAACCGTCAATCCGATGACCACAGCCATTGCGACCAAAAGCTGTGCGATCAGCATCACGATCGGGTAAAGCGCGGCTATCACCGGACCTTTGCGCAATCGCATCAGGCGCCATAACACGCCCGTCGAGATATAGATCCATGCCGTACGCAGCATCTGCAGATAGGTGGCCACAATCGAGTTCGACATGCTGGAGCGTACGATGTCGGACCAGACCAGCACCTCGACATCTGTGTGAACTTCAGCCCCGTCCTGAACCGATTGGACGTGCCATCCATACAAGCCCTCTCCGGTTTTGGGCGAGACCGAGATTTCATACCCTGAAATAGCCGCCTGTCTTGCGCTTTCACTGCGGTAAAGCTCGCGATAGCGCCGTGGCGGGATCGGGTCATATCCGGGAATATAGAATACCCTACGCCGTTTCACCCGAGGCTGATTTGTCTGACTGCTCATGGTCTTACCTTCTGCGACGCAGGTTAGCGCAGCATTACAGCCAAAGTAAGTCAGATAAGAGGGTTACCCAAAGTTTGCCAGCGCCGGGAAGGCTTCCAACAGCCACCAACTGAACTCAGTGAACAGGCCGGTGATCAGCATGATACCAACAAACAGCAACAGGCCACCCATGATCCTCTCGATCAGTGCCATATGGGGCTTTATTCGGTTCATCACCGACATGGATCGGTTCAGGAACATTGCAGCGAGCAGGAAAGGTATGCCAAGACCCGCTGCATAGACGCCCAGCAACAATGTCCCACGTGCGACGGATGCCTCGGAGGCAGCCAGCGACAGGATCGCACCCAGTTGCGGGCCGATACAGGGCGTCCAGCCAAAGGCGAACGCCAGACCCAGAATATAGGCCCCAAAGACAGACCCGCCGTTGTCGCCGGCTTCGATCCGGGCCTCACGGTCAAGGAATGGGATGCGGAAAACGTTCAGGAAATGCAGGCCAAAGACTATGACAACCGCGCCCGAAATCTTGGCGAACAGCACCTGGTTCTGCAGCACGAACGCCCCAAACGCAGAGGCTGTGAAGCCAAGCAACAGAAACACCGTGGACAGCCCCATAACAAAGAACAGCGCCGAAAGTGTCGCCTTTCTGCGTGCACGGGCCTCATCCTGCATCTCGTTGATCGTGACGCCACTCATATAGGCGAGATAGGGCGGCACAATCGGCAGCACGCAGGGCGATAAAAAGCTGATCAACCCACCGAGCAATGCGATGAACATGGCGGGCAACAGCCCTGCGTCAATGATATCAATTCCGAACATGTTTCAGCACATATGTCATGAAGTCGCCCGCGTCACGGGGCCATTCGGTCACATCCTCGTGGTTGCACGCTGGACACCGTCTGAAAGTGGAAATATCTCAGGTACATGTCAAACCAAACCGAGACACTGGACGCGTTGGGGCTGCTGTGCCCTCTGCCCGTCCTGAAGGCCCGTAAACGGCTCAAGTCAATGCCCGCGGGAGCGGTCTTGAAAGTGCTGGCGGATGATCCCGCTGCAGTCATTGATGTTCCACATTTCTGCACGGAAAGTGGACATCGCTTGCTGTCACAGGAAGATTCTGACGGGCATCAGGTCTACACCATCCAGAAGTCCGTTTGAGACCTATCAAATAAAAAGGCGGGCTCTGAGGCCCGCCTTTTCAAGTTACTGGCCCAACGACCACCAACCGCGCCGTTTTGGCTTGGCAGGCTCCGATGGCGTTTCCGGTTCATCCGCAACCACTTCCAGCACAGGCTCTGTGACTTCTACTTCTGGTTCCTCAGTGGCTTCAACCGCAACAACCTCTTGAACAGGCTCTGCCGCTTCCGGCGTTTCTTCTGTCGGCACGGCAGTTTCCGAAACCGTTTCCTGTTTCGGTGCTGCTTCGGCTTCGACAGTTTCGATTTCTGCCGGAGCTTCCGTTTCAGCTTCGACCTTGGCCTCTGGTTCAGCTTTGACGACCTGTTCGGTTATCGTCTCGGCATCTTCGGCGTCCTTCTTCTTGCGACGCGGAGCCCGGCGGCGTTTAGGCTTGGCAGGCGCTTCTTCCTGCGTCTCTTCCACCGCTTCTACGGCATCTGTTGCAGGCTCTTCCACAGCTTCCTCGGACGCTTCAGCTGTATCTTCATCAGCCTCCTGCCCGTTAGAATCCTGCCCCTCGGCACCACCATTGCCCTTCTTGCGACGACGCCGACGGCGCTTGCGCTTGGGTTTGGTTTCATCTTCAGCCTGCGGCGTTTCTTCCTCGACGGTCTCTTCTTCAGAGGCGTCGACCATTTCCATCAGCGTGGCATCAACCGATACAACCGGCGCACTGGCTTCGGGAACAATCCGGCTGGCGGTCTTGAACTTCTCCATCGAGAAATCAGGGCTTACCAGATGCACATCCCCTTCGATGCGAACCGACAGACCATAACGCGCCTCAATCTGTGCGATATGCTCGCGCTTTTGGTTCATCAGGAAGTTGGCGATACTGACCGGGCAGCGCACCAGCACCTCACGTGAGCGACGGCGCGTGCCTTCTTCCTCGATCTGGCGCAGAATGCTCAGCGCCATGTTGTCATCCGAACGGATCAGGCCGGTGCCATGGCATGCCGGACAAGGCTGTGTCGTTGCCTCTAACATACCGGGACGCAGGCGCTGTCGGCTCATTTCCATCAGACCAAAACCAGATATGCGACCAACCTGGATGCGCGCACGATCTGTTTTCAGCTTTTCTTTCAGGCGTTTTTCGACAGCGGCGTTGTTCTTCCGCTCGTCCATATCGATAAAGTCGATGACGATCAGACCGGCCAGATCACGCAGGCGCAACTGGCGAGCCACCTCTTCGGCGGCCTCAAGGTTGGTCTTCAGTGCCGTTTCCTCGATCGAACCTTCTTTGGTTGCCCGACCCGAGTTCACATCGACCGCGACAAGCGCTTCGGTTACGCCGATCACGATATAGCCACCCGATCTCAGCTGTACTGTCGGGTTGAACATCCCCGCCAGATAGCTTTCCACCTGATAGCGCGCGAACAATGGCAGCGCGTCTTCGTACCGCTGCACATTCTTGGCGTGCGACGGCATGATCATTTTCATGAAGTCCTTGGCGATGCGATATCCGCCCTCGCCTTCGACCAGAACCTCGTCGATGTCGCGATTATAGAGATCGCGGATCGACCGTTTGATCAGGTCGCCTTCTTCATAGATCTTCGCAGGCGCGATGGATTTCAACGTCAGCTCGCGGATCTGTTCCCACATACGTTGCAGATATTCGTAATCGCGCTTGATTTCGGATTTGGTGCGTTTCGCCCCGGCGGTCCGAATGATAAGACCGGCCCCTGTCGGAACGTCAATCTCAGCCGCAATTTCCTTAAGCTTTTTGCGATCAGGCGCGTTGGTAATCTTACGGCTGATGCCGCCGCCCCGCGCGGTGTTCGGCATCAAAACACAATATCGGCCAGCAAGTGACAAATAAGTGGTCAGAGCTGCACCTTTGTTGCCACGCTCTTCCTTGACGACCTGCACAAGCAGAACCTGGCGTACTTTGACGACTTCTTGAATCTTGTACCGGCGCGCGCGCGGTTTGCGCGGTGGACGGATGTCTTCGCTGTCATCTTCGTCGGCAACCGACTCAATAGTCTCGTCTTTTGCGGTGGCGTCCGTACGGGTGTTTTCTTCTTCGTCGTCGCCAACCTCGTCAGGGGCGTCCTCGGCGTTGGCTTCAGCGCTTGTCGCGTCATCCGCGTCCGTCTCAGTCGCGGCGCTTTCCTGCGCCCCGGCCTCTTCGTCCGTGCCGACTTGATCAGCGCTAGTATCTGATTGGTCGACTTCTTCCGCAGGCGCGTCTTTAGTTTCTGCGGTTGCTTCTTCCGCCTCCGGTTCGTCCGTCGGCTCTTCTACCGGAGTTTCTGCCACATGATCGGCCGGAGATGTTCCTTCTTCTACAGAAGGATCATTGGCCTCATCGCTCTCATCCAGGTCAATCGTTTCCATGCCTGTGGGTTCGGACGAGACCTCGACCGATTCCACTGCATCATCGGATTTGATATCGGCGGCCTTGGCGCGCGAGCGCGAACGGCGTCTTTTGGGCTTGGTTTCCTCAGCCTCATCACGCGCACGCATTGCCTCGGCATAGGCGCGCTCTTCTTCCATCAGAGCTTCGCGATCAGCGACGGGAATCTGATAATAGTCGGGATGAATTTCGGAGAACGCCAGGAATCCGTGGCGATTTCCGCCATAGTCAACAAAAGCTGCCTGCAGCGAGGGTTCGACCCGTGTAACTTTTGCTAGATATATGTTGCCAGCAAGCTGACGTTTGTTTTCGGATTCAAAATCAAATTCCTCGACCTTGTTTCCGTCAACCACCACGACGCGGGTTTCTTCCGCGTGGGTGGCATCGATAAGCATTTTCTTAGCCATGTTTCCTTGGTGCACCGCGCCAAACGCGTTGTCCTAACCCGTCCAGGAGGACAGGTGCTTTTGGGGTGGTGTCTTGTCAGGGCGATTTCAGACGGCGCGCTGCAGGGTCTGGCACTGTGGCCCCCTGCCCGTACACTCAGTCGTTGCGCGCGCGTCATCGCGGTTCTTCTCCGACAGGCGCGAACGACCGCTGCCTGCCCATTTATTCCTTTCGCCCGCTTTTCTGCGGGCTCAGGCGTTCAATCACCCCGTTAAGGGGCACAATCGGTCTGCTTGGCCAGTGTGGGACCTGGTCTCCACCAGTGGCGTAGCAGCGAATCTCAAAGATCGGGACTTTTCGGCGTCAAATCCGCCCGGCCCGTCTGGTTACAATAAAAGCAGTCCTGTGGAAAAGACAATGGGCAAACTGCATTGAAGACCCCGACCACCGGTCGGAATCTCGTTACCCAGCTAAAAACATTACTTGGTATCACCCAAAGGGCGACAAAGGCATCGCCTCAAGCCTGTCACAGGTAATCGGAACGTTGCAGGCCATATTTGGCCATCTTCTCATTCAATGTCCGACGCGGCAGGCATAGTTCATCCATAACCGAGGCAATCGACCCCTTATGCCGCCGCATGGTATTGTCGATCAGCATCCGCTCGAATGCCTCGACATATTCCTTGAGCGGCTTGCCTTCGGTCGTCATCACGGGCTGCATTTCTTCGTGATCAGACATCAACAGAGACGCGATCGTCCCCGATCCGCGACGAGATTGCAGCACGGCACGTTCCGCGATGTTTATCAGTTGCCGTACGTTTCCGGGCCACGGCGCTTGCAAAAGCTGAGCCGCCTCTTGCGCACTGACCTGAGGTGCATCGCAGCCGTATTCTTCGGCGAATTGCTCGCTCAGCCGTGTGAACAGGGTCAGAATGTCTTCACCGCGCTGACGCAGCGGCGGCATTGTGATCCGCAACGCTGCAAGCCTATAGAACAGATCAGGGCGCAGAACGTCCTCGCTGGTTTTCCCAGCTTCCTGCAGGTTGGAAATGGCGACGATGCGGGTTTCTGCAGGCGTGCCCTGATCGTTCATGACACTCAGCAGTTTCGCCTGAAGCGTATCGCTGAGCGCCTCGACATCCTCCAGAACCAGGGTTCCACCCCGGGCTTCTTCAATCGCGGGCAGTTGGCTGTCTTCGGGCATCATCGGGCCGAACAGACGCTTCCCCAACGCCTCTTCCTCAAGCGCGGCACAGGAAACCAGGACAAATTTCTTGCCGGCGCGGCTGCCAACGGCATGCAACGCATGTGCGACCAGAGTTTTGCCGGTGCCGGTCTCTCCGTCGATCAGAACATGACCGTCGGCCTGCCCCAGATCCAGAATATCCTCACGCAGGCGCTCCATCACGGGGCTGGCACCGATAAGCTTGTTCATGATCTGAGTGCCACCGGACAGCTCGCGGCGCAGGGCCCGGTTGTCCAGCGTCAACCGGCGGGCGTTGCTGGCACGTTTGGCCAGTTCGGACATCCGATCAGGGTTAAACGGCTTTTCCAGGAAATCAAACGCGCCAACGCGCATGGCCTCAACCGCCATTGGCACGTCACCGTGGCCTGTGATCATGATCACCGGCAAGGTGCTGTCCGCGCCCATCAGCTTTTTCAACAGCTGGATACCGTCCATACCAGGCATCTTGATGTCCGATATGACGATACCCGGATAATCCGGACCCAGAACTTTCAGTGCATCCTCGGCACTGGAAAAGGTTTCAGTGTCATATCCCGACAGTGCCAGCCATTGGCTGATCGACTGGCGCATGTCCTGTTCGTCATCAACAATGGCGATTTTCATGGCCTGTGCCATTTTCATTCCTCGTTATTCAGCGGCCTCAAGGCCATCGCTTCCAAGTATCGGCAGTTGCATCTCAAACACCGCGCCACCGTGCTGGCTGTTGCGCGCGGTCAGCCGTCCCCCATGGTCGTTCACGATACCGGATGAGATGGCAAGCCCCAGACCGACTCCATCGCCGGGTTGTTTGGTCGTGTAGAACGGTTCAAACAGGTTTTCGATGTCTTCAATCCCATAGCCGTTATCGCGTACAGTCAGCACCGCCTGGTCACCCGCGGCCAGTATGATTTCAACATCCGGTTCCGATACAGACTTGGTGGCGTCCAAGGCATTACGCAAGAGGTTCACCATCACCTGTTCGATCCGCATGCGGTCGCCCATGACCAGTACGGTTTCTTCCGGTAGTATCTGCGTAATCTTGACGTGCCTCTGACGCAGTTGCGGCTCCATCATTGAGAGGGATGAAGCGAGCGCTTCGCCAAGGTTAACTGGTGAAAACGCATCCGCACCCTTGCGGGCATAGGACTTGAGCTGGCGTGTTATTGCGCCCATCCGTTCAATCAGGCCGTCGATGCGGCCAAAGCTGGCAAGCGCCTCTTCGGGGCGGTTCCGCCGCAGCAGCAATCGCGCGCCGGCAAGATAGGTCTTCATTGCAGCCAAAGGTTGATTCAGCTCGTGGCTGACGGCCGCAGACATCTCGCCCAGGGCCGCGAGTTTCGAGCTTTGGGCCAGCGTCTGCTCGGCTACTTCCAGCGTCTTTTCAACCCGTTCCCTCTCAGCGATTTCCCGCTGTAGCCTTGCGTTCAATGCGCGAAGCTCTGCCGACTCGCGCTGGAACAAGGCCATTCTGAACGTGGCCCTACGGCTGAGCGCATAGAAGGCAAGCGCCAACAGAATCGCAAAACCCATGATTTCCAATGCAAGAACGCTGTTTACCTTCTCACGGATCGAGGCGTAGGTCGTGAACGAGGTCATGGTCCAGCCGCGGAATGGAATGCGTGTCTCCATGCGGATCACCGCCTCGCCCTGTAAATAGGCGTCGGGGGGCAGAGCCGTCCAATCGGTCGTGGCCCTGATAGCGCGCTGGATGGCACTTTGCGGCGGCTGCCGCAGCATGGCAGCCCCCTCCTCTACTCCGCGCCATTGCGGTTCGGTTGACAGAATAATGGTGCCCGTACTGTCAGCGACCAGAACAGCATCGGAGATACCTGCCCAGGCGCGCTCAAATTTTTGCAGATCAACCTCGACGACTATGACCCCAAGGATGTCCGACGAGGCCTCCATCCGGCGCGAATAGATAAAGCTATAACCACCGGATTCCTTTTCAATCACGGTGAAGATGGTCGAGTTTGACCGAATGGAATCTACAAAATACGGCGCGTTCCGGTGCGTCTCGCCCAAACGATTGCGATCGGTTGCGGCCACAGACCGGCCATCCCGATCCAACAGCATCAATGACGCGGCGCCGATTTCCTCGACGAAGGAAATAAGCCGCTGCGTAGACAGCGTAAAATCACTGGATTGCAGCGCCGAGATCAGCGTCGGGTCGCGTGCCAATAGCTGCGGTACAATCGCATTTCTGCGCAGCTCGCTCAGCAGGTTCCCGGAATACAGAGCAAGGCGCAGCTCGGCCCGGTTTCGCGTGGATTCAGTAAACCGATCCGTCAGCAGACTGTTGGTTATCCATATCGTCGCAACCGTTGCCAGCAAAAGCACCAGAACAGCCGCGCGCAAAGGCCAGCCAAGAGGCGCAGCGCGGAGCGGTTTGAACAGTGCAGACCAGGTAGAGCGTGTGTCGGAACTCATCCCCGAAAGTTACGCGGGCTAAGATGCAAGCTCAAGTCACGCAGGTGCGACGATGCCCGACAATGCGCGAAACAATGCCGTTCCATCGGTGCCACCATGCCCTTCGTCTGCCGCTCGTTCGGGATGCGGCATCATACCAAGAACACGGCGGTTTTCAGACAGAATGCCCGCAATGTCGCCAACCGAGCCGTTCGGATTCTCGGTATAGGTGAATGCGATCCGGTCGTGATCCCTGAGCGTGGACAATGTAGCCTCATCCGCGAAATAGTTTCCATCATGATGCGCAATCGGAATGCCGATCACATCGCCAGCGTTATAGCCTTGGGTAAAGGCGCTGTCGCTGGTTGCGACCTTCAGGCCTACGGTACGACAGATATATTTCAGGTTCGCATTGCGCAGCAGAGCGCCGGGCAGAATGCCCGTTTCGGTCAGGATCTGAAAACCGTTACAGATACCAACCGCATACCCACCCCGTTCGGTGTGGTCCACCACGGCCTTGCAGATCGGGGATTGTGCGGCAATCGCTCCGCAGCGCAGGTAGTCTCCATAAGAAAACCCGCCGGGGACACCGACAATGTCCAAGCCCTTGGGCAGAGCGGCATCTTTATGCCAGACCATGTCTACCTGGAATCCGGCCTGTTCAAAGGCAACGGCAAGATCCCGATCACAGTTGGAACCGGGGAAAACGATGACAGCTGCGCGCATGGCTAGCCCTCCTGCAAGCGGTTCAGACCAGTTCGATCTCGTAGCGTTCGATGACCGTGTTAGCCAACAGTTTTTCGCACATCTCGCTGACGTCCGATTCCGTCGCACCCTCGGCGAGTTCAAGATCAATCACCTTGCCCTGACGGACGCCTTCGACCTGATCAAAACCCATGGCACCCAATGCGTGGCGCACCGCTTCACCCTGCGGGTCAAGTACCCCGGTTTTCAGCATCACATGCACACGTGCTTTCATTTACTGCAACTCCAGCTGAGGGCCGGTAATTGAGGCCCGTTCCGTTGTGCGCGGGGATAGCGCGACTGTCGGCGTTCGACAACCCTTGTCAGCACCTACCCGGAACCCTTTAGCGCGGGATAATGCGTATCTATTGCGTTGAAGGTCCCTGTCAGAACCATTTCAACCGCTACGGCAACCAAAATGATGGCCATAACACGGGTGATCACATTGATCATTGTCGGCCCAAAGAACCTGGAAATAGGGTCAGCGAATAACAATCCCAGCCCGACAATAGCGCAGGCAATCAAAACGGCCGCCCCCAACGTTACTACCTCGGCGCCGTCGGGCAAACTATGCGCGAACACAATGGTTGTCGCGATAGTGCCGGGCCCAATCGTCAACGGGATAGCCAGGGGAACAACCGCAATGTTCTTCTTCTGCGCGCCATATTTAACGGCTTTCTGATCGCTTTCTGACCGGTCAGACGCGTTCAGCATCGACATGCCAACCCCAAGAATGATCAACCCACCAGCGATGCGAAAAGACGGAATGTCGATACCGAAAAGCGCCAGAATTTCTTCGCCGATCAGTACCGAAATCAGTGATACAATCACCACCGTGGCTGTCACAACCATTGCAACGCGTTTACGTTCTGGCGGGCTGTACCCCTCGGTCATGCTGAGGAAGATCGGGATGCCGTATAGCGGGTTGAAGATCGCCAGCAGCGCAGCGAGGAACTTTAAAAATACTGCCTGATCAAATAGCTCGGCCATTTTTTTTCACCCGATTACGCTTGTTCAACAGACAATGCCGGACAAGCTGCGGCCCTGTCAAATACCCGATCTCAATTAAAAAACGCCGCCCGGTATTGGCGGCGTTTTTGCATTGTTCTTCGGCTTTCGATCAGTTGATCAGGGTCGGTTTGGTCACATTGCTTTTCGGCAGAACACCTAGGCGACGCGCAACTTCCGAGTAGGCGTCGGTCAGGCTGCCCAGGTCGCGGCGGAACACGTCCTTGTCCAGCTTTTGGCCGGTTTCGATATCCCAAAGACGGCAGCTGTCTGGGCTGATTTCATCCGCTATGATCAGGCGCTGGAAGTCACCTTCATAGACGCGACCGATTTCAACTTTGAAATCGACCAGACGAATGCCAACCGCCAGCATCACACCGCTCATGAAATCATTCACCCGCAATGCGAGGCTAAGAATGTCTTCCATGTCCTGCTGGCTGGCCCAGCCAAAGGCGGCGATATGTTCTTCGGTGACAAGAGGATCACCCAACGCGTCGTCCTTGTAGCAGTATTCTACTATCGGGCGCGGCAGCTGTGTCCCCTCGGCAATGCCAAGGCGTTTGGACATCGTGCCAGCCGCGAAATTGCGTACAATAACTTCAAGCGGTACGATTTCGCAGTTGCGGACCAACTGTTCGCGCATGTTCAGGCGACGGATGAAATGGGTCGGTACACCGATTTGATTCAGCCCGTTCATGAAGTATTCGCTCAGGCGGTTGTTCAGCACACCTTTCCCGTCGATCACGTCCTTCTTTTCAGCGTTGAAGGCGGTGGCGTCATCCTTGAAATACTGCACGATTGTACCCGGTTCAGGGCCTTCATACAAAATCTTGGCCTTACCTTCGTAAATTTTCTTGCGACGCGCCATGAGCGACCTTTCCAGACTGTCGCGAGGGAAAAAGTTCCTTCGCCTTGGCGCTCTCTTAGTCCAACCCCCACCTTCCCGCAAGTTCCGAGGACCGAGAGGCTTTGACGCAGCGCAAATACCTTGCACCCGGATCGTCGTATCGTCATATCATTAAGGAAAGAACTACCAACCCAAGGGGTCCAACTGATGACTACGTTTGACGAGCGCGAAAACGCATTCGAAGCAAAATTCGCCCATGATGAAGAAATGCAGTTCAAAGCACAGGCGCGTTGCAACAAGCTGCTTGGCCTTTGGGCGGCCGAAAAACTGGGCAAAACCGGTAATGAAGCCGATGAATACGCAAAATCCGTTGTGATTTCAGACCTGGAAGAAACCGGGCACGAGGATGTCGTGCGCAAAGTTTCCGGCGATCTCGGGGATCTGTCTTCGGATGACGATATCCGCGCAAAAATGGCCGAGTTTCTGGTCGAGGCCAAAGCACAGGTTCTCAACGAAACCAACTAAGGTCTCCCCGCAATATTCATGATCTTCATGAGATTTATGAATTTGATTTGACGCCCCGGTCATGAGACACGGGGCGTCTCGCATTTTTAGCGCGGCTCGACAGTTTCGGAATATTCTTATGACAAATGCGCTCAGCAAACTTCTGGACTCCAACACGACTCTTTTGGCGGATGGAGCAACAGGTACAAACCTATTCAACATGGGCCTGCAGTCGGGCGACGCGCCCGAGCTTTGGAACGTCGATGCACCGGATAAAATCCGCGCGCTGTATCAGGGTTCGGTGGACGCAGGCAGCGACCTTTTCCTGACCAACACATTCGGCGGGACATCTGCGCGTCTCAAACTGCACGAGGCTCAGAACCGGGTCGCTGAACTGAACCGCGCAGGCGCAGAACTTGGCCGTGAGGTTGCTGACAAAGCCAACCGTCCGGTTATCGTCGCGGGATCGGTCGGACCAACCGGCGAGATCATGCAGCCTGTTGGCGCCCTGTCCCATGCCGATGCAGTGGAAATGTTCCACGAACAGGCGCAGGCATTGAAGGACGGCGGTGTCGATGTTCTTTGGGTCGAAACCATCAGCGCCCCGGAAGAGTTCAGGGCCGCGGCAGAAGCCTTTGCGCTGGTCGATATGCCTTGGTGTGGCACGATGAGCTTTGACACGGCTGGCCGCACCATGATGGGTGTCACATCCGCCGACTTTGCTCAGTTGGTTGAAACGCTCCCTAACCCGCCGGTTGCCTTTGGCGCAAATTGCGGGACTGGCGCGTCTGATATTCTGCGCACTGTCCTTGGATTTGTCGCACAAGGTACGGAACGGCCGCTGATATCAAAAGGCAATGCCGGTATTCCGAAATATGTGGACGGACATATTCATTATGACGGCACGCCGGAACTGATGGGCCATTATGCGACCATGGCACGAGAGGCTGGCGCAAGCATTATCGGCGGATGTTGCGGCACAATGCCCGAGCATCTGCGGCACATGAGAGCTGCGCTTGACGGTGCCCCGTCCGGTATACGCCCAACCCTTGATCAGATCACGGACGCGCTGGGCCCGTTCTCATCCGCAACTGACGGGACTGGCGAGTCCGCCCTTCCGGAACGGCGCGTGCGTAAGCGCCGCCGCGCCTGACAACCTCAACGCCCTTCGAATTTCGGGGGGCGTTTTTGCATGAAGGCAACGACGCCTTCGGAAAAGTCTCGGCTGCGGCCACATTCACCTTGCAGATGCGCCTCTGCCTCGAGCTGTTGCGGCAGAGTGTTTTCATAGGTGCCGCGAATAGCCTTTTTGATGGCGCCAAACCCTGAGGTTGGACCTTTGGCCAGATACATGGCCCGCTTGCGCCAATGCGCTTCGAACTCCGCGTCGGGAACGGCTTCCCAGATCAGGCCCCAGTCGTCGGCCTGACGAGCACTGATCTTATCGGCAAAAAGAGCAGCGCCCATGGCTTTGGCGAACCCCATCTGGCGCGGCATAAACCAGGTGCCTCCAGCGTCGGGCAACAGGCCGATACGGGCAAAAGCCTGCAGGAAATAAGCACTCTCCGTCGCGATCACGATATCCGCGCATAGCGCCAGATTGGCCCCTGCCCCCGCAGCAGCGCCATTTACTGCGGCGATTGTTGGAACCGGGCAATTATAGATTGCTTCAAGCATGGGCTCGTATTCGTCGCGCAGCGTGCGCTCAAGATCAATCTTCCCGGTGCTTGAGGCATCACCTAAATCCTGACCCGAGCAAAAAGCGTTTCCCTTACCGGTCAAAACAATCGCGCGGGCATGGGTGGCAGCGTGTTTCATCGCGTGCGTGACTTCGGCCCGCAACTGAGCGGTCATTGCGTTCAACTTCTCTGGGCGGTTCAGTGTTACCACTGCCAGATCATCCGCAATGTCCAACAGGATCGCTTCGTATTCCATCCACCCCTCCAAGGTTCGCTGCGCCTGCGACCCTGCCTCAATTTCCAATGAAGGAAAAGGTGAACCGAAGGTCAATCTTTGAGGATTTCGCGTAATCGTTCTTTCTCGGCATCGCTAAGGAGGCCGTCACCTTCCCTTCGGTCCTGTTCCGCCGATCTTTTGCGTAAAAAGCTGAAACCAGTCGCCACAGCGATTAAAAGCATAATCGGACCGGCCAGCCACAAAAGGATGTTCGATCCTGACGTTGTTGGCCTTAGCAAAACATATTCGCCGTAGCGATCAACGATAAAGTCAATCGCCTGTCCATCTGTATCGCCGGCCACAAGGCGTTCGCGCAATAACAGGCGCAAGTCACGGGCCAATCCTGCATTGCTTTCGTCTATGCTTTCGTTGCGGCAAACCAGACAGCGCAAGCCGGCACTCAGATCCCGCGCCCTCTGTTCCAGGATCGGATCATCAAGCACCTCGTCAGGTTGGACAGCCATGCTTGGCGTTGCCAGTAAAAGTAGTATCAGTAGAAACCGTTTCATTCCGCCGGAACCCCCTGCGTCGGCGTCTTGCGCGCGCCTGCCGCAACGCGAAAACGCCTGTCGCACAGGCTAAGAACGCCTCCGAGCGCCATAAGTAGGCACCCGCCCCAAATCCAATTCGCTAAAGGCTTGATATAAGTCCGCACGACCCAGCCACCATTTGCCTGCTGATCTCCAATGACGACGTAAAGATCCCTGAGAAACCGATAGTCAATCGCAGCTTCAGTCGTTGGCATCCTTGAAACTGGGTAGTCGCGTTTTTCCGGATGCAGTGTTGCGATTGTTCGACCGGCCTGTTCGACCTTTACATCGGCTGTAGTTGAGAAATAGTTGGGCCCCTCGACATTCCGAACCTGTTCAAGTGTCAGGGTGAACTGGCCAACCTCGAAGGGCTGCCCCGTCTGCGCAACGCGGATATCCTCGACCTCCCATGCGGTCAGCCCGGCGATGGCAAAGATCGTAACCCCCAGTCCGGTATGGGCTGCAGCCTTGCCCCAATCGGCACCGGGCAGTCTGAACAGACGCTGTAGGTTGTTTTTTCTTCCGGTACGGCTCCAAAGGTCCACAATAGCGCCAAATGTAATCCAGGCCCCCAGAAACAGCCCTACGGGTCCCAATGCGCTGCGACCGGTCTGCATGACCCAAACGAGCAAGCCAAGCGCAACCGCCAGAAGGAATGCGAACCGCAACGAATGCGCCGCCTTGCCAAGCTTTCCACGTTTCCACGGAAGCATTGCACCAAGCGGTAATACAATCCCCAGCGCAACCATGAACGGTGTGAACGCCGCATTAAAGAACGGCGCGCCGACCGAGAGTTTGCGATCAAATGCCATCTCGGCCACCATCGGCCACAAGGTTCCGAAGAACACAACGAAACAGCTGACCGCCAATAGAATGTTGTTCAGCACCAGGGCGCTTTCGCGGCTGACCATACCAAACACGCCCTTGGCCTCCATCGCCTGCGCGCGTGCCGCATAAAGTGTCAACGCACCGCCAATGAAGACCACAAGGATGATCAGGATAAACACGCCGCGTTCAGGATCATTGGCAAAGGCATGTACCGAAGTCAAAAGCCCCGATCGCACAATGAACGTCCCGATCAGCGAAAAGCCAAAGGCGATGATCGCCAGAAGGATTGTCCAGCTCTTCAGCGCTTCACGCTTTTCGACCACGATAGCAGAATGCAACAGTGCTGCCGCCAATAGCCACGGCATGAAAGAAGCGTTTTCGACCGGATCCCAGAACCAGAACCCGCCCCATCCCAGCTCGTAATAGGCCCACCAGGATCCAAGCGCGATCCCAATGGTCAGAAAAATCCATGCAGCCAGCGTCCAAGGACGCACCCACCTCCCCCAAGATGCATCCACGCGCCCTTCGATCAGCGCGGCCACTGCAAAGCTGAATGCCATGCTCAGGCCGACATAGCCCAGATACAGAAACGGCGGGTGGAATGCCAAACCTGGATCTTGCAATAATGGGTTGAGATCCCGCCCATCAAACGGGGCGATAATCAGACGGTCAAATGGGTTCGAGGTGAGCAGGATAAAAGCGTAAAACGCCACCCCTACGGCCGCCTGAACCGCCAGCACGCGCGCTTTGAGCGTCGGAGGTAACCCTGCGCCAAAAAAAGCGGCCATGGCCCCGAAAACTGCGACGATCAGGACCCACAGCAACATTGACCCTTCGTGGTTGCCCCACGTGCCGCTGATTTTATACAGCATCGGTTTGGCGGAATGGCTGTTTTCAACCACTATCCGCAATGAGAAATCAGAGGTGGTAAAGGCCCAGACCAACGCCGCGAAAGAGAAGGCGACTAACAGAAACTGTGCAATAGCGGCGGTTTCTGCAAAGGACATCCAGCCAGTCCACCGTTTCGCCGCCCCTATCAGCGGAATGACCGTCTGAACGATGGCGACGAGAAAGGCGAGTATCAGCGCGAAGTGACCAAGTTCTGTAATCATGGTCCCGCATATATTCCTGTTGAGGGACAATCACCAATCACTTTCGCCTCTGCCGGACGCACATAGTGTCGCGGGTCAGGCGGTCCGACCCCGCCGCCAATCCTCGAGCGCAGGGTTGAAATCGGGTTTTAGGACCTCATCGGCCAAGCCTGCATCTGTCCCAGTATCAGCGACCCCAATCAAACGTTCCCGCATCTCTGCCAGTGTTTCGATGTTTTCCATAACTTTCGGAGTACGTGTCATCGTTGCCGAAATTTCACGCTGCAGATCCTGCACCTTGGTCTGGTGTCTTGCGCCGAAATAGAACGAGACGACCACGCCCAACAACCACCACAAGGGCTCAGGCACCAGCGCAATCCCCTGCATCCGAGCGGCAAACCAAAGCGGATCGACCATAGCGGCGATAAACAGCCCCAATGTTCCCAAGGCCATGGCGGGGCGCGGCAGCCGGTTGAGCCCATCCATGAAACGGTCAAATGCACTTTTTTGAACCCGCTCGAACTCAGCCCTATACTGTTCCAGTACTCCCTGTTGTCGCGTCAGTTCACGTTTAGCGCCCTGCTCAGCATTTTCACGAAAGACTTCGGTTGTTTCACGCACGACGTTCCGACCCTCGCCAAACAAGAACGCAAATATCCCCGAGATCAGCCCCATTCGGAAACCCTCCTTTGAAACTCTGCGTCGCTAAGATGATAGGTCGGTGACAGGAATTCCTCAGCGCGTCGTATCCAGCCACCTTTTGCCCCAGACCGGGACCGAGCATATTTGCGAGAGGCTGGACGCCGTTCCGCTATCCGGAAATAATAGTTTCTCCTGGCAACGCCATAGGCATCCCGCAGCGCGACAGGGTCCGGTTCAGACGCAGCACTACAAGCCTGCGCCGTCTGCGGGCCTACAACGCCATCTACGACGACACGATACCCCATTTCACGCAGCAAATATTGCATAATTTTAACAGCTTGAGCGCCTGAATTCACGTACATGTCGAAAACAGATGGCTGCAGAATGTTAGGCAGTAGGTGTAATCGCGGTTTTGAGAAATAGTGGCGGATAAAGATTTCAACGGCCTGCGATCGGCTCAGCCGCCTTACATCGGATACATCAACCATCCCGTCCTGCGTCAGGTCCAGTTGCAATCTGCGCATGGTATGGATTGTTACGCCGAATTTTGTCGCTCCACCCGGATCGTCGGGGTCATCGACAAAACCACCTTCACGCGTAACTATCTGTTCCGCGATCTGCCGAACCGTCTGCATGTACTGTTCTCCAACTTGGGACAGACAGACGCTCGGACAATTCTGTTAATACAGCGAAAATAGAAAGGGCGCTGCATGTCGATCCACGCAACGCCCGAATTCCGATCTCAAAGCCTATGGCTCAGCTCTCGCCGGCCTCCTTGTAAATACCTTGTTCTTTCAACGCGTCCACAACCTCTTTTGGCATATAGGTCTCATCGTGTTTCGCAAGAATTTCTGAGGCTTCAAAGACTCCGTTTACGTAGCTTCCGGTACCAATCATACCCTGGTTTTCCGAGAACAAATCAGGCAAAACCCCAGTAAACGTGACCGGCACACTTTCGCCACCGTCCGTCACCACGAAACGCACGGTTTCCCCTTGCCCCCGCACGATCGAACCCTCTTCGACCAGACCACCGATCCGGAATATTTCAGTCGGTTTTGGCGGCTCTGCCATTACTTCACTGGGTGAGCGGAAGAAATTGATGCCGTCCTGCATAGCGTATCCGATCAACGCCGTAGATACTGCCAAAGCAACGATTGACAGAAGGATGATTTGAACGCGACGACGTTTCTTGAGCGTTTTCATTTGTTCCTCATGGGAAAAGTGGGGCCATCATCAGACCCGCAGTTTCAGCTTCACCTAACATCAGGTTAGCGTTCTGCAAGGCTTGGCCACTGCTACCTTTTGTCAGGTTATCCAGTGCTCCGATCACAATGGCGCGCCTCTCGATCCGGTCGCTGACCACGCCGATATGGCAGAAATTCGAGCCGCGCACATGGTGGGTCGAGGGGGTTTCGCCAAATGGCAGCATCTGGATAAATGGCTCGCTTTCATAGGTTTTCACAAGCGCTCCATAAACGCTCGTGGGATCACCTTTGACATATGTAGTCGCTAGGATACCCCGGTTTGCTGGAACCAGATGTGGAGTGAACTGAACATTGACCGGGCGCCCTGCAAGGGCAGAAAATTCTTGATCGAATTCCCCCAAATGCCGATGCGTACCGCCAACAGCATATGCGTTATACCCTTCGCTAAGTTCGGCATGCAGCAGGTTTTCTTTCAGCGACCGCCCGGCACCAGACACCGCGCATTTGAGGTCCAGAATGATGTCATCCAGATCAATGACACCGGCCGAAATCAAGGGACGCAATACATATTGTCCGGTAGCGGCGTTGCAACCTGTTCCGGCAACCAAGCGGGCCGTGCGAATTTGATCGCGATAAAACTCGGTCAGGCCGTAAACGGCCTCCTCCTGCTGCTCCAAAGCCGCATGAGGGTTGCCATACCATTTTTCATATTCCTCAGGGTCGCGTAGCCTGAAATCGGCGGACAGGTCGATGATTTTAAGGTCCTTCGGAAGATCGCGGATAACTTCCTGGCTGGTTTTATGTGGCAGCGCGCAAAAGCACAGGTCGATCCCTGAAAAGTCGATTTCTGAAATTTTGCAAAGAATCGGTAACTTCAGGTGCCGCAAATGTGGAAATACCTGCGCCATCGACTGTCCGGCTTTCCGCTCGGCAGAAAGTGCAGCGATTTCCATATTCGGATGCTCGGCGATCAACCGAACCAGTTCAGCGCCGGTATAACCCGAAGCGCCCAGAATTGCGATTTTGTGGGTCATCTTGGACCTCTTGAAACTGTATGCCACTGTTCATGCCCGCCACTGTGACGGTCATGGGATTACGGGTTCTTTCAGGCCGCGTCTTTGACCAAAGTCAGACAGCCTCGAAAGTAATTTGTCGTCGGAGGAACTGGGTGGCGCGATCACTGACAACGCCTGGCTTACCAGTGGTCAGATAGCCGCCCTTCGCCGCACCCTGCATATTCGGATGCCGCTGCAAATAGTCTGCCAGACTTTCGGCAACCAGATCACCCTGGCTGAACACCTCAACGTCGGGTCCTAAGGCCTTCTGAAACGCCTCAGCCATCAAGGGATAGTGCGTACAGCCCAGAATTGCGGCCTGAGGCTCTGGCATCTTGCGTTTCAGGGCGTCCACATGGCTTCGCACCAGCGCTTCGGCCAGGATCATGTCGCCTTCCTCGATTGCATCAACGACCCCACCGCAGGCCTGCGCCTCAACATCTACGCCAATCGCACGAAAGGCCAATTCGCGTTGAAACGCACGACTGGATACGGTGGCCGGGGTCGCAAACAAAGCGACATGTTTGACCGCGACTTCACGCGGCGGGCTGTTGTCGCCCCATTGCCGCTCAGTCAGCGCTTCAATCAATGGAACAAAAACGCCCAAGACGCGCTTGCCTTGAGGCACGCCCTCTTCTTGCATCCGCCGCAAAGCAGCAGCGCTGGCCGTATTGCAGGCCAGAATCACTAGATCACATCCCCGGTTCCAGAGGTCGTTCACCGCACCCCGGGTCAGCTCATAGATATTCTCTACATCACGCACCCCGTATGGCGCATGTGCGCTGTCCGCGTAATACAGGAAATCAACGTCGGGAAGACGTTTCTGCGCGGCGTTCAGAACGGTCAGACCGCCCAAACCAGAATCAAAAATGCCTACTGCCATTTGCCCCTTTAGGCGCGATGCCGTTCCTCAAATTCATAGCCATAGTCATAAGACTTTAGTGGCTTTGGAGACAGCTCATACGTTGCTTTGCGCAAGAAATCCATCATCTTGCGCGTATCCTTGGCCAACGGGTCCAGAACGTCGCGGCCGATGGGCTCTCCGATCACCACCTGGACCGGGGTATCAACGCGTTTTTTGAATTCCTTGATCAGCAATCCCATGCGCAATGTATTGTGCAGATGGCTGGCGATCTGAAACAGGCGTGAGGTATGACCGTCAAAAAAGACCGGCACAACTGTCGCGTCTGATTTGGCAACCATCCGCGCCGTGAAGCCACGCCAGCCCGGGTCCATCGGGTACGAGAAAGGCTTTGCCCCTGTGCTGACGGTACCGCCGGGAAATATGCCAATCGCGCCGCCCTCGCCCAAATAGTTCAAAGCTTTCTTGCGGGTCTCCAGGTTCTGCTTCATCGCAGCTTTTGTATCGTCGAATGAAATCGGCAGAACGACCCGATTCAGATCCTCTGCCTTACGAAACACATGGTTGGCCAGAATGCGAAAATCCCCACGCGTACTGGACAACATGTGCCCCATCATCAACCCATCCAGAATTCCATATGGGTGATTGGCAATCAGAATCAGAGGGCCATCACGGGGAATATTAGACAATGACCCGCCAACCACATCCAGAGACAAACCGTATCTCTCAACCATGACCGACCAGAAATCTCGCCCGTTGGCCACGTCTTTTTCATACCCATCAGCACGCCTGATAAGGCGCAGGCGGCCTGTGGTGTTCTCCATAAGCTTGATGACCATCCGTCCGCTTTTGGTTTCAGCGGAATAGGCATAAGAAATGTCACGTGCAACATGGCGTCGCGAGGGCATGGAAGTCTCCGGTTTTGTACCTGCATTTTAAATGCAAGTAACAATTTTGCCTAGCTGTCGTGACACGGTTGTGACGAATTACTCGGCGGCGGCCTGTAATTCAGGTCCTCCGTTCCGTATCGTGGTCAACAATTCCTCTCTGCGTTTGGCGGCGCTCGCCTCATTCGCCTTAAGGACGGGTCCAAAACCTTTGATATCCAAGGGCAACTTGGCGAGCGCAATTACGGCATCCTTTGTTTGGATGGAAATCAGCGGAGTGATCTCTTTGAGATCACGCTCATATTGCTTGATCAGCGCGCGCTCCATTCGACGTTCGACACTATAGCCAAAGATATCCAGCGGAGTACCTCGAAGAACTTTTAGCCGAGACATGAATTTCAGCGGCTTCAGCATCCATTCGCCGAAACTCCGTTTGCGGGGTCGGCCATCTGGTCCTTTGCCACCAAGCAGCGGTGGGGCAAGGTGGAAAGTCATTTTGAATTCGCCATCAAATTCAGCGGCGGCTTTCTCCCGACTGGACAGTAACAACCGGGCCACTTCGTATTCGTCCTTGTAAGACAACAGCTTATGATACCCTTTTGCGACAGCATCACGAATTTCTGCATCCTCAAACGAGTCAACGATTTTGCGGTAGCGTTTCGCCAAACGAGCGCTTTGATACTGGGTCAGATGATCGGCGCGGAACGCGATGACCTGCTCTGGTGATTTCGGGAGGTCGGAAACACCTGGCCGTAGAATCTCATCGACTTTTTCCGGGTGTAAAACCGCCCAACGACCGACTTCAAAGGCTCTTTTGTTGCGTTCTACCGCCGTTCCGTTCAGATCAATGGCTGCAATCACCGCATCGAGGCTGACGGGTATCAGCCCGCGCTGCCATGCGGCCCCAAAAACCATCATGTTCGAATAGATTGAGTCTCCCATCACTGCGCGCGCAAGCTCAGTGGCATCAAACAGGGAAACGTCTTCTTTCAATCGTGCTTGCAGCGCCAATTCCAGCCTCTCACCAGGAATCCTAAACTTAGTGTCGCGCGTGAAATCACCGGTAACGGTTTCGTGGCTGTTGACCACCGCTCCGGTTTGACCCAAGCGTGTCAGGCCAAGTGTTTTGGCCCCGGCGGACACAACCAAATCACCACCGATCAATGTGTCGGCTTCACCCGTTGCCACACGTATTGCACTGATATCTTCTGGCCGGTTGGCAATACGGCAATGAATATGAACCGCACCGCCTTTCTGGGCCAAGCCTGCCATCTCCATCATTCCGGCGCCTTTGCCGTCAATCTGGGCCGCCTGTGCCAGAATTGCCCCCAGCGTGACAACTCCGGTCCCACCGATGCCGGTTATGACAACATTATGTGTGCCCATGATTTCAGGCAGCTCGGGCATCGGAAGATCGGGCAGATCAAGTTCGGTCGTCGCTTCTTTGCGAATCTTCGCGCCTTCCAGCGTTACAAAGGAGGGGCAGAACCCACTCAGACACGAAAAATCCTTGTTACAGCTCGATTGGTCAATCGCGCGCTTCCGGCCAAGTTCGGTTTCCTTGGGAACAATCGAAACACAGTTCGATTGGATGCCGCAGTCACCGCAGCCCTCACAGACATCTGTATTGATAAAGACCCTTTTGTCCGGGTCGGGAAAGGTTCCGCGTTTACGGCGACGGCGTTTCTCAGCGGCACAGGTCTGGACATAGACGATGACCGAGACGCCCTCATAGGTGCGGAATTTCTCTTGCACAGTCATCAGTTCGGCGCGCTCAAAGCTCTCTACCCCTGCGGGTAAGGCTTTGAAGTTTACATCTTCTTTTTCGTCATAGACCAGCGCGACATGTGTGACGCCCATAGCCTTGACCTCGGCCGCGATCCTTTCGGCGGTCAGATCACCCTCATTGCCCTGCCCGCCCGTCATTGCGACCGCATCGTTGAACAGAATCTTGAAGGTGATGTTCGTACCCGCCGACAAAGCTGCCCGGATCGCCTGAACACCGGAATGGTTATAGGTGCCGTCTCCGAGGTTCTGGAACACATGATTGGTGGTCGAGAACGGCTCTTCCCCGATCCAGTTTGCCCCTTCGCCACCCATCTGAGTAAAGCCAAATGTGCTTCGATCCATCCACTGAACCATGTAATGGCATCCGATGCCTGCATAGGCCCGGCTTCCGTCTGGTACCTTGGTCGAACTGTTATGCGGGCATCCAGAACAGAAATACGGAAGGCGCGAGGCGATTTCCTCGGCATTGTCCGCCCGGCGCGCTTCGGTCAACTTGGTCAAACCTGCACGGACCCCGTCGGTATCGCGGCCTTCTTCAATCAGGATACTGCCCAGCTTTTCTGCGATCATGTTCGGATCAAGGGCACCGCGGGTGGGAAACAGCTCTTCCCGATGCAGCGTCCCAGCACCGCCCTTGTACCAGCCATAGACTCGTCGACCACGACGGTCGTCAAAGATCGCTTCTTTGACCTGAACCTCGATCAGCTTGCGTTTTTCTTCAACGATTACAATCAGGTCCAAACCTTCTGCCCAGTCATGAAATCCGGACATATCCAGTGGGAACGTCTGTCCGACCTTATAGGTCGTGATGCCAAGGCGCTCGGCCTCGGCCTCATCAATATTCAGCAAGGAAAGCGCGTGGGTAAGGTCCAGCCAGTTCTTGCCAGCGGCCACCAGACCTATCTTTGCACCGGGTTTGCCCCAGACACGTTTGTCCATCCGGTTAGCGCGTGAAAACGTTTCAGCCGCAAAACGCTTGTAATCAATAATGCGCTCTTCCTGCAGATGAGGCGTATCGCCAAGCCGGATGTTCAGCCCTCCTTCGGGCATATCAAACTCGGGCACCACGACATTCATGCGATCGGTGTTGCCATCAACAACCGAAGTCACCTCTATCGTGTCCTTCATGGTCTTGAGGCCGACCCAGACACCGGCGAACCGGCTGAGCGCGAATCCGTAAACGCCGTAGTCGAGTATCTCTTGTACTCCGGCCGGGCTGACCACTGGCATGTACATATCAACCAACGACCACTCGGACTGATGCAGAACGGTCGAACTTTCGCCCGTGTGATCATCCCCCATGGCCATCAGAACGCCACCATGCGCCGCCGTCCCTGCCATATTGGCATGGCGCATCACGTCGCCTGACCGATCTACACCAGGTCCTTTTCCGTACCACAGACCAAAGACGCCATCGAACTTGCCGTCACCCCTTAACCCGGCCTGCTGACTGCCCCAAAGCGCGGTTGCCGCAAGATCCTCATTCAGACCGTATTGAAAAGTGACATCGCTTTCTGTCAGCTGTTTCTGCGCGCGCATCATCTGCTGGTCGACCGCTCCAAGAGGCGATCCGCGGTATCCCGTCACCAATCCTGCAGTGTTCAGACCCGATTTCGTGTCGCGCGCCTTTTGCATCAGCATAAGGCGCACAAGCGCCTGAGTGCCGTTCAATAAAACCGTGTTTTTGCTTAGGTCGAAACGGTCGTTCAAAGAAATTTGTGGCTTACTCATCAAACGCCTCCCCTCGTCAGATCAGTGTGCTTCATCTGCTTCCATATTAGGTCATAATAACTGACCTGCCTAGAGCTTATCCTCTGAAACGCAAGGATTTCGCCGTTTGAATGTGGAAGTTGTCACCTATTTCATATAGGCGTTCGGCAGGATAACGAAAGTTGCGGCGATGGATTGGGACAAGCTTAGGATATTTCACGCGGTTGCAGATGCGGGCAGCCTGACACATGCAGGCGATAAGCTGAACCTATCTCAATCGGCAGTCAGCAGACAAATTCGGGCATTGGAAGAGTCACTTGATTCGACGTTGTTCCATCGTCACGCCCGCGGCCTGATTCTGACCGAACAGGGTGAGCTGCTGTTCGACGCCACCTCGGCAATGTCCAAGCGACTGGACGCGGCAGCGGCGCGCATACGAGACAGCGAAGAAGAAGTCTTTGGTGTGCTACGGGTCACAACCACATTTGGGTTCGGGACCCTATGGCTCGCTCCGAGGTTGCCAAAGCTGTATGAACAATACCCGGACCTAAATATCGACCTCATGCTTGAGGAACGCGTTCTTGACCTGCCAATGCGCGAGGCCGATGTCGCCATCCGTATGAAAGAGCCTAGCCAGGCTGATCTGGTACGCAAGCGCCTGATGACAGTACAGATGCTGCTTTATGCTACCCCGGAATATCTAAAGGAAAGCGGTCAACCTGCCTCCCTCGAAGAAATCTCGAGCCATCGACTTATCTGTCAGACCCCCTCAGCCCCCCAAGTAGGGGCCAGTGCGGCAATGGTACGGCATCTGATGACCTATAACCCGGCGTCGTTGTTGACAGTGAACAACTATTTCGGTGTCTTGCAGGGCGTACTGCACAATCTGGGAATTGGCTTGCTGCCCGATTATGTCACGCATGATTTCCCGCATCTGCTGCCGGTACTTTCAGACATCGAAACGGCTGACGTTCCTGTTTATCTCGCCTACCCCGAAGAGTTACGCCATTCCAAACGCGTAGCAGCCTTCCGCGATTTTGTGCAGGACGAGATCATCGCGCAGCGTAAACACCTGAAGAAAATGGGGAAACTATAGCTATGCGTCAACGTCATAGCGGACATGACGGACTATCACACTGAAACGCCTTGATCGTTATCAAACTGATGCCTAAATGAGCACTCGAAGGCGGTGATGCTGTAACGCTCATCATCTTCATACCTCCCTGTTGGACTACGGCCGAGCTTAGTGCTCGGCCTTTTTTTTGGTCCTGACTTAATCGGTGACACCGAACAGCCGAAAACTGCTGGGAAATTTCCACCTCCGCGCCTATGATCCGGTAAAAGATCAAAAATTCGTGTTCGAGGGAAAATTCATGCACCATCCACTCCGCCTATTACTGGCGTTGATTTCCGCCATTCTTCTTGCGGTACCAGTACACGCACAAGACAGTGGGACCGCGTCGTCTACGGTCACAATTCCAGAGGACCTGACGCCCGATCAGGTTGATGGCTTGGTGGCACGTATGTCCGATGATCAGGTTCGCGCCATTTTGCTGGAACGGCTCGACGCGGTTGCAGAAAAGCAGGCGGCAGCAAACGAAAACCATGAAGATCCGCTTACCGAAATCAGTGAAATCTGGGCCGAGATGGTTACCTCTTGGACGCAGGTTTTGACCACATTGCCAAATATTGTCAGCGCCCAGGTTGAGGCGTTCAGCAATTTCTCAGCGAAATTCGGATCTACCGGGGTGTTTGGCCTGTTTGGGCTGATCCTAGCAGTTCTGGTGGCCGGATACGCTGCTGAAAAATTGTTTGGGTTTCTCACCCGCAAATGGCACGAAGAGCCCGATGGGAATTCTGATGCCGATCTTTGGAGCGCGGTACGTTACTTGTTCCGCCGTTTCTGCCGGGAAATCGCAGGACTTGTTGTGTTCTATGTTGTTATCCGGGCGATCGGACGGGGCTTGCTGACGACGGAACAGCTTACCTATGCCGCCCCATTCGTTTTCTACCTGATTTGGATTCCGCGTCTGGGCGCCGCCGCCTCACGCTTTGTACTGGCGCCCAAAAAGCCACATTACCGGTTGGTCAACATAGACGATCATTGGGCCAAATATCTGCATCGCAACCTGATTGGCCTTCTTCTACTGATCGGCCTCACGCTCTTTATCGTACGGTTCAACTTGCTTAACGGTATCACTCCGGCCGATACACGTATCGGTTTCTGGCTGAACGCTGGCATCCATATATACATTGGGATCATCGCCTGGACCGCGCGCGAAGGGTTGTCTCAGATGATGTTGGGCACGGACCCGGACCACACCAAATTCGATGAAAAAGTCGCTCATTACTATCCCTACTTCGCTATCGGCGTTTCGGTGGTGATATGGTTCCTGGTCGAATTCCTGATCGCACAGCGTGATCCCAGAACACTTGCCCTGCTTGGCAAAGGGCCACATTTCACGACGATGTTCTGGCTGCTGATCGCTCCAGCGCTTGATACGCTGATCCGTGGCCTCGTGCGCCATCTTCAACCCCCAATGTTGGGCGACGGACCATTGGCCGAACGCGCCTATAAATCAGCCAAGCGCAGCTATATCCGGATTGGTCGCGTGCTGGCCGGCCTGTTTGTGGTCTTTATGATCGCGCGAGTCTGGCAGCTTGATCTTCGACATGTCGCCTCTGCCGGGATCGGAACCGACGTTGGCGGTACGGTTATCGAATTCCTGATGATCATCGCTGTCGGATACATCTTGAACGAGGTCGTCTCACTATGGATCAACCGTCGTCTTGCCAAGGAACAGACAACGGCAGAAGAGCTGGATGAAGAGGCCGGTGGCGAGGGTGGCGGTGCAGGCGGCTCACGTCTGGCGACGGTTCTTCCCCTGCTGCGGATCACGGCGCAAGTCACGATTGCGGTCATCTTCGGCCTGCTCGCATTGGGCGCGCTGGGCATCAACATCACCCCACTTCTGGCAGGTGCCGGTGTCCTTGGTCTTGCGATCGGTTTCGGCGCTCAGAAGCTGGTGGCTGATATCGTCGGCGGTGTCTTCTTCCTTATCGACGATGCGTTTCGCGTGGGTGAATATGTCGATGTCGGTGGCACCATGGGCACCGTCGAGAAAATCTCGATCCGTTCGATGCAGCTCCGCCATCACCGTGGGCCTGTTCACACGATCCCCTATGGCGAGATTCAAAAGCTGACCAATTTCAGCCGTGACTGGGTGATCATGAAGCTAAAGTTCACCGTGCCGTTTGACACTGATCCCAACAAGGTCAAGAAGATCTTCAAGAAGATCGGCGCCGAGATGATGGCGGACGAAACCCACAAAGAAGGCTTCTTGCAGCCCTTTAAATCGCAAGGTGTTTTCGACTTTGACGATGTTGGCATGATCATCCGCGGCAAGTTCATGGCCAAGCCGGGCAAGCAGTTCACGCTTCGCAAGGAGATCTTCAACCGGGTGAAGGCCGAGTTCAATGCCAATGGCATCGACTTTGCCCGCCGCGAAGTTCGCGTAGCAATTCCTGGTCTGGAAGAGGCCGAGAACCTTACCGAACAGCAAAAAGCTGCTGTTGGGGCCGCTGCGGCGGACTCGATCAACAAGGGAGAAACCCCAGCTTAAAGACCAGATACAGACGCCAAGCGGCTTTTGGGCCGCCTGGCAGGAAATACTATAGACGGAACCGGCCACTGGCGCGGTTCCGTTTCTTTTTCTGGGTACACAAAGCGCAGAAAAGCTCGAAATTGGCATATGCCGGTTACGTTATTCGACCCTGCGCTGACTTGGCCCTTCCCACAGACGCGCCCTTGCCCTACAAGGCCCGCAATCTCGGCCACCATGGACACAGGACAAACGATGCAAGAGCCCGCCATCACACCGGATCTGATTGCCGCGCACGGGTTGAAACCCGAAGAATACGAGATGATCCTGGAGATTATCGGGCGCGAGCCAACCTTTACCGAGTTGGGCATTTTCTCGGCCATGTGGAACGAGCATTGTTCCTACAAATCCTCCAAGAAATGGCTGCGCACCCTGCCCACTTCTGGACCCCAGGTGATCTGCGGACCGGGTGAAAATGCAGGTGTGGTCGATATCGGCGATGGTCAGGCCGTGGTCTTCAAGATGGAAAGCCACAACCATCCGTCTTACATCGAACCCTATCAAGGTGCAGCCACAGGTGTTGGAGGTATCCTGCGCGATGTTTTCACCATGGGTGCGCGCCCAATCGCCTCGATGAACGCGCTGTCTTTTGGTGAACCCGGCCACCACAAGACCCGTCAGCTGGTCAATGGCGTGGTCGAAGGTATCGGCGGCTATGGCAACTGTTTCGGCGTGCCTTGCGTTGGCGGCGAAGTCCGCTTTCACCCGGCCTATAACGGCAACTGCCTTGTGAATGCCTTTGCCGCTGGTCTGGCTGACAGTGATAAGATCTTTTACTCGGCGGCCTCTGGCGTCGGCATGCCCGTGGTCTATCTCGGTGCGAAAACCGGACGCGACGGCGTGGGCGGAGCCACCATGGCCAGCGCCGAATTTGACGACACGATCGAGGAAAAGCGCCCCACCGTTCAGGTTGGCGACCCGTTCACCGAAAAACGCCTGATGGAAGCGACGCTGGAGCTGATGCAGACCGGCGCGGTGATCTCGATCCAGGATATGGGCGCGGCGGGTCTGACCTGCTCGGCCGTGGAAATGGGCGACAAAGGCGGTCTGGGCGTGCGGCTTGATCTGGAAAACGTCCCCCAGCGCGAAGAGAACATGACAGCCTATGAGATGATGCTGTCGGAATCCCAAGAACGCATGTTGATGGTTCTCAAACCCGAGCTTGAGGCCGAAGCTCGCGCCGTTTTCGATAAATGGGACCTGGATTTCGCCATCGTCGGTGAAACCCTCGCCGAAGATCGCTTTCTGATCATGCATAATGGTGAGGTCAAAGCTGATCTGGTTCTGTCCAAGCTCTCGTCCACTGCGCCCGAATATGACCGCCCGTGGGAGGCTACTCCGCAGGCAGAAGACCTGGCCGACGTGCCTCAGATCGACCCGATCGACGGTCTGCGCGCCCTGCTCGCTTCGCCAAACTATGCGGGCAAGCAATGGGTTTACGAGCAGTATGACACCATGGTTATGGCTGATTCCGTGCGTACGCCTGGTCTGGGCGCCGGCATGGTTCGTGTACACGGCACCGACAAAGTTCTTGCTTTCACCAGTGACGTTACCCCGCGCTATGTGCGAGCCAACCCTGTAGAAGGCGGCAAGCAAGCTGTTGCCGAAGCTTATCGCAACCTGACCGCCGTCGGGGCATTGCCGCTGGCGACCACTGACAACCTGAATTTTGGCAACCCGGAAAAGCCCGAGATCATGGGCCAGTTCGTCGGTGCCATCCAAGGCATTGGTAAGGCCGTCGCAGCGTTGGATATGCCCATCGTGTCCGGCAACGTGTCACTTTACAACGAAACCGACGGTCAGGCGATCCTGCCGACCCCGACAATTGGAGCGGTCGGCCTTCTGGCGCACACGGACGAGATCATAGGTAATGAGGTCCGCGACGGCCACGTGGCTCTGGTCATCGGCGATACGCAGGGGCATCTGGGCCAATCCGCCCTTCTGGCCGAAGTGTTCAACCGCGAAGATGGCGACGCACCGCATGTCGATCTGGACGCCGAAAAGCGCAACGGAGAGTTCATCCGCGCAAACCGAGAGATGATCAAAGCCTGTACCGATCTTGGCGACGGTGGTCTGGCATTGGCAGCCTTCGAACTGGCCGAGGCAACCGGTGTCGGCATAACGCTTGACGACGCCTCGACCGAATTCCTGTTTGGCGAGGATCAGGCCCGTTATCTGGTCGCCTGCAACTTTGACCAGGCCGAAGCCCTGATGATTGCTGCAGGTCAGGCTGGCGTTCCACTGGTATCGGTCGGGCGGTTCACGGGCGACAGCGTCCGCATCGGCTCTTCTGAGGCCTTGCTTGATGAACTGACTGCCACTTTCCGCAACAGCTTCGCCGAAGCCGTCGCCTGATTTTGGCACCTGCGCTTCTGAAAACCTGCACTTTGACAAGTGCAGGTTTTTGTCATTTCGGGGCGTCTATCTGACCCTTGCGCGCCCCGCCCCGGCGCACTACATCTTGGGAAAGACTTTCAGGAGAAACCTACATGCCGATGAGCGCCCACGAGATTGAGAACCTGCTGCGCGACGCGTTTCCCGATGCGGACATTCAGGTCGGCGGCAGCGACGGCGTACATATGTCGGCCATGGTCGTGGATGAGAGCTTTCGTGGCAAAAACCGGGTGCAACAACAGCGAGCAGTCTATGCAGCCCTCAAAGGCAAGATGGACGGCCCGGATGGCGACTTGCACGCGCTGGCTCTGACGACGAAAGTGCCTGAGTGAGCACGACTTTCTGGATTTACGGGATTTGTGAATTGATCGCCCTCGTCGGTAGCGTCATCATTTTCAGATCTACGATAAAGAATGAGCGTGCTGACAAAATTCGGGGCACAGAACCCGGTCAAGGCGAGCAACTGATTGACCACGGAACCGTGTTGGGCGGCGGCGGCGGTCATGTAACAGTTTCCCGTATCACCAGAGACCCTCAAGAATATGCTAAAGCCATGGCTCCAAAAAAATGAGTACATGGCTGGCTTGGATATCAGCAATCGCAGCTTTGATAGTTGCCGCCGCGCTGATCGAGGCCTATGTGAAGCGAAACAGAAAGCGTAAACTGGTCGACATGCGTCCAAACCCGGACAAAATCAGCAAGGTTGACGGCATCGAGAGATACGGGCTGAATCCGCTGGCCCTGGCGCAGGCCGAACACCGACGGCTGGAAAAGGAAGGATGGGTCGCCGCCCCATCACAGGATGAAACGACCGCCCCGGATGCGGATGACAAGGAAAAGTAACATGACCGACGTGAAAACCCAGATCGACGAGACCGTCAAAGCCAATGATGTGGTGCTATATATGAAAGGCACCAAGGAAATGCCGCAATGCGGATTCTCCTCGCGCGTGGCAGGCGTGCTGAACTACATGGGCGTAGAATTTGCTGACGTGAATGTACTGGCCGACGAAGGCTTGCGTCAGGGGATCAAGGACTATTCTGACTGGCCGACTGTTCCGCAACTCTATGTCAAAGGCGAGTTCGTAGGCGGATGCGACATCATCACCGAGATGACCCTGTCGGGCGAATTGGACACGCTGTTTGACGAAAACGGTGTCGGCTACAACAAGGAAGCCGCTGATAAAATCAGGGAAGCAAACGCCTGATCAGCGGCTGACGCAATTTCCCAATAAGACCTGCTCGCTGGCGGCATCTGCACCTGTCGCCAGAAAGCTCACCGTGGCGTCCCAGCCTTTGGAGCGCAGGATGTAAGTGCCAGTTGTTCCGTCGGATTCATAGCGGATACCAGAGCCGCTCTGAGCTTGGTGCAAAGTCACCAGCTTATTGTCGACCATCATGGCTGCCGCGCTGGATCCATCCTCGGCATTGAAATAGGCAACCTCAAGAGGCACGCCGTTATCACAAGTAAATGTGACGGGCAGAATATCGATCCCAGCCCAGGAAACCTGCGCTGACACAGACATGAAAGTTGCAATAGCAATAGTACGCATATTTATCATTTCGTTGACTTTTCTTCTATGAATGCCGCCATTGCCTCGGCCCGAGCAGCCAACTCTGCCAAGGTGTCAGTGACCGAAGGTGGAACCACGGCAACTTCAATTCTTTCCGGCTCGGGCTGTGGCATGCTACGCAGGTTCCGAAGCTCGGCTTCGGCCTCCGCCAGCTTATTTTCCAGCGAGTTGATTTTGTCACCTGTGGCGGCGGCTTTGTCTGCCAACATCAATCCAGCCATCAAAAGCATCCGGGATTCAGGCATCCGACCGATCTGATCCGACAATACCTGCGCTTCATCATCCAGCAATTTTGCAGCAGCTTGCAGGAAAACCTCTTCGCCTTCTTGGCACGAAACCTCAAAGCCGCGCCCCCCGATTTGAATGGTCAATTCAGGCATTATTCCACCTCTCCTTCGGCCAGTTTCGCCTGAGACAGCAACGGTTCCAACCGGGCCAGCACGGCATGTGCTTCGGCCGCATCAGTGGCTTGCGCTGCGCGCGTTGCCTCAAGCTCGGCAGCTGTGGCACGGTTCAACAGATCCGCATCGGTCATTCCGTCTTCTGCAGCTGTGCGCAGCTCTTCGACCGACATTCGTAGTTGTTCGTTGGCTTTGCGCATGCGCTGCAGATCATCATCCAGACGCGACATCGCCGAGCCATGGCTACTGCGTTCGGCGCGCAGCATTTCTAACTCGGCGCTGAGTTCCGCCACGCGTTCACTATCCGCCAATTCCGAACGAAGACGGGCATTTTCGGCTTTCAGTTCTTCGACAACATCCTGATCTTCCAATGCAGCCTTTGCGCTTGCCAACTCGGCCCGTGCGGCTTCGACCGAGGCAAGCTGTGCCCTGGCATCGTCGAGTTGCTCGCGCAGCGCTGCACTTTCCTGATTATCGGACGGGGTATTACGCAAGCCTTCGATTTCTAGGCGCATGGCATCGACTTCGGAATCGTGTCTTTCTTTTAATGATCTGAGACGCTCTTCAAGTTGAGCATTCGCAACCCTCTCATCATCCAGAGCTACACGCAGAGTGTTATCTTCTCCACCGCTGCCTGCGCCAACTTCCGCCATTGTCGCAATGCCGGATCCAATCCGATCCATCGCGGCCACAATACGGCGTTGTAGTTCTTCGATCTGGCTCATGCCCCTGCCACCTTTTTATCAAGGTTCCTTGTTTCGCGAGGTTATCCGAATCAACCTTGTACGCGTCTTGGCCTAGTCTAACCCAATGGCATCGAAAATACCCACTGTTTGCTTTCAACGACTTGGGTCACATTCTTGATCCAGCAAAACCCTGCAGCACCCAGTTCTACTTGCACTTTGAGGGCTGAATGGTATTGAGCGGCCATCTGCCTGTAATCCAAAGGAACAACACCCGTGGACCTGACTGCGCTGCGCAATGCCAACCCCGAACACTGGGACAAAGCTGCGGCCATCCGCACATTGACCCTCGACGCCGTCGCCGCCGCCAATTCCGGCCATTCCGGTATGCCAATGGGCATGGCCGATGTCGCGACTGTACTGTTCGAAAAGCACCTTAAATTCGACGCCTCGGCTCCAAACTGGCCCGACCGCGACCGGTTCATCCTGTCCGCCGGTCACGGCTCGATGCTGATCTATTCGCTGTTGTATCTCACTGGGAACGCTGACGTTACGCTGGAACAGATCAAGAATTTCCGTCAGCTGGGCGCAAAAACTGCAGGTCACCCCGAGAACTTCCTTGTCAACGGGATCGAAACCACAACCGGCCCGCTGGGTCAGGGGATCTCGAACGCCGTTGGTTTTGCCATGGCCGAGGAAATTCAGCGCGCTCATTACGGCAAGAAGATCGTAGATCACTATACCTATGTCATCGCGGGCGACGGCTGCCTTATGGAAGGCGTTAGCCAAGAGGCCATCACGCTGGCCGGCCGTCACGAGCTGGGTAAGCTGATCGTGTTCTGGGACAACAACAACATCACCATCGACGGCACGGTCGACATCGCTGACCGGACCGATCAGGTGAAACGCTTTGCCGCCTCTGGCTGGCAGGTCATCGAGATTGACGGCCACGATCCGCAGGCCATCGACGAGGCCATCACCAAGGCGAAATCGTCCAACAAGCCGACCATGATCGCCTGCGAAAGCCATATCGCTTTGGGTCACGCGGCGCAGGATACCTCAAAAGGCCACGGCGCCCTGACCGATCAGGAACAGCTGAAAGCGGCCAAAGAGGCCTATGCCGCCCCCCATGGCGCCTTCGAAGTCCCGGCAAATGTCAAATCAGCCTGGGAAGCAATCGGTTCGCGCGGCGCAGCCGAGCGTTCTGCGTGGGAGGAGCGTTTCGCGCAGATCTCTGAACGCAAACAGGCCGAGTTCAACCGCTCTTATGCGTTCGAGGCACCCAAAAAGCTGGCCGGTGCCATCCGCTCGTTCAAAAAGCAGATGTCGGAAGATCAGCCCAAGTTGGCCACCCGTGCCTCGTCCGAGAAAGTTCTGAACGCGGTCAATCCGATCATGCCGGAAACTATTGGCGGCTCTGCTGACCTGACCGGTTCGAACAACACGAAATCGGCCGATATGGGCGTATTCCTGCCGGAAAACCGCAAGGGTCGGTACATCCATTATGGTATCCGCGAACACGGCATGGCCGCCGCGATGAACGGTATGGCGCTGCATGGCGGCATCCGCCCCTATGGCGGTACCTTCATGGCGTTCACCGACTATGCGCGGCCCTCGATGCGGCTTGCAGCGCTGATGAAGATACCCACGGTCTTTGTGATGACCCATGACTCGATCGGTCTGGGCGAAGACGGCCCGACCCACCAGCCGGTCGAGCATCTGGCGATCTCACGCGCGACACCGAATACCTATGTTTTCCGCCCGGCGGATGCCGTTGAAACAGCGGAATCCTGGGAACTGGCGCTGACCTTCAAGGACAGCCCTTCGGTCTTGTCTCTGACCCGCCAAGGCGTGCCGACCGTACGCAAGGATCACAAAACCAAAAACCTGACTGCACAAGGCGGCTATGTTCTTGCCGAAGCCGAAGGCAAGCGTCAGGCAATCCTGATCGCAACCGGTTCGGAAGTGTCGCTGGCAATGGAAGCCAAGGCGATGCTCGAGGCCGAGGGCATTGGCACGCGCGTCGTGTCGATGCCATGCATGGAACTGTTCGCCGAGCAGGATGAAGCGTATCGCAAGCGGGTTCTGCCCGGTGGAGCCGTCCGTGTCGGCATCGAGGCCGCCGTCCGCGCCGGAGGCTGGGACCGCTGGCTGCTGGGGGAACGCGGCCGTGACGCCAAGGCGGGCTTCATCGGCATGTCGGGCTTTGGCGCGTCTGCGCCCGCTGATGAACTGTATAAACATTTCGGCATCACTGCAGAGGCCACAGTTGCAAAGGTCAAGGAATTGCTGGAGCTGTAATTCCCAATTTCAAACATCAAGCGAAGGGCGGCCATGCGCCGCCCTTTTCGTTTTCTGATTAATGCGTTTCAGATTTCCGAGACAAAATCGGCGCGACCACTTTTGTTGCAATCGGGATAAGCACGAACCCCCAGGCCAGTCCGAATATGCCATCCATCGTGGCTTTGGAAATCCACTCCACGGCACCTTCCCATTGCGCCGAAACCGCATGCCCGGCTGCATAGGCCATGTCATGGATCTGATGCCCCAACCAGCCAAAACCCAGAACCTCAAGCCCGTGAATGATGATCGAGCCGCCAACCCACAGCATCGCAGCTGTGCCGACAATCGACAGCACTTTCATGACAACCGGCATCGCCTTGACCAATCCACGCCCCAATCCTCGCCCGATCGGCGTTGGTGCGTTCTGCGCCAGGAAAAGGCCCACATCGTCCATCTTCACGATCAAGGCGACCGAGCCATAAACGGCCAGAGTCACACCTAGTCCAACAACGGCCAGCGTTGCCGCCTGCATCCAGATATTCGGTGCTTCGATGGCGGCAAGGGCGATTGTCATGATCTCGGCGGACAGGATGAAATCGGTTTTGATCGCACCCTTGACCTTCTGCTCTTCCAGATGGCCCGGGTCTTTGACCTTCATATCTTCGTCTATAACGTGGCTGCCATGAGGGAAAAGCAGGTGAAATATCTTTTCTGCCCCTTCGAAGCACAAATAGGACCCGCCAAGCATCAACAAGGGCGTTATCAACCAGGGTGCAAAATTGGCCAGCAACAAAGCGACTGGCAACAGCAGGATAATCTTGTTGAAAATCGAGCCGCGCGCAATGCGCCAGATGATCGGCAATTCCCGCGCCGGGGCAAAGCCCTGCACATATTTCGGAGTAACTGCTGCATCGTCGATGATCACGCCCGCAGTCTTGGCCCCGGCCTTGCCGGCGGCAGCGACCACATCGTCCACTGACGCCGCAGCAACCTTTGCTATGCCAGCAACATCATCCAACAGTGCCAACAAACCACTCATGCGTGTTTCCTCTCATCTCACCTGTCGCCAGGGGACCCTACCCGATCCGACGGCTAGCGCAAGCGTTAGCGCAACCGGCGAAGGTTTGCGCTAACACACTAAGAATATGTCACTTTTGCCCTTTTGAGAAAGCGTCTGTGCCGCTATATGCCCCGCAGAGCAAGCGCATTTTTGGAGACGTCAGATGACCATCAAGGTCGGCATCAATGGATTTGGCCGTATCGGCCGCTGCACCCTGTCGCATATTGCGGCATCGGCCCGCAACGACATCGAAGTGATCAAGGTCAACGCGACCGGCCCATTGGAAACTACCGCCCACCTGCTGAAATACGACAGCATCCACGGCCGCTTTCCCCGCGATGTTTCGATCGAAGGCAACACCATGGATTTGGGCCGCGGCCCAATGGAGGTGTTCTCGACTTACGATATGAACGAGCTTGACTGGGAAGGTTGTGACGTCGTTTTGGAATGCACCGGAAAATTCAACGATGGCCTGAAAGCCAAAACGCATCTGGAACGCGGTGCTCAGAAGGTTCTTTTGTCTGCGCCAGGTAAGAATGTTGATAAAACCATTGTCTATGGCGTGAACCACAACAGCCTGGTTACTGAAGATAGAATGGTTTCGAATGGCTCTTGCACTACGAACTGCCTTGCTCCGCTTGCCAAGGTGCTGGACGAAGGTATCGGGATCGAACACGGTATCATGACTACGATCCATGCCTATACCGGCGACCAGCCGACACTGGATCGCCGTCATAGTGACCTGTATCGCGCGCGCGCTGCGGCAATGTCCATGATCCCAACTTCAACAGGTGCAGCCAAAGCTCTGGGCGAAGTTCTGCCGAACCTGAAGGGTCGTTTGGACGGCTCGGCTATCCGTGTACCAACACCAAACGTTTCTGCTGTCGACCTGACTTTCCATGCGGCGCGTGACGTCACTGTTGAAGATGTTAATGCCATCGTTCGTGAAGCATCACGGGGATCAATGCAGCGCGTCGTGGGCTATGAGCCCGCGCCGCTGGTCTCGACCGATTTCAATCATACCGAAGAAAGCTCGATTTTCGCACCAGACCAGACACGGGTTGTTAACAACCGCATGGTTCGTGTTCTGGCTTGGTATGACAACGAATGGGCCTTCTCGGTCCGTATGGCAGACGTCGCCGTTGCCATGGGACGGCTTAACTAAAACGCCGTAGAAATGTTGTACCTTTACACCCGCTCAGTTTATCTGGGCGGGTGTTTTCATTCGGGGCCAACATGACCAATCAAATTGCTATCTGGCTTGGCCTTCTAATACTTGGCTGTCTGCTAGTCGATTACGCAATGTTCGACTCTGAGAACCTGATCTTCCTGGGAAAGAAACTTTACACCTTCCTGGACTGGCTCGCCTTCTGGCGCTGACAGAGGTTTTTCTTGACTTTTTCCTTGATCTAGCTTTGTTAGCGCTAACTTTGCAATAACAGACACCCAGACGGAGCAGACCATGACACTCAAGTTGGCAATCAATGGATTTGGACGGATCGGGCGCGGTGTTTTGCGGGCCTTGATGGAATCTGGGCGGACCGACGTTCAGATCGTGGCCATAAACGATTTGGCCAAGCCCGAAATTAACGCGCATCTCTTTGAATTCGACAGTGTGCATGGACGTTATACAAAGCCCGTTTCCCTGACCGACGCCGGTTTGGATGTCGGTGCAGGCCCGATCCGCCTAACCAGCGAACGTGAGCCTGAGAAACTCGATTGGTCCGATATTGACGTTGTTCTCGAATGCACAGGCGTGTTCCGCACGCGCGAAGCCGCGGCGCGCCATTTTGACAACGGCGCCAAAAAAGTTTTGATTTCTGCTCCTGCCCGCGGGGATGGTGCGGTCAAAACCATCGTCTTCGGGGTAAATCAACATGAGCTGACCGTCGAGGATACGATCGTTTCGAACGCATCCTGCACGACCAACTGTTTGTCGCCCGTTGCTGCGGCGCTGGACGAGGGTTTGGGCATTGTCCACGGAAACATGACAACCGTTCATGCCTATACAGCCAGCCAACCAGTTCACGATACCGCCGGAAAAGACCCGTATCTGTCACGCGCGGCTGCATTGTCGATGATTCCCACCACTACGGGGGCAGCCTCAGCCGTAGGTCTCGTATTGCCCCAGCTGGCAGGTAAATTGACTGGACAGGCAATCCGTGTTCCCACTCCGAACGTCTCGGTTGTGGATCTGGTGGCCGAAGTGTCGCGCCCAACAACCGAAGAAGAGGTCAACCAGTTGTTCATTGATGCCGCGGCCAATATTCCCGGTGTCCTGGCTGCGGAAAACCGCCCACTAGTGTCGATCGACTTCAATCACGACGCACACAGTTCGACCGTCTCTTTGGCTGAAACCAAGGTGACAGACGGCACGTTGGTCCGGGTGCTGGCCTGGTACGACAATGAATGGGGCTTTTCGAACCGGATGCTGGACACGGCGGCCGCGATGGGCGCGCTATCCTAAGCGCGCACGCAGCGCGTCATTTACGCGGGGCGTGACGAAATTCGACACGTCCCCGTTCAATCGCGCGATCTCTTTCACCAGTTTCGAGGCAATCGCCTGATGGCGGGCCTCAGCCATAAGGAACACCGTCTCGATTGAGTCGTCTAATGCGCGGTTCATACCGACCATCTGGAACTCATACTCGAAATCCGCAACAGCACGCAGGCCTCTGACAATGACCTGAGCACCTACGTCGCGGGCACAGTTGATAAGCAGGTTTTCAAAAGGATGGGCGACAATTTCAGTTCCGGTCTGTTCGGAAAGAAAGGAACATTCGGCTTCGATCATCTCGACCCGTTCTTCCAACGAAAATAACGGCCCCTTTTCCCGATTGATCGCCACCCCAATCACGAGCTTGTCAACCAGAGCGGCCGCGCGACGGATGATATCAATATGACCCAGGGTGATCGGATCAAATGTTCCGGGATACAATCCAACCCTCATTGCCGCCTCCTGCGCAACGAAATTTCTGCGCAAGCAAACATAACTTGGCTATGGGTGCAAGTAGTTGCGTCGCGTTTCTATGGGCTTAATGGCCCATGATCATGCCTTCCAATGCGTCTTTTTCCATTGCCAGTTCGGAAAGCTGTGCTTTGACAACGTCGCCTAGGGTAACAATGCCAACGAGGTTACCGTCCTCAACAACCGGCATATGGCGAAAGCGCCCTTCGGTCATCCGCGACATTATATCCTGGACAGTATCCTGTTGCGTCGCTGTCACCAGCTCGCGGGTCATATACGCGCTTACGGGTTTTGATAGGCATCCGCTGCCGCTTGCGGCCAGTTCGCGCACAATGTCACGCTCTGATAAGATACCTGATGCGGTCTTACCGCCGTCTTCTGATACAACCACCGTTCCGATGCGCTTTTCTGCAAGGATTCCTGCAACCTCTGAAACTGTGCGCGAAGGAGCAACTGTCACCACGCCTCCGGTGGCTTTGGATTTCAGAATGGCCTGAACAAGCATTGACGTAACCTCCGAAATAACTTCGTGTTTTCCAAAGCGTTGCCGGAATGAAATAGCCTGTCAAGGTGAAGCTTCAGCCTCAAGCCGCTCAACTTCATCGCGAATCCCTTGGGACAGGGCCTGCGCGAACCGATTCAACCGCTCGTTTCGTTGGTCACCTTGATGTCGAACCAGATGAAAACTGCGTGTCAAACTCACTTGATCAACCAGTATTTTCTTCAACTTCGGGTGAAATGGCAGTGTGAAATCATGCGCAATGCAGATCCCTGATCCCTGCGAAACCTGCCGCAGTTGGACAGAGACCGAATTCGAGGCCAGCGCGACACGGTCAACACCTAGATCGACCAGATAGTCCAGTTCGCGGTCGAATATCATATCAGGTATGTATCCGATCATACGATGCCCCCCTAACGTGCTGATGGAATGAACCGCAGGGTGATCGGCAAGGTATTCCTGCGTTGCGACAAGATGAAGTTTGTAGTCGGTAATTTTCTGTACAAGCAGTTTTCCAGCGGTCGGTGCACTAACGGTCACGGCCATATCGGCTTCACGGCGGGAAAGGTTGATGACGCGCGGCAGGGCCAGAATTTGTATGTCCAGATTGGGATTGGCGTCACAAATCTTGCCACACACCTGCGGCAACAAGTAGTTCGCACACCCGTCCGGTGCGCCGATCCGGATTTGCCCGCTCAACCTCTCAGATGGTTCTGCCATGGCGCCTGCCGCAGCGCGCATCGCCTCTTCGGCTTTTAGACCGTGGTCCATCAAACGCTCACCAGCTGAGGTCAGCACATATCCCTGCTGCGATTTGGTGAACAGCGGCGCATCCAGAGACGCTTCCAACCGCGCAACACGGCGTCCGACCGTAGCCGGGTCAATCCGAAGTAATCGTCCCGCCGCCGAAAGGCTTTCTTCGCGGGCAACGGCCAGAAAGACCCTCATATCATCCCAATTAGGTGTCACGCTTCACCTTTGCAAATTTGCAAAACACCTTTGGGACATTGCCTCTGTTCAAGCCATTTATGCAAGCCTATTCTGCGCGCAGACCTTCGGAGGAATTCGCAATGAACGAACTGTCCCATTTCATCAACGGTGAGAATGTCATCGGCACGTCCGGCCGATATGATGACGTGTTCAACCCCGCTACCGGCGAGGTACAGTACAAATGCCCGATGGCAAGTGCTGCCGAGACCACAGCAGCCATTGCTAGCGCTGCAGCCGCACAACCGGCCTGGGGTGCAACGAACCCGCAAAAACGCGGGCGCGTGATGATGGCGATGGTTCACCTGATGAACCGCGACATGGACAAGCTGGCCGAAGCGCTCAGCCGCGAGCACGGCAAGACGATCCCTGACGCGAAAGGCGATCTGCAGCGCGGTCTGGAAGTGATCGAATACTGCATCGGTGCTCCGCAGATGTTGAAAGGCGAATTCACCGACAGTGCGGGCCCAGGCATCGACATGTATTCTATGCGCCAGCCTTTAGGGGTTGTGGCCTCGATCATGCCGTTCAACTTCCCGGCCATGATGCCTCTGTGGCATGTGGGCCCTGCCCTGGCCTGTGGCAACGCTGTTGTTCTGAAACCGTCCGAGCGCGATCCTTCAGTACCTTTGATGCTGGCGGAACTTTTCGTTGAGGCAGGTTTGCCCAAAGGTGTGTTCCAGGTGGTCAATGGCGACAAAGAGGCCGTGGACACGCTGTTGGACAGCGAGATCATTCAGGGCGTTTCCTTTGTGGGCTCGACCCCAATCGCGCAGTACATCTATTCGCGCGCCACGGCCAACGGCAAACGCGCGCAGTGTTTCGGCGGTGCCAAGAACCACATGATCGTCATGCCCGACGCCGATCTTGACCAGGCAGCAGATGCCCTGGTTGGCGCCGGTTTCGGCGCGGCTGGCGAACGCTGCATGGCCGTATCGGTTGCGGTCCCGGTCGGAGAGGATACCGCCGACGCGCTGATCGAAAAGCTTATTCCGCGTATCGAGAAACTGAAGGTCGGCCCCTACACTGCCGGCGATGATGTTGACATGGGACCGGTCGTGACCGGTGCTGCCAAAGAGCGCATTTTGGGACTGATCAGCTCGGGCGTTGAACAAGGTGCCAAACTGGTTGTCGATAATCGCGACTTTAGCCTGCAGGGCTATGAGGACGGCTTCTTCGTCGGCCCTCACCTGTTTGACCACGTGACGCCCGACATGGACATCTATAAGCAAGAGATCTTTGGTCCGGTTTTGTCGACCGTCCGCGCAGGATCGTACGAAGAAGCGATTGGCTTGGCTATGGATCACGAATACGGCAATGGCACGGCGATTTTCACCCGCGATGGAGATACCGCGCGTGACTTTGCCAGCCGGATCAATATTGGCATGGTCGGTATCAACGTTCCGATCCCGGTTCCGTTGGCCTATCACACCTTTGGCGGCTGGAAGAAATCCATGTTCGGTGACCTGAACCAGCATGGTGCGGATAGCTTCAAATTCTATACACGCACAAAAACGGTCACCGCGCGTTGGCCGTCAGGCATCAAAGAAGGCGGCGAGTTCAACTTCAAAGCCATGGACTGATTCAAACGAAAGCGGCGGATCCACACAGCCCGGCCACCACTGGCCGGGCTTTTTTCAATACACGGCCAAGTTTCGCTTGTGATGTTCGCTTCACAATAAATTCACTCAACACTCCCTAGGAAATCTGATCAGCAAAACATAAGTTACACGCAGTTTCGCGCGAGCAGTTCCTGAACCGGAGGCCAATTTGTCAGATCCCCGCATGACCCGTCGCTCTGCATTGTTAGGTGCAGCGTCTCTGTTGATGACACCTGCACTGGTGCGCGCACAAAGCAGCGCCGATGCTTTCCCGCTTGACGAAGAGGCGATCAGCACACAGCTAGCTGTGCGGCGGAATGTCTCTTCATTCTCGCACCAGAATTGGCAGGATCACTTCGATGAGTTAGGTGTCGGCTGCCTGCTGGCAGATATCACAAGCCGCGCTGTACACTATTGGGGGGCTGACGGGACGTACAAACTGTACCCCAGCTCAGTCCCTATGAGCGAAGAACTCACAAGGCGTGGTTATACCGAAGTAGTACGCAAGCGCGAAAACCCAAGCTGGACCCCGACCGCCTCAATGCGCGAGCGCGACCCGAACCTGCCCATCCGAATAGAAGGTGGCGAGTCCGGAAATCCGCTGGGTACGCGGGCGATGTATCTGGGCTGGCCAGCATATCTGGTGCACGGCACGCACGATACACGCAAGATTGGTCGCCAAAGTTCTTCTGGATGTATTGGCCTTTATAATCAGCATGTTGAAGAATTGTACCCGCTGGTTCAGGTTGGCACCAAGGTCAGATTGGTCTGACAGAACCCCCCGGCCATAACGGCCGGGGTTTTTGCTTGATCACGGTAGTTGCCAATTATTCCGGCAGGATCACCGCATCGACGACGTGGATCACGCCATTGCTGGCCTCGATATCGGCCTGCACAACCTTGGCGCCATTCACTTTTACGCCGTTCTTGCCATTCACACTCAGGCGATCACCCTGCACGGTCAGCACTTTGGCGCGCTTGCCAGTGATGTCACCTGACATGACCTTTGCAGGAACCACGTGATAGGTCAGGATTGCGACCAGTTGGTCTTTGTTCTCGGGCAGTAGCAGCGTTTCCACCGTCCCTTCGGGCAGTGCGGCAAAGGCCTCATCCGTGGGGGCAAAAACGGTGAAGGGACCGTCCCCTTTCAGCGTATCGACCAGACCCGCCGCTTGAACCGCCGCGACCAGAGTGGTGAATGATCCGGCAGATACGGCGGTATCCACGATATCGGCGGCCTTCGCTTGAACCGGCAAGGTAAGTGCGATTGCGGCGGCGGCGCTCAGGAAAGTACGGCGAAACATATTTGAGATCTCCTATCCAGGTTGTTATGGAAAGGGGTACGGGCGTTTCGCTGCACCGGATCAATTTGGTGTCAGATTTATTTGACCTGAACCCAAATACTTTGAGCGCGCCCATCTTTCAAAAACGGTAGCGCTTCGGCCGCATCTTGGCGATCCTGTTGCAAGAAGTATCCAGGCCAAAGCATTGAATATGCACTAGATTGCAACAATGCATGCAACATATATTGCTCGCCCCATCCCGGGCAGTCATAGAAGAACCGCTTGGGGTATTCGTAGGGTAGAAAAACATCGTGCACATGGATCACAACGCCCGGTTTTAAGGCCGGTATGATGCGACAGAACAGATGCGCGACATCATTGCTCATCCGGACAACATGGCTGGAATCGATGAACAGGATGTCACCCGCTTCAAGCTGTTCGAAGAGGGCTGGATCGACCTCTTCCAACCGTTTCTGTTCGAATTGATCGACTACATGCGCGATGTCCGCGCGCGGATAGGGATCAATCGCGGTGATTTGCGTCTGCAGCCCGCCATCCAATACAGCCTGCCGTGTCACGCGCGTTGAATTACCGCAGCCAACCTCAATCACCCGCTTGGGTTTGAAACGACGGACCATAAGATACAACGCATCCGCATCTGGGCTGTCATAATACCCGTTGCCGATCCTATACCCGGTTTGATTGCGGGACGGATCTTTCAATGCAGCCAAAGCGGCGGCATGTTCACCATATTCGGCTACCAGCTGCGATATGTCGAAATCGGCCATTCCCGGTGACAACGAATAAGCCGGACGGGTCAGCCCGCCTGCCCTTTCGAACGCCTCCAGCCGGGCGCGCTCGTCCCGTTCCGTGACTTTGTCAATCAGCCTGACACCAAATCGGTCGAGAACGGCATTCAGCCGGGGGAATTTCCTGGGTTTCACACAATGGCTCCGGGGTTCTTCTGAACTTTGACCCGTTCCTTACCGTTGCTAGCCCGATGACCGCAAGGACTCTGCCGGTAAACACTTGGCAAAAAGCGTATTTCCGTATTCACTGTTTCGCATAAAGCTAGAAAGAGGGCCGCCATGCAGCAGGAATACACGCTGGGCATTGAGGAAGAGTATCTTCTGGTCGACCGCGACAGCCTTGAACTTGCCCAAGCACCCGCTGCACTGATGGAAGCCTGCCAGGCCGATTTTCAGGGCCAGGTCAGCCCTGAGTTTCTGCAGTGCCAGATCGAGGTTGGCACCCGCCCCCATGCGACGATCCGCACGGCCCGAGAAGATTTGAAACGCCTGAGGGCGGGTGTGGCGGATCGGTCCGCCGAATACAATCTGGCCCCGATTGCTGTGTCCTGCCACCCCTTTGCGGACTGGAAGAAACAGCACCACACGCGCCGAGAGCGCTATGACGCCTTGCAGCATGCCCTGGGCGGTGTCGCGCGACGGATGCTGATCTGCGGGATGCATGTTCATGTCGGTGTTGAAGAACCATCCTTGCGGGCCGACCTGATGCCGCAGCTTTCCTATTTCCTGCCGCATCTGTTGGCGCTGTCCACATCCTCGCCCTATTGGAACGGAGAGGATACCGGCCTGTCTTCCTATCGCCTGACCGTATTCGACAACCTGCCCCGCACCGGATTACCACCGGTCCTGGCAAGTTGGTCGGAATATGAACGTACGACAGGCATTCTGGTCGAACTTGGCGTGATAGAGGATACCTCGAAAATCTGGTGGGATTTGCGACCTTCTCATCGCTTTCCAACGCTCGAAACACGCATAATGGACGTGCAGCCGAGGTTGGAGCACACATTGTCGCTGGCCGCCATGGTGCAGGCGCTGGTTCGAATGTTGTGCCGTCTGAAAGACCGCAATTTGCGTTGGCGGCAATATGACAGGTTCCTGATTGGTGAAAACCGGTGGCGTGCGCAGCGTTACGGAGTCGGCGAAGGCATGATTGATTTCGGGGATCGATCCATCAAGCCCATGCCGGAACTTATGGGTGAACTGATGGGTATGCTGGCCGAAGATGCCGAAGCACTGGGCACCATGACTGAACTTGCCCGGCTACAGCAAATCGCACAAAACGGCACATCTGCCACGCGGCAACGACGTGTTCACGCTGAAGCGACGGCCAAAGGTGCGGATGCAGGCAGGGCTGTGGTTCAGCATCTGATCGAAGAATTCCATCAGGATTTATGACCTGCCTCGAAGTATGATCTAATCGTTTTCGCAATATCCCTGTCAGGAATTGCTGGGCGTGCAAAATTTCTGTAAGAATCAGGAAATAAACACTCGTTCAATTCATGCGGCGACGTGGGAGGAAACCAATGGATTTTGCACCAACCGAAGAGCAAACTGCTATCTTCGATATGGCCTATGAGTTCGGGCAGGAGCATATCGCACCCTTCGCCCGGCAATGGGAGGCAGATGGCACTATTCCCAAAGACCTTTGGCCCCGTGTAGGGGAGCTTGGCTTTGGCGGTCTCTATGTGTCCGAAGATAGTGGCGGTTCCGGTCTTAGTAGGCTGGATGCGACGATGGTGTTCGAGGCCCTTTCGATGGCTTGCCCTTCAGTCGCGGCCTTCCTGACGATCCACAACATGTGCGCCAAGATGTTGGACACATTTGCCGCGGATGAGCTGAAATCGCGGATCATGCCGGATATTCTTAACCTGAACACAGTCCTCAGCTACTGCCTGACCGAACCCGGATCAGGCTCGGACGCAGCCGCGCTGAAAACTCGCGCCGAACGCACGAACGAAGGTTATACGCTGAACGGAACAAAGGCCTTCATCTCGGGCGGCGGATACTCAGATGCTTATGTCTGTATGGTGCGCACCGGACAGGATGGCCCCAAAGGGATTTCAACTCTGTATGTCGAAGATGGCACTCCAGGTCTTAGCTTTGGCGCACTTGAACAAAAGATGGGCTGGAAAAGCCAACCAACGGCGCAGGTTCAGTTTGACGACTGCAAAGTTCCGGCGGGCAATCTGGTAGGTACAGAAGGTGACGGATTCAAATATGCGATGATGGGCCTGGATGGCGGTCGCTTGAATATTGCCTCATGTTCTTTGGGGGCGGCACAAGCAGGTCTGAACATGACGCTTCAGTATATGTCCGAGCGTCAGGCGTTCGGGAAGTCGATTGATCAGTTTCAAGCGCTGCAGTTCAGGCTTGCGGATATGGAAATAGAATTGCAGGCGGCCCGGACGTTCTTGCGTCAGGCAGCCTGGAAACTGGACACTGGCGCACCGGATGCCACCAAGTTCTGTGCAATGGCCAAGAAATTCGTGACTGAAACCGGATCAAAAGTGGTCGACCAATGCCTGCAACTGCACGGCGGTTATGGGTATCTCGCCGATTACGGTATCGAAAAGCTTGTCCGCGACTTGCGCGTTCATCAAATTCTGGAAGGCACAAACGAGATCATGCGCGTCATTGTTTCTCGTCAGATGCTTGCCCAACGCTGAGACCCCGATGTCAGATATTGAAATTCACACTACCGGCCGCGCTGGACGCATCACTCTGACACGCCCCAAAGCTTTGAACGCGCTGAGTTATGACATGTGCATGGCGATAGATACGGCCATGCGTAACTGGCGCGAGGACGAGTCAGTTGACCTGATCATACTGGACGCCGTTGGCGATAAAGCATTTTGCGCCGGGGGAGATATCGCAGAGCTTTATGATACCGGGTGCAAAGGCGACTATGCCTATGGGCAGACTTTCTGGCGCGATGAATACAGGCTGAATGCACTGATTTTCGAATACCCCAAGCCCGTGGTCAGTTTCCTACAAGGGTTTACTATGGGTGGCGGCGTCGGAATTGGGTGCCATGGAAGCCACCGCATAGTCGGTGAAACATCTCAGATTGCCCTGCCCGAGTGCTCTATCGGTTTGGTGCCGGATGTTGGTGGCTCTCTGATGCTCGCGCTGGCTCCGGGTCGACTGGGAGAATACTTGGGCACAACAGGTCACCGAATGGGCCCTGCGGACGCCATTTATGCGGGCTTTGCCGACCATTTTATCCCCATTGAAGAATGGCCCGGCCTGATCGAACTGCTCGAAGCTTCCGGGAACACAGACCTGTTGGTCGAGCATTCCCAGACGCCACCCACAGGTAACCTTGAAAAGGTTCAGGCGGAAATCGACGTGCTTTTCAATGGCGAGGGGTTGAACGACATCCTCAACGCGTTGCGCTTCTCCGAAACCCCGTTCTCTGACGCGGCGCAAAAGTTGATGGGCCGCAACTCTCCACTATCGGTGGCTTGTACCATTGAAATGATTCATCGGCTTAAGGCGCTGGATCTGTCGATCCGAAAAGCCCTGGAGATGGAATACCGCTTTACGGCGCGCGCCATGGAACACGGAGATTTTCTGGAAGGCATCCGCGCGCAGATCATAGACAAGGATCGCTCTCCAAATTGGCGTCACCATGGCAAACCTGTTCCCGCCGTGGATATTTCCGCAATGCTGCGGCCCCTGGGCAGCGTCGCCCTGACATTCGAGGAGGATTAAAGAATGAAAATCGGGTTTATCGGCCTTGGAAACATGGGCAATCCAATGGCAGTCAATCTTGCCAATGCCGGGCATGAAGTCGCTGGGTTTGATATGGCCGAGGTGTCGGTTTCCGGTGTTATTTTGACTGGGTCAGGGGCCGACGCTGCAAAAGACGCAGACATCGTCATCACCATGCTTCCGAATGGCCAGATACTTCGATCCGTCGCAAATGAAATCATTCCAGCGATGAATGAAGGGGCCGTCTGGGTCGATTGTTCGACAGTGGATGTCGACAGCGCCCGAGCTGTTGCCGATATGGCATTGGCTGCGGGAGTTTTGGCCGTCGACGCACCCGTCTCGGGCGGTATCGGAGGTGCCTCGGCTGGGACGCTGACATTCATGGCAGGTGGAAGCGCCGAGGCATTCGAAAAAGCCCGGCCCTTGTTCGACATCATGGGGCAAAAGGCAGTGCATTGCGGAGACGCGGGCGCGGGTCAGGCGGCCAAGATCTGCAACAACATGATTTTGGGTGTCACCATGATTGCAACATGTGAGGCCTTCGCGCTGGCCGACAAGTTGGGGCTGGACCGGCAGAAAATGTTCGACGTTGTCAGCACCTCCTCGGGCTATAGCTGGACGATGAACGCATACTGCCCTGCCCCAGGCATCGGCCCGCAAAGCCCGGCCGACAATGGTTATCAACCCGGCTTTGCCGCCGAACTGATGTTGAAGGACTTGCGTCTCAGTCAGCAGGCGGCGGAAAGCTCGGATGCCGACACCCCAATGGGGATGATGGCGACCGAGCTGTATCAGCAATTCGTCGAAAGCGAAGATGGGCTGGGGCTGGACTTCTCGGCCATGCTTCCGCGATTTGAAAAGCGCGGTCGGAACTAGGATGCCCTTGGGCGGCTTCCTGCCCATTGGGTTGACCCCTTTCCTGCCGATGTCCATCTAAGTCTGAGGTTCAGCATCGATTCTAGGGGGCTACGATGACGTATAATTTGGTCAAAGCGCTTACTGTTCTTGCTCTGGTCGTGACCCCGGTGGCGGCCATGGCCGGTAACGGGAAGGGAAACGGCAAGAACAAGAATGACGATAAGGTCATCCGCATAGCGCCTCAGGGCGGTATTGTTGCAACTGGAAACGCCGGCCACTGCCCGCCGGGCCTGGCCAAGAAAAACGTACCCTGTGTCCCTCCGGGACAGGCCAAAAAGCTGTATAGAAATGGCGAGTTTATCAATGGCGACTATCGCTGGATTGATGATCCGTTTCGATATGGCCTGAATAGGGGAAGCTATGTCCGCGCAGGCGACTACGTGTATCGTGTCGACCCGGATACACGCAAAGTTCTGAACCTGATCGGCGCGGTTGCAGACATCCTGAACTGACAAGCGCGGCCTGAATTCAAGCGGTCGAAAAGCAACCTCTGTCGATTTGAGAAAGTAAGCAGGCTCGGGCATTTTTCAGCCTGTTTTCAAAATTTTGACGCAATCTAACATCATCATAAACCTCACTATTTCGAGGTTTTATTATGAATACTGAAAACGTGCTATTTGAGCTCCGCGGCCCATGGAACGTACCAATACATTTCAGCCAAAGCCTTATTTTTCTGGTTTTGATCGTTGTCGGAATTAACGCCGATCCGGTCAACCTGCCCTATGCGCTCGCCTTCGTGGCGATTCTGTTGATTTCGATTCTTCTGCACGAGTTGGGCCACGCATGGGGCTGTCTTGTGCAGGGCGTGCCCGTCAATCGAGTCGTCCTTTATGGGGGCGGCGGATTCTGCGAACATCGCCGGTCGACCTCGGCATATGAAGACGAATTGATTGTGGCTATGGGGCCGATTGTGAACCTGACCCTGTGGGCGGTGTGTTCATTGCTGGAACCGTTTTCCAACTCGCCTGAAATTGGCTGGGTTCTGATGGTGACGGCAGAGCTAAACCTGTGGCTGGCGCTGTTTAACATGCTGCCCCTGATGCCGCTTGATGGGGGGCGTCTGCTCTTCGCTTTGCTCACGCGCATTATGTCGGCGAACTCAGCCGCACGTGTTTCCGGGTTTATTGGGCTGGTAGGCGTTCTGCTGTGGATCCCGATGATGATTTTTGCCTATGTCAGCTTCGGCTTCGTGTTCCTGTTCTTTCCGCCAATACTGCGCCACTGGCAGATGCTGCGATACGCCAGATACTGAAGTTGCCGCGGCGGAGGTTATTCCGCCGCGACCCGCTCGGGGTTCAGCAACTGTTTCAAATACCTGCCCGTATGGCTGCGTTCCACAGCAACAACATCTTCGGGCGTTCCCGTGGCGACAATTTCACCACCACCGTCACCGCCTTCGGGCCCGATATCAATGATGTGGTCGGCCGTTTTGACAACATCCAGATTGTGTTCAATCACAACAACCGTGTTACCCTGATCAACCAATTCATGCAGCACTTCCAACAGCTTGCGGACGTCTTCGAAATGAAGACCGGTCGTCGGCTCATCCAGAATGTAAAGCGTCCGACCAGTTGAGCGTTTGGAGAGTTCCTTTGACAGCTTCACCCGCTGCGCTTCACCGCCCGACAGGGTTGTCGCCTGTTGCCCGACCTTGATATACCCCAGACCGACCCGCGCCAGCGCGTCCATCTTATCGCGGATCGACGGCACGGCTTTGAAGAACTCTTGTGCATCTTCCACTGTCATATCAAGGACATCCGCGATGGACTTGCCTTTGAACTTGATCTCGAGCGTTTCCCGATTGTACCGCGCGCCTTTGCAGGTTTCGCAGGTTACATAGACATCGGGCAGAAAGTGCATCTCGATCTTGATGACGCCGTCGCCCTGACAAGCCTCGCACCGACCGCCTTTGACGTTAAAGCTGAACCGGCCAGGCTTGTACCCGCGCGCCTTGGACTCGGGCAGACCGGCGAACCAGTCACGGATCGGCGTGAACGCCCCCGTATACGTGGCCGGGTTGGAGCGTGGTGTACGCCCGATGGGCCGCTGGTCGATGTCGATCACCTTATCCAGATGCTCGAGCCCTTTGATCGTCTCACACGGTGCAGGTGTCTGCCGCGCGCCGTTCAACCGCATTGAGGCTGTCTTGAACAGGGTTTCAATCGTCAATGTCGATTTCCCACCGCCCGATACGCCGGTCACGCAGACGAATTTGCCCAGAGGGAAATCAGCGGTCACCTTCTTCAGATTGTTCCCGGTGGCCTTGACCACAGTAACTTTCTTTTTGTTCCCCTTCCGCCGCTCGGACGGCACCGGAATTTCGCGGGTGCCTGACAGGTATTGGCCGGTGATTGAGGCTGCATCGGTCGCGATCTCGGACGGGGTACCATGGCTAACCACCTGCCCACCATGCACACCCGCACCCGGACCGATGTCAAAGACATAGTCGGCCTCGCGGATGGCTTCCTCGTCATGTTCTACGACGATGACCGTGTTCCCCTGATCCCTCAGGTTTTTGAGAGTACCCAGCAAGCGGTCATTGTCGCGCTGATGCAACCCGATCGAAGGTTCGTCCAGTACATACAACACCCCGGTCAGACCCGAACCGATCTGGCTGGCCAGACGGATACGCTGACTTTCCCCGCCCGAAAGCGTTCCACTTGAACGTGACAGCGTAAGGTATTCCAAACCAACGTTATTCAGGAACCCAAGCCGCTCACGAATCTCCTTGAGTATCACCCGCGCGATTTCATTTTTCTGAGCACTCAGATGGTTTGGTGCATCCTCAACCCACGCCAGCGCCTCGCGGATCGACATCTGCACAACCTGCCCGACATGCAATCCGGCGATCTTGACGGCCAGCGCCTCGGCCCGCAGTCGATAGCCTTCGCAACTGCCGCAGGACCGGTTGTTTTGATAGCGTTCGAATTCTTCGCGTATCCAGGCGCTGTCAGTCTCGCGATAGCGGCGCTCCATATTCGGGATAACGCCTTCGAAACTGCGGGTTACCTGATATACCCGGCCACCCTCGTCATAGCGGAACTGGATTTCTTCCTCACCCGACCCGCGCAGGAAAACCTGCTGCACCTTTTCGGGCAAATCTTTCCACGGCGTGTTTTTGTCGAACTCATAATGTCGCGCGATGGCTTCGATGGTCTGCAGAAAATACGGCGACTTACCTTTGCGCCAGGGTGCCAAGGCGCCGTCATACAGTTTCAGTGTCTGATCCGGAACGACAAGGCGTTCATCAAAGAACAGCTCGACACCCAGCCCGTCGCAATCCTGACAGGCCCCAAAGGGTGCATTGAAGGAAAACAAGCGCGGTTCAATCTCGGGGATGGTGAAGCCACTGACAGGACAGGCAAAATTCTCGCTGAACGTAATCCGCTCCGGGTCGCCTTCACGCGGTGCGGTTTCCAAAATCGCAATGCCATCGGCCAAATCAAGCGCCGTGCGCAAGCTGTCCGCCAACCGCGTTTCCATACCTTCGCGCACGACCAACCGGTCGACCACAACGTCGATGTCATGGCGGAATTTCTTGTCCAGTGTCGGCGGTTCGTCCAGCTCGTGAAACGCGCCATCAACCTTGACGCGTTGAAACCCCTGCTTGCGCAGCTCCAGAAACTCTTTCTTATACTCGCCCTTTCGGTCTCGAACGATCGGGGCCAGGAGATACCCTCGCGTGCCCTCCTCCATCGTCATGATCCGGTCGACCATATCCTGCACCTGCTGGGCTTCGATCGGCTTGCCCGTGGCAGGGCTGAACGGTGTACCAGCGCGGGCAAACAGCAGACGCAGATAGTCGTAAATCTCGGTCACGGTACCCACGGTAGACCGTGGGTTCTTTGAGGTCGTTTTCTGTTCGATGGAAATAGCCGGAGATAGACCACTGATATGGTCCACATCTGGCTTTTCCATCATATCCAGAAATTGCCGGGCATAGGCCGACAGGCTTTCGACATACCGGCGCTGCCCTTCCGCATAGATCGTGTCAAAGGCAAGCGACGACTTGCCCGAGCCTGACAGACCAGTGATGACCACAAGCTGGTCACGCGGAATATCCACGTCAATGCCTTTGAGGTTATGTTCGCGCGCGCCGCGCACCTCGATATTCTTCAGCTCAGCCATGTTTGGCCCCCAACACATAAGTGTCCTAGAGATAAGCGAGCCACACTGAGTCTCCAACAGAAAAGTTAGAACAAAATGTGAACGAGAGAGATGTTGCCGCCACCTACTGACAACAAAACCAATAGAGTCACCCGGTAAACGGTATGATTTCTGAAAACTAGTGGAAAATGGCGCGGTTGACGGGGCTCGAACCCGCGACCCCCGGCGTGACAGGCCGGTACTCTAACCAGCTGAGCTACAACCGCGCATCTATTTCGTGGCCTTTACCCTGGACCAAGGATGGCAGCGATGGCGCGGTTGACGGGGCTCGAACCCGCGACCCCCGGCGTGACAGGCCGGTACTCTAACCAACTGAGCTACAACCGCCCGCTGCCCGTTCGTTGCTGAACGTTGGGGTGTATTATGGCCACGCCCGGACATCGTCAAGCGGCGAATTGAAGTTTTTTCTCAGAACGTAATTTTTGTTAGAGATGTTTTCTCGTCACACGACGAATGGCCAAACAGAAACCAGCCGATAATTCACAACCCGCTGCCTTTGGCCAGACAAAAATATTCTGAAACCTTGAGCAGCACATCACCTGGCATGGGTCCGCTAGATCCAGATCTCAGGACAGCCCCCAAACTCATCCCCAAGCTTATTCTGACATAAACCCAATGTGAACAGTCATATCAACTTGCTGACAGAGAGTTACTCAAAGCTTACCGCGTTCTGCCTCATTTCAACCACAAATGGTCTGCAAGACGATTACAAACACCTCTGCCAAAAGAGACTTCATACGCTCGGTTGATCCTCGGGCCAAAACGTTGGAAATTCCTGATGCCAAAGGAAGAATTACCGATTCTAGAACCGGTCAATATATACGGCGCCAATTTTGTATTCCGGAAAAACCGGGAACAAACGGCGTGTTAGACAAGGAAGAAATTTAAGATGTCAGTTGCCAGCACAACTTCTCCGGGTGCAAATGTTACCGGTCATGTTTATGTAGACAGCCTGATTTGGGGCACATCTTGGGACACCAGCGCCGGAGGCGTCAGTGCTCCGGGCACAATCACATACTCCTTCGATGATGGATCGTTAGGTCGCCGTGGCTTTGCCTCCTACATGAAGGAAGCAATCCGCAAAGCATTTGCAATTATCGAAACGATCATTCCGATCGAGTTCAACGAAGTCGGCTTTCTGACACCAGCAGGCGAGATTAATGACGTTAACATCACCTACGCTTTGCTGACCCAAAACGATCTTGGCGGACCCGGATCTCTTGGTGTCCATCAAGTTCCGGGTGACGACCCCCTGCTGCAGGATTCTGGCATCGACGCCCTGTTCGGCATCTTTGCCTATGATACGCCTCTGTTTAGCAAAGAGGCCCTACGCAAAGGCGGTGAAGGCTTCGCGACAATCATTCACGAGATTCTTCACGGCCTTGGTCTAGCCCACCCACATGATGAAGGCGGCAGCTCGACTATTTTTCCGGGGGTTACGCAGCCCTTCGACGACTACGGGACAGATGGGCAGAACCAGGGTGTTTACACCATCATGTCCTACAACTCGGGCTATCCCGAAGTTGTTCCTCTGAAGACATATAAGGCTGGCGGCACGGCCTCGCCTATGGCCCTGGATATCGCCGCGTTGCAGGCCATCTACGGAACGACGGATCACAATACCGACGATAACGTCTATAAAATCAAAGGCAAAAATGGCGCCGGGACCTTCTGGACATCCATCTGGGACACCGATGGGGTCGATACGATTTCAGCAAATGGTGTTAAGCGCAGCGTCACGATCAACCTCAATGACGCGGATCTTGATGGCAGCGATGCAGGCGGCACTCCATCCCATGCCAAAGGCATAACCGGCGGATTTACGATCGCAAATGGAGTCGTCATTGAGAATGCTGTGGGCGGCAAAAAGGGCGATCTCATCGTCGGGAATGAAGCTGATAACCTATTGTTGGGTGTCGGCGGTAGCGATGTTATTTCTGCTGGCGAGGGTAATGACATTGTTCTTGGGGGTGGCGGCAATGACACCCTGACCGGAGGTCTTGGAAACGACGAACTGTACGGCCACAAGGGCACGGACAACTTTGTAGCCGAGGACAGCGACGGCGACGATATCATTAACGGCGGAGAGGGCCTGGATTGGTTGCGTTATATCGGCACAAGCGCCGTAACCCTTGATTTGTCTGACACCAATGCACAGGCAACCGGTTACGGAACCGATACCATTACGGGTGTCGAAAACGTCGATGGGTCCGAGCAAAATGACGACATTACAGGTACGGACGGTCGAAACATCCTGCAGGGTAATGGAGGGTCTGACCGCCTGGACGGAGGCCTTGGCAAAGATACCCTGAATGGTGGCGCAGGCAGCGACACTTTGATCGGTGGTGCCGGAAGGGACATCATGACCGGCGGTGAAGGTGCCGATGACTTTGTATTTACGTCAACAGATGAAAGTTCACGCAAAGCGAAATATGCCGACCGGATTACCGATTTCACTCAGGGTGAAGACAAGATCGACCTAAGTGCGATTGACGCAAGCACCGTAATTGACGGCGATGATTCATTTGTCTTCAACGGTACAACACCGGCCCAGACGTCGGACGAAGGCGAAATCTATTACGTCAAGAAAAACAACGCAGGCACCAAGAACGACTTCACACTTGTTCTTGTGGATACTGACGGCGACAAAAATCCTGAGATGGTTATCAAGATCTCTGGCTTGCACGATCTGACCCAGGACGATTTCATTCTTTGACATCGAACAAGTGAAAGGGCGGCCCCACAAGGCCGCCCGTTTTGGGCACCTCGACTGGGCATTTGCGGGGTAATCCCCGGGGCCCAAAAGGCGCAAAGACCTCTTGCGGCTTTGCTGAACTCCTTATAAGACCCCTGCTCACGGGTGATTAGCTCAGTGGTAGAGCGCTTCGTTCACATCGAAGATGTCAGGAGTTCAAATCTCTTATCACCCACCATTTCACTACTCTGCGATCCGACATGCAAAGCCAGTAATTGGCTGACTATTTGGTCTGACCAAAAAAAAGGGCGAGGTGCTAACCCCGCCCCTGATTACCATATTCTGACCTTTAGTGCGCCCTGGCGGACGGGGACGTGTTCTCAGCCGTTTTGGCTGCAGCCGCGGCGGCTTCTTCTGCGGCTTCGTCCCACTCGACAGGTTCAGGATCCCGAACCAGAGCGTGTTTCAGAACTTCCGAAACATGCGTGACCGGGATGATTTTCAGCCCTTCCTTCACGTTGTCAGGAATTTCGGCCAGGTCTTTCTCATTCTCTTCTGGAATCAGAACAGTCTTGATCCCGCCGCGCAGAGCCGCCAGCAGCTTTTCCTTCAAACCACCGATGGGCATCGCATTGCCGCGCAGGGAAACCTCTCCTGTCATGGCAATATCCTTGTGCACTGGGATACCCGTCAGAACCGATACGATTGAGGTCACCATTGCCAAACCGGCCGAAGGACCATCCTTGGGCGTGGCCCCGTCCGGTACGTGGACGTGGATGTCCAGGTTGTCGAATTTGGGTGGCTTCACCCCGATCTTAGGTGAGATTGACCGCACATAAGATGAGGCCGCATCGATGGATTCCTTCATCACATCGCCCAGCTTACCCGTGGTTTTCATCCGCCCCTTACCGGGCAGTTTCAGCGCCTCAATATGCAGCAGATCACCGCCAACGGAAGTCCAGGCCAGACCGGTTACAACCCCAACCTGATCGTCCTGTTCAGCCAAACCATAGCGGAACTTGGGCACGCCCAAGAATTCATCCAGATTGTCCGGCGTCACCGTGACCGACTCCGCCTCTTTCTTGATGATCTTGGTCAGCGACTTCCGCGCCACCTTGGCGATTTCGCGTTCAAGGTTCCGCACGCCAGCTTCTCGGGTGTAGGTGCGGATAATCGATTGCAGCGCCTCATCGGATAGTTCGAACTCTTTGGCTTTCAGACCGTGGTTCTTGATCTGCTTACTGATCAGGTGCTGCTTGGCGATCTCGCTCTTTTCATCTTCGGTGTAGCCCGCCAGAGGTATGATCTCCATCCGGTCGAGCAAAGGCCCGGGCATATTATAGCTGTTGGAGGTGGTCAGGAACATCACGTTGGACAGGTCATATTCAACCTCAAGGTAGTGATCCATGAACGTGCTGTTCTGTTCCGGGTCCAACACTTCCAGCATGGCCGACGCCGGATCACCGCGGAAATCCTGCCCCATCTTGTCGATTTCATCCAACAAGATCAGCGGGTTCGTGGTTTTCGCCTTTTTCAGCGCCTGGATAATCTTGCCGGGCATTGAGCCGATATAGGTCCGGCGGTGGCCGCGGATCTCGGATTCGTCGCGCACGCCGCCGAGACTGATGCGAATGAACTCGCGCCCAGTGGCTTTGGCAACGGATTTACCCAGCGACGTTTTACCAACGCCCGGAGGGCCAACAAGACACAGGATCGGGCCTTTCAGCTTTTTCGAACGCTGTTGAACCGCCAGATATTCGACGATCCGTTCCTTGACCTTCTCAAGCCCATAGTGATCGTCATCCAGAATTTCCTGCGCCCGGCCCAGATCCTTTTTAACGCGGGACTTGGTGCCCCAAGGCAGGGCCAAAATCCAGTCGAGGTAATTGCGCACGACCGTGGCCTCAGCCGACATCGGGCTCATATTGCGCAGCTTCTTCAGCTCACCTTCGGCCTTTTCACGCGCCTCTTTCGACAGCTTGGTTTCGGCGATTTTCTCTTCCAGCTCGGCCACTTCGTTCGAGCCGTCTTCGCCATCGCCAAGTTCCTTCTGAATGGCTTTCATCTGCTCATTCAGATAATATTCACGCTGTGTCTTCTCCATCTGGGTTTTGACACGGGTCTTGATCTTTTTCTCGACCTGCAGAACCGACATCTCGCCCTGCATCAGGCCATAGACCTTTTCAAGCCGTTCGCTGACCGACAGTGTTTCCAGCAGTTCCTGCTTTTGCTCGACCTCGATACCTAGATGCCCCGACACAAGGTCGGCCAACTTGGCGGGTTCGGCGGTTTCGCCAACAGCGGTCAGTGCTTCTTCGGGAATGTTCTTGCGGACTTTGGCATAGCGCTCGAACTCGTCGGCAACGGTGCGAAGCAACGCTTGTGTAGTGGTCACATCACCCGGAATCTCGGTCAGATATTCTGCACGAGCCTCAAAAAACTCTTCGTTATCAAGGTATTCTGTAATCTGTACGCGCGCTTGCCCCTCGACCAGAACTTTCACGGTTCCATCTGGAAGCTTCAGCAGCTGCAGCACATTTGCCAGCACGCCCGAGCGATAGATTCCGTCGATTTCCGGATCGTCATCACCTGGATCAATCTGGCTAGACAGCAGAATTTGCTTATCGTCCTGCATCACTTCCTCAAGTGCGCGGACAGACCTTTCCCGACCCACGAACAAAGGCACGATCATATGAGGAAAAACCACAATGTCGCGCAGCGGAAGTACTGGGTATGAGGAATTCAGGGGCTCTTGCATGCTCAATCCTTATCTTTGGCAAGACGGCACTGGTCCCTCATCTAGGCAACCCCCGGCCGTCTCCTGTCTGGAAGGTAAAGGTGGTGCGCCAAGCGTCCTATTTCAACCTTACCTGTAGTGGACCTAACAATGACCGGAAGGTTGCGCCTCCGCAAGACGATAACATGATCGGTCTTGTCAAATTCTCAATTTGACCCCGCTTGGTTTCTTCGGCGAATGTCTGCCTGGAAATTCAGAAACCAACAGCAAAAGTACAACACTATCTAACAGGCAGCTGCCCAAAGCCTGCCATCATTGCAAACAATATGATTGCATACCCCAACTTCTGATCGATTACTGTGAGTCGTAGAGATGACAAATCCAAAAAATATCAATGCTGCGGAATCCGACCATCAACGGTACCTATCTGCCCGCGACTCCGATCATGCGACTCTTTTAGCGCATGCCGCCAAAAGCTCTGGGCGCTCAGTTTTACAAGTCCAACGGAGCTTCAATCAAATGGCAAAGCCTCCCAGCCGTTTGAATATGGTCGAGTATGTGCGCAATGGCCTTCATCACGAAGACCGCTTTACCGACGCCGAACGCGCGGCATACATCTCCAATGATCTCCATTGGCCCATCGCCCACAAGTGTAACCATCATGGTTGGAACAGTGCCGCAGAAGACAAGATACTGGCTTCTACTTTGCTTGAAACAGCGGGTGTACCTGTCCCGGAAACCGTTGGCGTCATCGACCGTTCGAACCGACACTACCCCGGGGTTACGAAAATCAACACTCCTGAGGCGTTGCGCGATCTCGTTTGCAACCATCTGGAAGGTGGTCTTTTTGGAAAGATCGTCGAGGGGATGGTAAGCTTTGGGGCCTTTTTGATCGAGGACGCGGATCAATCCACTATCACTTGTGCAGGCCAACCGCCGATCACCTATGAGGCATTCCTAGACGAGTTCGTTGGGCAGAATTCATATGTCGTGCAACCTTTGCTCAAAAATCACTCTGCAATCCAAGACTACGCTTCAGCCCTTGCAACGGTGCGAATGGTTACGCTGGTAAGAGAAAACGACGTCTTTTGCCCAGTTGCCGTTATTAAACTTCCGCAGGGCCCCAATATTGCGGACGCCTTCTGGAGACCGGGGAACCTTGCTTGTTCGATCAATATCGAAACCGGTGTTATCGAAACCGTCGCGCGCCGCGCCAAGATGGAAACAGAATTCCTGGATGACCATCCTGACAACCCCGGTTTAATGGGCTTGAAACTGCCTTTTTGGGACGAATTGATCGAAATAAATGACCGTGCTGCAAGAACCTTTCAGCCAATTCGATATCAGTCGACCGACATCGCTATAACCGAGTCTGGTCCGGTCGTTGTCGAGCTGAACTATGGCGGTGGCTTCGACCTGCCTCAATATGCAAGTGGCCGTGGGATGTTGACACCAGAAGTTCGTAGCTTTTTCGAAGGGTTTGGCTACGACCTTGATGCAAAACCACAAAAGAAGCGCTGGCTGTTCGGTAAACGCAGGTAAAGCGCCCTCAATCTGGTGTCTTGTTAGGTCGACTGAAAAGGCGCTGAACCTAAATCTGTTCAATATCCCCTTGCGCGCGCTGCGCATGGAAGGTCGCCTGCCAGACATCGAATGTGCCAGCAGCAATGGCATCGCGCATACCCTGCATGATTTCCTGAAAATAGTGCAGATTATGCCAGGTCAGCAGCATGCCCGAGATCATCTCGTTCGAGCGGAACACATGGTGTAGATAGGCGCGAGAGTAGTTCGAACACGCCGGGCATGAGCAGGCCTCATCCAGCGGGCGCGGGTCATCGGCGTGGCGGGCATTCTTTATGTTGACCACGCCGTAACGAGTGAACACCTGTCCTGTGCGACCGGACCGTGAGGGTAAGACACAATCCATCATGTCGATCCCGCGGGCGACAGCTCCGACAATGTCGTCAGGCTTTCCAACGCCCATCAAATAGCGCGGTCTGTCGGCTGGCAGAAAGTCAGGAGCGTAGTCGAGGCAACCAAACATTGCCTCCTGACCTTCGCCCACGGCCAGACCGCCAACCGCGTAACCCTCAAATCCGATCGCTTTCAGCGCCTCGGCGCTTTCTTCGCGTAAATCCTGTTCCAGCCCGCCTTGCATGATCCCAAACAACGCATGTCCAGGACGGTCGCCGAAAGCCTGTCGCGATCGATCGGCCCATCGCATCGACAAGCGCATTGATTCAGCAATTCGATCTCGATCTGCGGGTAGGGCCGGACATTCGTCAAAACACATCACGATGTCTGAACCCAGCAAGCGCTGAATCTCCATCGAGCGTTCCGGGGTCAGCTCGTGCTTGGACCCATCGACATGAGATTTGAAGGTCACGCCCTTTTCGGTCAGCTTGCGCAGACCAGCCAGGGACATGACCTGAAATCCACCGGAATCCGTCAGGATCGGGCGATCCCAGTTCATGAACTTGTGCAACCCGCCCAAACGGTCGATGCGTTCAGCCGTAGGGCGCAGCATCAGGTGATAGGTGTTCCCCAACAAGATATCGGCTCCGGTTGCACGAACACTTTCCGGCATCATCGCTTTGACCGTCGCAGCAGTGCCTACGGGCATGAACGCCGGAGTACGCACCTCACCGCGCGGAGTGTGGATCACCCCGGCGCGGGCCTTGCCGTCGGTGGCCTTCAGGTCAAATGAGAAACGGTCTGTCATTGGGCATCCTCGGGTCGCTGAACCGGGCAGGATTTGCCCGATCTGTTCAGCCATTGCAAGTTGTCAGGGTAAAGAGGCAACCTGCCGGGTAAACAGATCAACAACCCCTGCCCCGTCAACATCCCGGCATACCAGCACAGCCGGTCGCGTCGAGTCCGGACGCGTAGCACCGGATTCCGTACCACCCACAATTACCTCAACCCCGGTTTCGACCATCTCGAACATCGTGCCATGGGTGCAGGCGATCACAGCAGTCGAGTCATGCAGACCGCAGCCCTCCAACCCACCGATATCCTTGTAGAATTTCAGGTAAAATACCGAGATGTCGCGCAGGAAAGCCCCCATATCGGGCGAGCGTTTGGCCAGACCGTCAAAATCCGCACTTTTGTACAGCGTTTTCAAGGTGACATCCAAACCAACCACAACGGTCGCCGGCGGTGCTGCAAACACCTCATTTGCGGCAAGGGCATCGTGATAGATGTTTGCTTCGGCATGTTCCGTGATGTTGCCTGGGCAGAAAACCGCCCCACCCATGATCACCAACTGTTTGATGTTCTGCGAAAACTCAGGATCCAGACGCATCGCCGCAGCAATATTAGTCAAGGGGCCGATTGCACAAACCGTCAGTTCTCCCTTGTGGCGGCGCGCCATTTTCACCAGGAATTCCGTGGCATTCAAATCATGGTTCGCCCCGATTTCCGGGATATCGGTAATATCCCCAAAACCTTCGGGACCGTGAACGTGTTCGGACGGTGCGTGGTGTCCTGTTCCCTGTGGGTAGGCCGCGCCTTGGGCGACGGGAATGTCCAACCCAAGTTTATCCACCAAAAACCGTGCATTGCGGCTGGATTGATGAACGTGGGTGTTGCCAAAAACGGTCGTCAGGCCGATCAAGTCAATCTCGGGGGCTGCAGCGGCATATGCAATGGCCATCGCATCGTCGATGCCGGGGTCTGTATCAATAATCATTTTCATCCCAGCCCGATAGCGCAAACGCGAGGGGATGCAAAGCGGTCACAATAGCAAAAACTAACCAAAATCCATGGATCAGGGTTTTGAATCCAAGCACAATCCCTCCATACCAGAGTTGAAAAAGGGCGATTCAATCCCCAAATGTATACTATCGTACACAATAAAAGAGGACAGATATGACCGAAGACCAAATCATTGGATTGCTTTCTTCGAACATAATTTACCTGCTCGCGGCGGCATTGATCGTCATCATCACGCTAAAAGGCATTAAAATCGTGCCGCAATCAGAAAAGTATGTGGTCGAACGGTTCGGGCGCTTGCATTCGGTGCTTGGCCCTGGGATCAACTTTATCGTTCCTTTACTGGATGTTGCGCGGCACAAGATATCCATTCTGGAACGCCAACTTCCCAATGCAACGCAGGATGCAATCACCAAAGATAACGTTCTGGTCCAAATCGACACTTCGGTCTTTTACCGCATCCTAGAGCCGGAAAAGACAGTCTACCGCATCCGCGATGTAGATGGTGCTATCGCGACGACCGTTGCCGGTATCGTCCGGGCGGAAATCGGCAAGATGGACCTGGACGAAGTTCAGTCGAACCGTGCTCAACTGATCACTCAGATTCAAGGAAGCGTCGAAACCGCCGTGGATGACTGGGGGATCGAAGTGACGCGCGCCGAGATTTTGGACGTTAACCTCGATCAGGCGACCCGTGACGCGATGCTGCAACAATTGAATGCTGAACGCGCGCGCCGCGCGCAGGTGACCGAGGCTGAGGGCAAGAAACGCTCTGTTGAGCTGCAGGCCGACGCCGAACTCTATGCGGCAGAACAAACGGCCAAAGCGCGCCGCATTCAAGCCGAAGCCGAAGCCTATGCAACCAGTGTTGTTGCCCAGGCGATTAAGGAAAACGGTATCGAAGCGGCTCAGTACCAGGTTGCATTGAAACAGGTTGAGGCATTGAACACGCTGGGCACCGGCAATGGCTCGCAGACTATCGTTGTGCCTGCCAATGCGCTTGAAGCTTTCGGAAACGCCTTCAACATGTTGAAAGGACGTACATAATGGCTGATCCCTTTTGGTTAACATGGTGGCTATGGCTGGCTGGCGCGTTGGCTTTGGGCATCCTCGAAATAGTCCTACCTGGGTTCATCTTTCTGGGTTTTGCCATCGGGGCCGGGCTGACGGGTATTCTGTTGGCAATCCCTGGCATAGTACCGTCGCTGCCGATCCTGCTTATGATCTTTGCGACTTTGTCGCTGATTGCCTGGCTGATCCTGCGCCGCGTCTTTGCTCTGCCCCATGGCCAGGTGAAGAAGTTCAGGCATGACATAAACGACTAAACTCGTATGGCACCCCTTAAGGGGGTGTCATTGTGCCTCTGGACGCTGCCCGAGGCTTTCCCTATATAATTCGTCAGGTAACAAACCCGAGGCACGAATGACTCATCCGAGCGAACAGTTTGAAGGCACACCTCTTATTGCCCCTTCAACGATTGAACACCCTCTTTATGAGCCGGTGGTCGACGCCTGCCGAACGGTTTATGACCCCGAAATCCCTGTAAACATCTATGATCTGGGTCTGATCTATACGATCGACATCACCCAGGAAAACGCGGTCAAGGTCATCATGACACTGACCGCGCCCGGCTGCCCGGTTGCCGGCGAAATGCCTGGGTGGATCGTCGAGGCAATCGAACCCGTGGCCGGCGTAAAAGAAGTTGACGTGGAACTGACCTGGGAGCCCCCCTGGGGCATGGAAATGATGTCAGACGAAGCGCGCCTGGAACTTGGATTTATGTAAGGCCAAGTGCGATGGCCTGCTGTTATTGAATTCCGCAGGTCGATTTGATTTCGTCCGACCTCTGGTTAAGCTTCTCTATGTAATCTCCTGATAACATAGTTAGTCTTTTCTTTTCGGTTCCAGTCACAAGGCCTAGAAGCGCCCCAGCAGGTGTAATGGCAATTACACTTTTGGCCTGCTCTTCCTCTGCATGTTTTCGTTCGGTTGCAATCGCGCGCAAATCACCTTCAGCCGTTGCACAGTTTACCGGATGTTGCTTTTCTTCTGCGATCGCCGTCTGAGCCAAAAACACAGACAGCATCAGAGAAGGAATTGTAAGAATTTCTTTTTTTCTAAACCAAAGTCTTTTCATGCTATTCAACCTCAAATATTTTCCAAAAGTGGATCATGGGTCAGGCTATGACGAGTGTAATTTGCAAAGCAAGCCTTGCTTACCGACTGGGGCGGGAAATCTAATCCGACAGTAAAAGTTAGGTAAGAAAACCTGCTATGTCTTGAGCCTGATGCCTCGCGGCACTACATTAGCAACAACGAACAACGACGGAGATCATGATGTTCGGCATCCCCGGCAAACAGGCCGTAACAATGACACCAAAGGCTGCAGAGCAGATTGCCCGCCTGATGACTTCGGGCGGCCATGCTGGTTTGCGTATTGGCGTCAAGAAAGGCGGCTGTGCCGGGATGGAATACACCATGGACTATGTCGACCAGCCTGACACCAATGATGAAGTGGTCGAGCAGGACGGCGCGCGGATCATGATCGCCCCGATGGCACAGATGTTCCTGTTTGGAACAGAGATCGACTATGAGGTCTCGCTGCTTGAATCCGGTTTCAAGTTCCGCAACCCGAATGTTGTAGATGCCTGCGGTTGCGGAGAATCCATCAAGTTCGACGAAAGCATTGCAACTCAGCCTTAAGACGCTGCCTGCAAGCGCATATAGGTCTCGTTGAAACGACGCGTCAAGTGCTCTCCTGCCTGGATGACATTCTCTGAATGTGGCGGGGCAACATTGGTGTCATAAGACGGGTTGAAGAACAAAGGAACCGACAGCCTTTCAGCAGATCCACCGATCACACGGTGCAGAGTTGCCTTGACCGCCCCTGCCGTCCAGAACTCCAGCATCTCCCCAAAATTGATAATGAATGTTCCGGGCTGCGCTTGGACCTGAGCCCAACTCTGGTCCGGCATCTGTACCTCTAACCCGGCTCGACCATCGGTGGCCAGCAGGGTCAGACAGCCATAATCAGTGTGCGCTCCGATACCGAAATCCTTTTCGCCTGCCCAGACTGGCCTTTGCGGGTAATAATTGCCGCGCAACAGGGCCATGGGCGTGTCGAAGGCAGTGTCAAAGCTGTTGGCATCCTTGCCCAATGCCACCGAAATGGCGCGCAACACCCGCATGGCAACCGAACAAGCGTCACCATAATAGGCCTCGATGATTGATCGAAACTCGGGCACAGCTTCCGGCCATTGGTTCGGGGCATAAACCGAGAGGTTCTTGCCAAAGTACCTATTGGTCTCAGCTAGCTCGTATCCGCAATCGAACACCTCTTTGAAGTCAGGATTTGCAGCTGGATCTACCTGTTCCGAGCGCGAGGCGCCCCACCCACGGTTGGACCCGGTCACAGCCATATCAACGCGCCGTTTCTCGGCCTCTGGCAGCCGGAAGAATGCGTGATATGCCGAGATGACCCGTTCCACCCGACAGGCGGAGATACCAGTATTGGACACGGTCAGAAACCCAACTTCACCGACGGCGCGGGTCAATTTGGCCAATTCCGCCGTGTCGCACCGATCCAGTTTTTCAAGATCAAGATGTTCGATCATATTGCTCATTCCTCATCGCGGCGGAAACTGCCGTTTTGCAACGGGCTCTGCAACCGGAATTGTCAGACCTGACTGGCAATGATATCCGGTCACCAGAAAACCGATTTATTTCAAGGGGACGCGATATGCGGCGCAAACTGGCGGCTGGAAACTGGAAGATGAATGGTAATGCTGCCGACTTGAGAGAGCTTCAGGCCCTTTCTCACATGCATGCTGCCCCGGCAGTTGATATTCTGATCTGCCCACCTGCCACCTTGATCCATCGGGCCAAAGAGAAGGTCCCGGGCGGAAACATCCAGATAGGCGGTCAGGATTGCCACGCGGCAAACTCGGGCGCGCATACAGGTGACATTAGCGCCCAGATGCTGGCCGACGCCGGAGCGTCAGCCGTCATTCTTGGCCATTCTGAACGCCGCGAAGACCATGGTGAACAGAATGAAGATGTTCGTGCTAAGTCTATTGCCGCTATGAACGGTGGGCTAAAGGCGATCATCTGCGTCGGTGAAAGCCTGGAACAGCGCGAGGCCGCCAATACCCTGGATATAATCGGCGGTCAGATGTCCGGCTCGATCCCGGATCAGGCAACGGGCGAAAACCTGATTGTTGCCTACGAACCGATCTGGGCCATTGGCACGGGCAAAGTGCCCACTCTGGATGAAATCGGTCAGGTGCATGACTTTATCCGCGCGCGGCTGGAACGGCGCTTTGGCGAAGGCGTTGGACGTTCGGTCCGGCTGCTTTATGGCGGCTCGGTCAAGCCATCAAACGCCGCCGAGATTTTCGCCGTATCGAACGTGGATGGCGCATTGGTGGGCGGGGCGAGCCTGAAGGCTGACGATTTTTCGGGCATCATTCAGGCTCTGGAAAAGGCCTGATCAGGCCATTTTCATCGTCACCATCCCGGCTATGATCAAGACTGCCGCGCAGATCCGCGTGGCGGTCAGGGCTTCGCCCAGAAAAAGAATACCAAAGGTAAACGCGCCAACCGCTCCTATTCCCGTCCAGATGACATAGGCTGTTCCCAAAGGCAGCGTCCGCATGGCCAGCGCCAGCAAGGTGAACGAACCCAGCATCGAAACCGCCATCAGGGCGGTCGGCCAGAACCGGGTGAACCCGGCAGATTGTTTCATCGCCACGGCCCAGACAATTTCAAGCAGGCCAGCAAACAACAGGATAATCCAGGGCATAGAAGAGACCTCTGATCAGTCCGGGTCGTCCCGAATACTGTCCCGTGATGGAGAGGTCGTCCTCTGCCCTTTAGATAATCCCCTTGGCGCCCCGTTCAAGACGCAGTGACCGGGCAGAGATCCCCTGCCCGGTCTTTTTCTCAGCGGTTGGACCCGCTAGTTTGTTATGATCTCCGGCCCCATGAAGGTGTTGGGCAGGAAGGTGGATATCCACGGGATATAGGTCACCATGATCAGGAAGACGAACAGGACCGCCAGGAATGGCAGGGCCGCCCGGACAACGCCCATCATCGGCATGCCCGCCACGCCCGAGGTCACGAACAGGTTCAAGCCGACCGGCGGGGTAATCATCCCGATCTCCATGTTCACAACCATGATGATGCCCAGGTGAATCGGGTCGATGCCCAGCTCGATTGCAATCGGGAACACCAGTGGTGCTACGATAACCAGCAGGCCCGAAGGCTCCATGAACTGGCCGCCGATCAGCAAGATCACATTAACCACGATCAGGAAAGTCACCGGTCCCAGACCTGCCGACAGCATGGCAGTTGCTATGTGCTGCGGCACTTGTTCGTCGGTCAGAACATGTTTAAGGATCAAGGCGTTGGCGATAACGAACAGCAGGGTAACGGTCAGTTTCCCAGCTTCGAACAACGTCTGCTTGGTGTCGGGGTGAAAAATCGCCGTGATCAGCGCATAAGGCTTTCTGAGCAAAGAGATATTCTTTTCCTCACCCTCGGTGCTGAGGGGGCCCATGTCCTTGTAGACGAAGCTGGCAATCAAAAATGCATAGACTGCGGCCACCGCAGCGGCCTCGGTCGGGGTAAAGATACCCCCATAGATGCCACCCAGAATGATCACGATCAGGAACAGACCCCAACCTGCTTCGCGTGCAGAGACCAAGATTTCGCCCCAGCCTTTCCATTCACCTTTGGGTAGGTTCTTGACCTTGGCCATCACATAGATGGTGATCATCAACATCAGCCCAGCCATCAGGCCGGGGATCACACCGGCGAGGAACATGCGGCCAACCGAAACTTCGACAGCGGCGGCATAGACCACCATCACGATCGACGGCGGGATCAAAATGCCCAGCGTCCCGGCGTTACAGATCACACCGGCGGCAAACTCCTTGGAATAACCAACCTGCCGCATCCCGGCGATCACAATCGACCCGATGGCCACCACCGTAGCCGGAGACGACCCCGACAGGGCCGCAAACAGCATACAGGCGAACACCCCCGCAATCGCCAGACCTCCGGGCAAGTGCCCCACGCAGGCAATCGAGAAACGGATGATGCGCCGGGCCACGCCGCCCGTGGTCATGAAGGATGAGGCCAGAATGAAGAACGGGATCGCCAGAAGGGTAAAATGCCCCTCGAACGCCTCAAACAAGGTACCTGCGACCGAAGCGAGCGAACTGTCGGAATAGATCAGCAGAAACAGCGTCGAGCTGAGCCCCAACGCCACCGCAATCGGAACGCCGATCAGCAGCAGGCCGATCACCATCGAGAACAGAAGAATGACATCCATCAGTTGTGCTCTCCTTGCTGAGCGCGGACTTCTTCAATCTCGTCCTCGACTTCGTGGCTAGCGACCATCCGATCGGCTTCGCCGCGCCAAATCTGTACCGCAACCTGCGCAAAGCGGATCACCAAAAGCAGCATCGACACGGGCAGAACCAGATACGGCACCACCTTGGGCAGTTTTTCATAGCCCTCGCCATAGTTGATCAGATCCTCCAGAAACCGCAGCGGGGCAACCATCGGAATGTCGTCGACCTCATAAAAGCTCTGACTGCGCGCATCGAAGTTGAACCCGGTAGGGAACCATCGCCCCGATGTGGGCGGCAGATCCGCGAACACGGCCCAATAGTCATATGCGCCTTTTAGCATCAGCAGAGAAAACACCAGACAGCAGACTACAGCGATCAGAGCCAAAATCCGTCGAGGCGCCGGGCTGAGCATGTTCAGGATGGCGTCCACTCCCAGATGAGCGTGTTTCTTGACGGCATAAGACGCCCCAAGCAGCACCAACCAGCCGAAGGCGAATACCGTCAGCTCTAGTGCCCATAGGATATTGGAATTAAAGAAATACCTTGCGATCACATTGGCAAATGTCACAGCCGTCATCAGGCCCAGCAACGATGCGATCAAGGTTTCTTCGATATGGTCGACCAGCCCGCCTTGGCCGGATTGCGCACCAGACATCTATCTGTCCCCACATTTTTTGAGATAAGTGCTGTTTGGGCGGGCCAAATCGGCCCACCCTGCCTGCGCGTCGAATACTCCCCAGTCCCCGGACGCGCGGCGTATACCAGGATCAGAACCCGGCGTTGATAGCCTGTGCGGCGTCGATCTTTTCTTGACCCACGTCACCGGCGAACTGTTCCCAAACAGGTTTCATGGCGTCGATCCAGGCCTGACGCTGTTCAGGGTTAAGTTCACGGATGATACCGCCCGCATTTGTGATCGAGACCTTGGCTTCCTCGTTCACCGAGAAGGATTCTTTGTTCCGCTGTTCTGTCACTTCGCCCAGAATGGTCAGGAACTGTTCGCGCACCGCAGGATCCAGGCTGTCCAGCCAGTCAACCGATGTCACGACCAGATAGTCGATGACACCGTGGTTGGTTTCAGTGATACCGTCCTGAACTTCAAAGAACTTCTTGCCGTAGATGTTGGACCAAGTGTTTTCCTGTCCGTCGACGACACCTTGCTGCAACGCACCATAAACCTCTGAGAAAGCCATTTTCTGCGGGCTTCCGCCAATCGCCTCCATCTGCGCGACCAGCACGTCAGAAGATTGGACGCGGAATTTCAGGCCATTGGCATCCGACGGATCGACCAGCGGTTTGTTGGCCGACATCTGTTTCATGCCATTGTGCCAGAATGCCAGCCCCTGCAGGCCACGGCGCTGCATGCTGTCTTTCATCGCCTGACCGTCGGCCGAAGCCTGAAATGCGTCTACCGCATCAATGTTCTTGAACATGAACGGCAGGTCGAACAGGCGGAATTGCTTGGTGAACTTCTCGAACTTGGACAATGACGGGGCCGCCAGTTGCACATCGCCCTGCAACATCGCCTCAAGGACTTTATCGTCGTTATAGAGCGTGGAGTTCGGGTAGACCTCCATGCACATCACGCCGTTCATCTCATCATTAACGCGCTGTTCCAGCAACGAGGCTGCAATACCCTTGGGATGTTTATCGGTATTGGTCACATGCGCGAATTTCACGACGATTTCGCCGTCTTCACAAGCGGCCATGCCTGCGGTTGCTGTTACGGTTAGAGCGACGGCGGTCGCTGCCGTTGTCAGAAATTTCATCAGTCGAGTTCTCCCAGATACTTCACTACGTCTCCGGACGTGCCGAAGTCGTCCCATGGCGGCGAGTGAACCGAATCGGGCTCACGCTCTCAACTTTTTGTGGGAATCGCCGCCGGTTGACATTTTGTCATTTATTTACTTGATGTTACACGCATTCAACCAAGTCTCTGTTTGAGCCTGCAAGAAAGCCGTGCGAGAATCCGCACATATATCTGCGCCATTGTGTGGATTTCCGCACAAATAACGATTCGCCGAATCCGAATCGATTGCCGGGCATTTGGTTCGCCCCGCAGTCCGCGTCAGCGGACTGCCACGCCCAACAGCTTAACCGCATGACAATGCGGGAAAAGCTGGCGGGAGCCTTTACCTCCGGTAGTCTTCAGGACGAATGTGGTATCGCGCCAGCTTGTCGTAGAAGGTTTTGCGAGGCAGCTTTAGCGCCTTTGCGGCTTCTGATGCCTTGCCGTTATGCCGGCCAAGGGCAGCAATCAGCAGAGATCTTTCGACCCGTGCCATCTGCTCGCTCAACCCCAGTTCTGCGGCCTGCGAGACATCTTCAGGCATTCCCAGCACAAACCTCATTGCGGCTGACATCAGCGACCGTGCGTTGCCCGGCCAGTCTCTGGTCATCAGCGATGCCAGATGGTCCGACGTGATTTCCGGTTCCTTTATCCCGGCCTGTTCGGCTGCCTGTGCTACATAGTGGCGGAAGATTACAGGTATATCCTCGGGGCGCTCGGCAAGCGACGGTATGCGAACGCGCATCACATCCAAACGATAGAACAAATCCGCAAGAAACCGTCCATCCGAAGACAATTCGGCCAGGTCAGTGGTCGTGCCCGCCAGAATTCGGGCGCCTACACCCTGTTCAACCATCTCCAGTGCTGCATATTGCGTGGCCTCGGGCATGGCCGAGATTTCGTCCAGAAAAAGGGAACCGCCGGCTGCATCTTCGCAGACATGAACCAGATCGCTGGTCGACAAACCGGCGGATGGACGTTTGACAAATGGGCCCTGACTTTGCGGCGACATTAGGTGAACGACCTCGGCAACTTTGGACACTCCGCTGCCAGCCGGTCCGGTGACCAAAACTTCGGCCCCTGTCTGGGCTACTGTACGAACCCTTTCCCTCAGTTCTTCGGCCTTTGATGAGAGACCGAACAGTAGGCGTGCCGCTGGATCGCCGCGTTCGAGTTCGCTTTTCATTGCGCGTTGTTGCAGGACATGTTCTCGCGCTTCGGATGCCTTGCCCAACACCTTTAGCAGATCTGCCGCGGCGCAGGGCTTTTCCAAAAAGTCGAATGCACCCTGCCCCATGGCCTGCACTGCCATTGGTATGTCGCCTTCTCCAGTCAACAGGATGACAGGCAGATCAGCATCCATATCGCGGGTGTAGGTCAACAGGTGAAACCCGTCCCGACCAGGCATCCGGATATCCGACACGATCACTCCTGCGAAATCCGCCCGGATATGATCCTTCGCCGCCACAAAGGACCCGGCTGTCACAGGTTCGTAATCGGCAAGCTCTAACGTTTGGGCCAGCGCTTCGCGCACTGCCGAGTCGTCATCGACCAAAAGCACTTTGCGGGTCATGCTGCCCCTACGTCCTTGAAATGTTCCAGTTCCACAGTGAATACCGCACCTGTCGGAGCGTTGGTGCCCCGAATATTACCACCAAAGCTTTGAACCAGACCATAAGAGATCGACAACCCCAGCCCCATGCCCTCAGACGAACCGACAGCTTTGGTGGTATAGAACGGCTCGAACAGCTTCTCCGAGTTCTCGATCCCCGGACCTGTGTCGCTGACCGTGACCGTCAGGGTCTTGTCACTGTTTATCGCGATCTTGATCATGCGTTGTTGTTGCTCACTCATGGCATCGGCGGCGTTGTTAATCAGATTTACGAACACCTGCACCAATCTCACTTCGCCACCCCAAGCATAGATAGGGACATCTGGAGCCTGCCATTCCATACGAACGTTTTCCGAATTCAGCCGGGCCTCGGTCAATTCCAACGCCGTTTCTATTACCTGAACCAGATCAACTCTGCCCATGGGCTCGTTTTCATTGCGGGCAAAAGCCCTGAGGTTCTTGATAATTCGCGCCATTCGCGCGGCCAAATCGGAAATTCTGGTGAGGTTCTCGGCGGCTTTTGACTCGTCACCTCTGGTCAGAAAAGCCGTTCCATTCTCGGCGAATTGGCGAATGGCCATCAGCGGCTGGTTCAACTCATGGCTAATGCCCGCCGACATCTGCCCGAGCGCACTCAACTTCCCGGCCTGTATAAGCTCTTCCTGCGCATGTTTCAGCGCCACCTCTGCCTCTTCCCGTTCATGGACCTCGCGCCGCAGGGCGGAGTTCGCGGCGGTAAGTGCATGGGTTCTGCGCGTCACGCGGCTTTCCAGCACCGCATTGGCCTCAGCAAGCGCGCGCCGGCGTTCGGTTGCCATAAACAAAAGCGCCCCGAAGGCCAGACAGATCGCAGCTACCGCCGCTGCTTGCAAATTCGCCAGACGGCGCGCCGGGGCCACATCCACCAGCACCTCGGCTGTCATGTCTATCACCGGTAGATCAAGTGTAAGGTGTAACGCACGCTGTGGCAGATACCGGCCCCAATTCAAGGTCCAAAGCTCGTGTCGTCCGATCAGATTCGACGAGAAATCGACCGTCTGCCCCTCGGGCGGCACCAGCCCCGGTTGACCTTCGGCCCGACGCCAGAACAACAGGTCGGAACGGTTCGAGATGAACACCACACCTTCCCCATCAATAAAGAAAATGGCCTCGGTACTGCCCCGCCAAGTCTGTTCGACATCCTGCACATCGGCTATAACCATCAATGCGCCTTCGACTATACCGGTGGGACCAAAGGCAGGAGCTGCATAGGAATAGGTTCGATCGCCGCTTGTGGACTCGACCCCGTGGGCACTGCCCATAGCACCCTGCATGGCGCGCCTGAATGCGGGATGGTCTGCCATCGTCAATTCAGGCACCGGGTGGGCGGCTGCAAGTACCCTGCCCAGACGGTCCAGATAGACAATGTTAACGGCGGCAGTTTTGTCTGCCACGTCCAGCAACACAGCCTGCGCGATGGCGCGATCGCTCGGCGTGACAAGCGTTCGAACAGCCGGGTGGCTGGCCATCAAGACAGCCAGTTCCTGATAGACCTGCATTTGTGTGCTAAGGCGGTCGGCGGCCAATTCCAGATCGGCCTCAGCCTTATCGCTCAGCGGCGACAAAGCCTGACGAAAGCCGTATGACCACACTCCAACAGAGAGCAGCCCAACAGCAATCAGAAATGTCGAAATTAACCATACCCTTTGCATGACATTGGGTCTTGCATTCAACGCGCCTCATGGCAAGTGTGCCCGCCATGAAGACTTTGCATCAATCCCCTGTTGACCCGAATTTTGTCCAGAACCCTTATCAGTTTTATGATGCGGCCCGCGCGCATGGCGACCTTGTGTATTGGGCCGACTACCGGATGCACGCTGCTGTATCCCACCGGGCGGTTCAGGCCTTGCTGAAGGACCGTCGTTTCGGTCGCGAAGTACCGGCGGAAATGCAACGTCCAGGTCCTGCGCATCTAGCCCCCTGGTTGATGGTCGAATCTCATTCGTTGTTAGAAGCAGAGCCGCCGCGCCACACCCGGCTTCGCGGCCTCGTCATGCGGGCCTTTACCTCGCGTGCCATCACCGCACTGGAACCATCAATTCGTGACCTCAGCCACAAGCTGATCGACGCCTTTCCCAAAGCGCCCTTCGATCTGCTGGGTACCTATTGCACGCAAGTTCCGGTCGTCACGATCTGCCGCCTTCTTGGCGTTCCCGAAGAGATGTCTCCGCAGCTTTTGCGCTGGTCCCATGACATGGTGGCGATGTATCAGGCCAGCCGCACACGCCAGACCGAGGATGCGGCGGCGGCCTCGGCAAAAGAGTTCACCGACTTTCTCTCGTCTTACGTCGAAAAGCGCCGGTCTGACCCACAGGATGACCTGATTACCCGGTTGATTGCCGCTGAAGAAGATGGTGAAAAACTGTCACGTGACGAGTTGGTTGCAACTTGCATTCTGCTGTTGAATGCCGGTCATGAAGCCACGGTTCATTCGCTAGGAAATGGGCTCAGGACCGTATTGCACCAAGGTGTAAAAGCCGATGCCTTTCAGCCTGAAACCATTGACGCCACCGTCGAAGAAATCCTGCGCTTTGACCCGCCGCTGCATATGTTCACGCGCTATGCCTATGAAGAGATCGACCTGTTCGGGCACAGTTTTAAACGCGGTGACGAAGTCGCTTTGTTGCTTGGAGCCGCGAACCGTGATCCACAAGTCTGGGCCGAACCTCATAAGTTCGATCCAACCCGCCCCATCCTGACCAACAGCAGCTTTGGCGCGGGTCTGCATTTCTGCGTCGGAGCACCGTTGGCCCGACTCGAAATGCGAATAGCGCTGGCGGCACTGTTCGAACGCTGTCCCAACCTAGCGCTCAGCGCGGAACCGGAATATTCCAACAGCTACCATTTTCACGGGCTAAAGCGGTTGATGGTTCAGGTCTGACCGCTAGTTCTCGATCAGGGCATTCAGCGGCAGCATGGTCGTCGACTTGATCTCTTCCATCGACAGCAGAGCCGTCACATTGTGGACGCGCACCTCGGAAATCAAAGTCTGATAGAACACGTCATAGGCGCGCGCGTTCTTGACCCGCACCTTGAGGATATAGTCGATATCCCCCGCCAGCCGGTGCGCCTCTTGCACTTCGGGGCGGTCCCGCAGGGCTTTGAGGAACTTTCGCTGCCAATCCGCCTCGTGTTCAGAGGTGCGGATCAGCACGAAGAACGTCGCCTCAAAACCAAGCGCCTCGGCATCCAATAATACCGTCTGCTGACCGATCACCCCGGCCCCTTTCAGCTTGCGGATGCGATTCCAGACAGGCGTCTTGGAACTGCCGACCAGGGCTGCTATTTCGTCCAGCGATTGGCTGGCGTCGCGCTGCAGCTCAACCAGAATTTTCCGATCCGTGTCATCAATCCGCACTGACATTCCAATTTCTTCCTCGTTTCGAAACTTTCGTATCGCTTGATCAACACAGCGAAACGCTTGTTCTTTTTTATGCGCACATATGGCGCAATACCGGGAATATTTCCTATATTGAGGGTCAAGTCAAACCAACCCGGACCGAAACATGCAAGTGACGCAAACATATCAGGACGCAGGCCATGTCGACTTTGTCGGCGCAGGCCCTGGTGATCCCGAATTGCTGACGCTCAAAGCTCTGCGCGCGTTCGAGTGCGCGGATGTGGTCCTGCATGACCGGCTGATCAGCGCCGAGGTGCTGACCCTAGCCGGGCAAACGGCCGTTCTGGTCGATGTTGGCAAAGCCGGGTTCGGCCCCTCGTGGAAACAGGAAGACATCGACGCGCTGCTGGTAGAGTACGCTCTGAAGGGTCTACGCGTTGTACGCCTGAAATCCGGTGACCCCACCGTATTTGGTCGTTTGGACGAAGAAATCGACGCCGTCGAAGCAGCTGGCATCTCGTGGCAGATTATCCCCGGCATCACCGCAGCCTCGGCCGCAGTTGCAGGCATCGGGCAAAGCCAGACGCGCCGCGGGCGCAATTCTTCGATCCGTTTCCTGACCGGGCACGACATGAAGGGGTTCGCCGATCACGATTGGAGCGCCCTGGCGCAGCCCGGTTCGGTGGCGGCGATCTATATGGGCAAAAAGTCTGCCCGGTTTATTCAGGGCCGCCTGATCATGCACGGCGCCGACCGGGCCACACCTGTGACGCTGATCGAAAACGCGTCGCGTCCCGATCAGCGCATATTGACCACGACGCTGGATCACATGTCCGCCGATCTGAGCGCCTCGGACATGGACGGCCCCACCCTTACTTTTTACGGCCTTGCCCCCCGCCAGGCAGCCAAGGCCCTGACTGAATTCAAAAAGGAGCACGCCTGATGGCCCGCGCTTTTACCCCCAAAGTGGTAACCGCCAACGATCTGTTGGAAGGTGACGTCATCTATCTGACCGAGGACGACCGCTGGTCACGTGAATTATCCGAGGCAGAGCTGATCACAGACGAAGCCCACGCACAGATCCGCCTTCTGGATGCCGAACGCCAAGCAGGCAAGATTGTCGGTGCCTATCTGGCGGATGCCATAGCTGGCGACGAAGGCCCAGAACCAACTCATTTTCGGGAAGACTTCCGCCGGACTGGTCCGTCCAACTATGCCCACGGCAAACAGGAAACTTCCCCGCAGCCCCGGGCCTGATCCCTGGCCCTCTCTCTCCCCTACATTGGCCCCAGGTTCGGGGCTGCACTTAAGGACAGCTAATCATGTATCGCTACTCCGAGTTCGACACAGCATTTTTGGCAGAACGCAACAGACAGTTCCGCGCCCAGGTCGAGCGCCGCATTGACGGATCGCTGACCGAGGATGAGTTCAAGCCGCTGCGGCTGATGAACGGCCTGTATCTGCAGCTGCACGCCTATATGCTGCGGGTCGCCATTCCTTACGGCACGCTGAACAGTGCGCAGATGCGCCAACTGGCCCTGCTGGCTGAAAAATGGGACAAGGGCTATGGCCATTTCACCACCCGTCAGAACATCCAGTACAACTGGCCCAAGCTGAATGACGTGCCGGATATGCTGGACGCGCTGGCCGAGGTTGGCATGCACGCCATCCAGACCAGCGGCAACACCATTCGTAATGTGACCGCCGACCATTTCGCCGGTGCCGCCGCGGATGAGGTCGCCGATCCGCGCCCCTATGCGGAACTGCTGCGCCAGTGGTCGACCGACCACCCGGAATTTCAGTTCATGCCGCGTAAGTTCAAGATCGCCATCACAGGGTCAGAGAACGACCGTGCCGTGATCAAGGCGCATGATATCGGCCTGCAACTGGTCGAACGTGACGGCGTTCTGGGCGCCCGTGTTATCGTAGGCGGCGGTCTGGGCCGTACGCCCATGATCGGTAAAGAGCTGTCTGACTTCGTCGCCTTTGACGATCTGCTGGCCTACCTTGAGGCCACCGTGTCCGTGTGGAACCAGATCGGCCGCCGTGACAACAAGTACAAGGCGCGCATCAAGATCACCGTGCATGAACACGGCATCGACGCCATCCGCGCCAAGGTGAACGAGCGTTTCCTGCAGGTCCGCCCGCAGTTCAAAGGCGCGGATTTGAACCTGCTGGAAGAGATCAAGGGCCACTTCGCTGCACCCACCTTCCGCGAAGCGTCGGTTGCGTCGTTTGAAGGTGCATACACCAACGATCCGGTCTTCCGCTCATGGGTCGATACCAACATCGCGCCGCACAAGAATGCGGACCACGCGATTGTCACCATCTCGATCAAGAAGCACGGCGCAACGCCGGGTGATGCAACTGCCGAACAGATGCGCGTGATGGCCGATCTGGCAGAAGAGTTCGCCTATGACGAGCTGCGCATCAGCCATGAGCAGAACGTGATCCTGCCGCATGTCCACAAATCGGACCTGCCCGCGATCCATGCCAAGCTGAAGGAATACGAACTGGCGACCGCCAATATCGGCCTGATCAGCGACATCATCGCCTGCCCCGGCATGGACTATTGCGCTCTGGCAACGGCGCGTTCGATCCCGGTTGCACAGGAAATCGCCACCCGGTTCGAAGACCTCAAACTGGAGCATGATATCGGCCACCTGAAGATCAAGATCTCGGGCTGCATCAACGCCTGTGGTCACCACCATGTCGGCCATATCGGCATTCTTGGTCTGGATCGTGCAGGCGTCGAAAACTACCAGATCACTCTGGGTGGTGACGGCACGGAAAACGCCGCAATCGGCGATCGTACGGGTCCAGGCTTTGCCTATGATGAGATCGTTCCGGCCGTTGAGCGCATCGTCGAAACCTATCTGGAGCAGCGTGAGGGCGCCGAAGAAACTTTCCTCGAGACCTATCGCCGTGTCGGAATGACTCCGTTCAAGGCGGCCCTCTACCCCGAGGCGCGAGCGAATGCCGCTTGATCTGATCCAGACTGAACTGGGCCGGGATAGACGCGAACTGACCGAACGGGTCAGTGAGTTGAACGCCCGGTTCCGCCACCACAGTGCGCATGACGTGATGCACGGAGCAATGGAAGAGATCGATGATCTCGCTCTGGTCTCAAGTTTTGGTGCGGAATCGGTGGTGTTGCTGCATATGGCGGCCGTGGTCGACAAGATGATCCCGGTGCTGTTCATCGACACGCAGATGCTGTTCACCGAAACGCTGGAGTATCAGCAGGAAGTGAGCGAGCGGTTGGGGTTGCGAAACGTCAAGATCATCCGCGCAGATGAAGAGGATGTTCAACGCGACGACCCCTATGGCGCGCTGCGTCTGCGGGACATGGATGCGTGCTGTAACCTGCGCAAGACCTTCCCGCTGCAACAGGCGTTGCTGGGATATGATGGCTGGATCACCGGGCGCAAACGGTTTCAGGCCGGGTCCCGCGCCACGCTTGATTTCTTTGAGGTCGAGGACGGCACAGGCCGGATCAAGGTCAACCCGCTGGCCCATTGGGCGCCCGAAGATGTGCGCGCCTATATGGAAGAGAACAACTTGCCCAGGCACCCGCTGGTGGCCAAAGGATACCCTTCGATCGGCTGTGCACCCTGTACTTCGCCGGTCAAACAGGGTGAAGACCCCCGCGCCGGACGCTGGCGCGATCAGAACAAGGAAGAATGCGGCATTCATTTTGTAGATGGCAAGATGATGCGCGCCGGAGAGAACACATGAACGTTATCGTAACCGATGAGGGGTTCGCCCCCGATGATTGGACTGATGGCTATGTCACGCTGGAAGACGCGGCCAATGATGTGGTCGCGCTGGATGTCAGCTCGGACACGGATCCGGATGAACTTGCCGAACGGCTGGGCAGCGCCAAGATGGTGCGCGTCGATTTCCCGTCCTTTGCGGATGGGCGCGGCTTTACCATCGCGCGGACCCTGCGCCTGAAAGGCTATACCGGTCGCTTGCGCGCCAAAGGCCATGTCTTGGCCGACCAGTATGCCATGGCGCGGCGCAGCGGCTTTGATGAGGTCGAGATTGAAGACACTCTGGCCGATCGTCAGCCCGAAGATCAATGGGTGGCTCGCGCCAACTGGCAGGACAACAACTATCAGGCCCGCCTGCGCGGCTAAAATCGCCTTTCGCAGCCTCAAATAGGAACGTAGGGGCAAGAGCCCCCTTTTCCTGACTTGGATCAAAGATTAAACGGAGATGTCGGTTTACTCCACCGGCAGTGAAACGATGACAGAGATGAAACCCGTGACCGAAGCAACCGCCGTGAAGGCCCCCGTTCTGCCGGACGCCCAGACTGTGACAGACGTCAAGCATTGGACTGACAGCCTGTTCTCATTCAAAGTGTCGCGCCCCGCGTCCTTGCGGTTCCGCTCGGGCGAGTTTGTGATGATCGGCCTGCTGGGCGACAACGGCAAACCCCTGCTGCGCGCCTATTCCATCGCCTCGCCGTCCTGGGATGAGGAGCTTGAGTTCTATTCGATCAAGGTACAGGACGGCCCGCTGACTTCGAAACTTCAGCACATCAAACCAGGCGATCAGATCATCCTGCGGCCCAAGCCGGTTGGCACGCTGGTCCATGACGCCCTGCTGCCCGGTAAGCGCCTGTGGTTCTTTGCCACCGGCACCGGCTTTGCACCCTTCGCCTCACTGCTGCGCGAACCGCAGACCTATGAGGATTATGACGAGATCATCATCACTCATACCTGCCGCGAAGTGGCCGAGCTGGAATATGGTCGTCAGCTGATCGAAGACATTCGCCAGGACGAAATGCTGGCTGAGCTGATGGGCGAAGGTTTTGCGGACAAGATTCGTTACTACCCGACCACCACACGCGAACAGAGCCCCAAAATGGGCCGCATTACCGAGCTGTTGAAAGACGGCACAGTATTTGCCGATCTGGGGATTGAGCGCGGCATCCAGCCGGATACGGACCGCGCGATGGTTTGCGGATCATTGGCTTTCAACCTGGATATCAAAAAAATCCTCGAGGATTTCGGACTGCGCGAAGGCGCAAATTCCGACCCCAAGGAATTCGTCATTGAAAAGGCCTTTGTTGGCTAATCCGGTTTGCCGGTCTGATATGCGACATCAGATCGGCAAAAACGCGGGAATATCATGGGAAATTCACGCTGGTGGTCACTTATGCCGCTTGAAACGTCCCGCAGCCCAGTCTAAATTCCGGGCTTGAAATTCTGCAATCATCAAAGGAATGAACCCATAGCTCGCAGACCTCACAACGCGCCGCCTCAGAGAGACACCGGCCCGCGCGTCAATGATAAGATCCGTGCCCCCGAAATTCGCCTTATCGGCGCCGAAGGTGAAAATGTCGGGGTGGTTCATCCCGCCAAAGCCATGCAACTCGCGGACGAAGCCGGCCTGGATCTGGTCGAGATTTCGCCGAATGCAAACCCTCCGGTTTGCAAAATCATGGACTTTGGTAAATTCAAATACGAAACACAGAAACGCGAGGCCGAAGCGCGCAAAAAGCAAAAAGTCATTGAGGTGAAAGAGGTCAAGTTCCGGCCCAACACCGATACTCATGACTATGAAGTCAAAATGCGCAACGTGTTCAAATTCCTTGAAAACGGCGACAAGGTAAAGGTGACTCTGCGCTTCCGTGGTCGTGAGATGGCACACCAGAATCTGGGCCGTGAGCTGCTGGAACGTGTTGCCGTGGACACCAAGGAAATCGGCAAGGTCGAGAACATGCCCAAGATGGAAGGCCGTCAGATGATCATGATGATCGGCCCGCTGCCGCAGAAGTAAGCCCTGCGACAACTGAGTTATTCGAAACCCCCTCGGATTGAGGGGGTTTTATTTTGCGCTTCGGCTTTTGAACCAGACCCTTGCGTCATTCACATCAAATGCCAGCGAAATCAGGTCAATAACCAGTAGAAACACCAGAAATTTCGCATATCCGGTCGCCAGTTCGGCTTCGCTTGCAAATACTGCGATCACGACGAAAACCATTGGCACCCAACATATTAGATGCGGAAATGCCATCGCTTTGCTCATCCCTCGTGTCGCCAGCATGATCGGAAGATTCAATGCCATCCCACCGATTGAGAGTGCTGCGATTAGAATACCATTTGGCTGATCCAGATACGCCAGAGGTGCCAGATTGGTCGGGATGAGCACCACCAACCAGATCTGTACCCAGGCGGGCAAGTCCCGAAAACTCTTCCAGATGTCGACAATCATCATCGCTCCTTCAGGAATTGACCTTTTGTCGATACCCTATTGAGTAAAAAGAGAAAGTCAGATCAAAAGAGCGTCAGATCGCGGCTTTGAGTGCGGCCTCCAGCTTTTCAACCAATTCCTCAATCTGTGCGTCGTCGATTATGAAAGGCGGTGCCAACAGAATATGGTCGCCACTTCGACCATCGCGCGTGCCAGACATGGGGTAACAGATCAGACCAGCGTTTAACGCCGCCTTCTTGATCTTGCCCGCGAGACCAAGTGAGGGATCAAACGGTGTTTTTCCGGCCCGATCCGAGACCAGCTCGATACCGCGGAACAGCCCGCGGCCCCGAATATCGCCGACATTAGGGTGCTCGCTGAACGCAGTTTCCAGCGCATATTGCAGTCTATGCCCCATAAAATCGGCGCGCTGGGGCAATTGTTGGCTCGTCAATTCCTTCAGCACCGCCAATGCCGCCGCAGTTGCCACCGGATGGCCGACATAGGTATGCCCGTGCTGGAAAAACCCTGACCCATTTTGGATCGCCTTATATATCCGGCTCGTACACAACATTGAGCCGATGGGTTGATAACCCGCCCCCAAACCCTTGGCGATGCACAGAATATCCGGGGCAATTCCATCGTGATCGCAGGCAAACAAATGCCCGGTGCGCCCCATACCGCACATGACCTCATCGAGGATCAGCAAAACGCCATATTGATCACAGATTTCACGTATGCGCCTAAAATACCCTTCGACCGCCGGGACCGCCCCCAGCGTTGCCCCCACGACTGGCTCGGCCATAAACGCCATGACGGTTTCTGGGCCAAGACGCAAAATTTCGGCCTCCAACTCGTCGGCCACCCGTTGACCATAGGCGTGGCTGCTCTCACCATCTTGCTTTTCGGCATATTCGTAGCAGGGCGCGATATGGGTCATTTCGATCAGCATCGGTGCGAATTGCGCACGGCGCCAGGCATTTCCCCCCGCTGACAAGGCCCCCAAAGTGTTTCCATGATAGCTTTGGCGGCGCGCGATGACGTGGCGGCGCTCGGGCTGACCGATCTCAAGAAAATACTGCCGCGCCAGTTTGATGGCGGCCTCTGTTGCTTCGGACCCTCCGGATACGAAATAAACGCGATCCAAATCCCCGGGCGCATGATCAATCAGAAGGTCCGCTAGGGCTTCGGCAGGCTCGGACGTCATAAACCCGGTATGCGCAAAGGCGATCTTTTCAACCTGGCCTTGAACCGCCTCGATCACCGCCCTGTTAGAGTGGCCAAGACAGGACACAGCAGCATCACCGCAATCCAGATACCGCTTACCGTCAGCATCGATCAGATAGCAGCCTTCGCCGCCAACCGCGACTGGCAGCTGAGATTTCGTATGGCGTGGGAAAACGTGGCTCATGATCTATCCTCTTTCAATCTGGCGACAAGGGCCGCGACTGAGGCGGCGTTATTGTCCCAAGTGTCTCCGTTCCGGTCTGCGATGCTGTTTTCAAATCCGACCCGGACATCACCGCCCAAGGACGCCGCATGTACCAGACAGTCATGCTCTCGTTTTCCAAAGGCACAGATCATCCAAGGCGAATCCCCGTCAGGAAACGCATCCAGATCCGAGGGCTTTGATTCCTGATCAGTCCGATAGCGCCCGAGAACAAGCAAACGGTCGGATTGCTGTTCGCGCACAACACCACGCTTTTGCCACCTTGTTAATAGGGCCGCATCTTCAGCGTCGTAAAGAATATGCTGAACCCGCGTCCCCTGATCCGCGCAAAGACCATAGATCCGGTCAGCCAGATCGTTATCGCGCGCGATTTCGCGGACCGAGATCGACGTCCAAGCCGGTCTAACCTTCCTCAGACATTCGAACTGGCTGCTTACATCAAAAATCCCTGCCGCCTCGGTTGTGATCTGGATGTCCAGGGCCGGAACCCTCCGCCGAAGTTCGGCAAGTGTTTCCAGATACTGTCCCGCGTCCAAAGAGTGACGGCCTTCAGTGTCCCGAATGTGCAGATGAAGACCGGCCGCACCGGCCTCATGGCATGCTCTGGCCGCTTCAAGAATTTGCGAGGTTGTGACAGGCAGGGCTGGGTGATCTGCCGCACCTCGGCGCGCACCATTGGGCGCCGCCAGAATGTAGGGTTCAGATTTCGACCGATGCTGTGACATTCCCTGCCCCCGATTACCTGTTGCCGCATCTATGCAAGCGGCCTATGTTTTACACTTCCTTCTTTCATAACATATGTTCTTTCATGGCAGAGACCCAACGCCAGCTGACAGATAACTTGAGGAAAAACATCGACCAGATGCCGCCCAGACTTCAGGCGGCAGCCAAATACATCATAGATCACCCCGCGGATTTTGGCCTCGACCCGATACGGGTAACTGCCGAGAGGATCGGTGTCAGTGCAAATGTCCTTGTCAGGCTTGCCCAGTATATGGGCTATGGTGGGTTTCAGGCCTTTCGCTCTCCGTTCCGTCAAAATCTAGCGACGGATAACGAAGAATTCCTTGGCCCTGCCTGGCAAACCCACATGCACGCTGAAGGAGCCCATGGTCAACTTCAAGCCAAGCTTGCCCGCAACGAACAGAATGTCGTTGTCAGGTCGCTGCGATTGATGAGGCCCGACACAGCGCATCTGGCCATTGAACATATACTCGGGTCCCGCCGGTGCTTCGTAACAGCCACTCGTGCTAGTTACGCGCTGGCCTATTATTTCTCCTATAACGGGCGCATGGCGCACCCGGGCATTCAGTTGATCCCCCGCCACATTGGCTCGGCCACTGATGATCTGCTGGACGCGGATGACAAGGATTGCCTGCTGGCAATCACGGTCAGCCCCTATTCTGCGGAGACGATTAAATCCATAAGGTTCGCCCGGGAAAAGGGGCTTCGGGTCATCCTGATCTCGGACAGCGAAGTCATTGCGCCGGGTGTCGAGCCGGATGTCGCCTTTAACGTCAGCACAAGGTCACAACATCACACCTCGAGCTTTACCGGTGTCATGGCTGTGTTGGAATGTCTCATCGGCCATTTATTTGACGCCGGTGGCAAAACAGCAGCGCACCGCGTTGAGGCCTATCAAAAGGCGCGCGAAGATACCGGATCCTATTGGCAGCCAAACAAGCTTCCGAAAATTCGCCGAAAATAGAAAAAGCCCCGAGGGACACACCCCGAGGCTTTGCGACTAAAAGCCGATTTACTTACATGCAGGCCAGCACAGCCCGCTTGGTCATCACACTGACCAGATGCGCGCGATACGCTTTGCTGCCATGAAGATCGCCGATCATGTTGGCCGGGGTGATGTTCCGCCCCATCAACGCGTCCGGTCGGAATTCAGTATTCAGCGCCTGTTCTGCTTCGGACCAGCGGAACACCCCATCCTCGCTGGCGCCTGTGACCGCCACACGCACACCATCGGCGAACCGTGCCAGATAGACACCCACCAACGCAAAGCGCGAGGCTGGCTGCAAGAACTTCTGATAGCTCGCGGCCTGTGGCACCGGAAAGCGGATGGATGTGATGATCTCACCCTCATCCAGTGCGGTCGAGAACATGCCATCAAAAAACGCATCCGCCGCAATCTGACGGGCGTTGGTCACGATCGTGGCCCCGGATCCGAGCACACCCGCCGGGTAACAGGCCGCCGGATCGTTATTCGCAACCGAGCCGCCAATCGTGCCGCGGTTGCGCACCGCCGGATCACCGATCTGACCGGCCAATGCCGCCAGCGCCGGGTATGATCCCGCCGCCTCTTGCGCAACAACTGCATGCGGCGTTGCGCCACCGATAGAAACCGACCCGTCATCCCCAACACAGACGCCCTGCATTTCGGGAATTCCGCTGAGCGAGACGAGTGCCGATGGCGCAGCCAATCGTTGTTTCAGCGTCGGGATCAGGGTTTGCCCACCACCCAACGCCTGCGCATCCTCAGCCCCTAAAGCGGCAACCGCGTCGGCTATGGTCGAGGGTTTCTCAAATTCGAAATTGTACATTTCGTCTTCCTTTCCGAAAGGCGCTGATCCGCCCTTCATCTGGCTATAAATATCTCGGGGAGCGCGAGGGGTTGACCCCTCGCACCCCAACCTCTCACCCGTGCATCGCGGTCCAGACACGCGATGGACTCACCGGCATATCGATATGATCGATGGCTTTGCCGCCTGAATTCAACGCATCCAGCACCGCGTTGACCACCGCAGGTGGTGAACCGATTGCCCCGGCCTCACCACAGCCCTTCACACCCAACGGGTTATGCGTACAGGGCGTCTGGCTGGAATGGTCCACCGCATAGAACGGCACATCATCGGCACGCGGCATGGCATAGTCCATGAAGGATGCGCTCAGCAGCTGACCGTTTTCGTCATAGGCACAGTTTTCAAGCAATGCCTGACCGATGCCCTGACCGATGCCGCCATGCACCTGACCATCCACGATCATCGGGTTGACGATATTGCCAAAGTCATCAGCGGCAGTGAAGGCTTCGATGGTGACCCGGCCGGTTTCGGGGTCAACCTCGACCTCACAGGCATAGGCGCCAGCCGGGAAGGTAAAGTTGGCCGGGTCATAAAAGGCGGTCTCCTCCAGCCCGGGCTCGACCTCCAGCGGAAAGTTATGCGGCACATAGGCCGTCAGGGTGACATCACCCCAGGCCACCGACTTGTCGGTCCCTGCCACGCTGAACTGACCGTCCTTCAGCTCGATATCAGCCTCGGACGCCTCCAACAGATGCGCCGCGATCTTCTTGGCCTTGTCGATCACCTTCTCGGTTGCCTTGACCATCGCCGATCCACAGACTGCCAAAGACCGCGAGCCATAGGTGCCCATGCCAAACGGAATCTTCGACGTGTCGCCATGCACGATCTCGATCATCGACTCGTCGATACCGATCATGTCCGCCACAACCTGCGGGAAAGCCGTTTCATGCCCCTGCCCGTGGCTATGGGCACCTACCATGACGCTGATCGAGCCGGTGGCATTCACCCGCACAGTTGCCGCATCATACAGACCCGCACGGGCCCCCAGCATGCCAACGATGTTCGACGGCGCGATACCGCAAGCCTCGATATAACAGTTGACGCCCAGACCCCGCAGCTTGCCCTTGGCTTCGCTTTCAGCGCGACGCGCGGCAAAGCCTGCCAGATCAGCAGCGGCCTCAAGCTTGTCCATCGTCCCATTATAATCGCCTGTGTCATAGGTCAGCGCCACCGGTGTGTCATAGGGGAACTGGGTGATGAAGTTCTGCCGGCGCAGGGCGATCGGATCGACACCCAGTTCACGCGCTGCCTTGTCCACGACCCGCTCCAACTGGAACGTCGCCTCAGGACGGCCCGCGCCGCGATAGGCATCCACCGGGACCGTATTGGTGAACATCGCCTTGACGTTGACCTGAATGACCGGCGTCTTGTAGTTGCCCGCCATCAGCGTCCCGTGCAGCCATGTCGGTACCGAGCTGGAGAAGGTCGACAGATACGCACCCATATTTGCATAGGTGTTGGTGCGCAGACCGATAAAGTTATTGTCCGCATCCAGCGCCAGTTCGATCTGTCCGACATGGTCGCGCCCATGCGCGTCAGACATGAACGCCTCGGACCGGCTCGAGGTCCATTTGACCGGACGGTTACAAGCCTTGGCGGCGAAGGTGCAGAATGCCTCTTCGGCATAGTGAAAGATCTTGGTGCCAAAGCCGCCACCCACATCCGGCGCGACCACGCGCACCTTGTGTTCGGGCAGGCCCAGAACAAAGGCACACATCAACAGGCGGATCACATGCGGGTTCTGCGACGTGGTATAAAGTGTGTATTCTTCGGTGCCGCGGCTGTACTCGCCCACCGCCACACGCGGCTCCATCGGATTGGCAACCAGACGGTTGTTCACCAGATCCAGCGTGGTGACATGGGCCGCATTGGCAAAGACCTCATTGACCTTGGCATCATCGGTTTCGCCCAGCTGCCAATCATAGCAGATGTTGTTTTTCAGATCGTCATGGACCAGCGTCGCGCCTTCTTGCGCGGCGGCCTTCATGTCGATCACGGCGGGCAGCTCCTCGATATCAAGCTCGATCGCCTCAGCCGCGTCGCGGGCCTGTTCCAGGCTGTCGGCGACCACAGCAGCAATCGGATCGCCCACATGGCGCACTTTGCCCTGTGCCAAAATGGGATGCGGAGGTTCCTGCATCGGTGCGCCGTGCTTGTCGGTCACTTCCCAGCCACAGGGCATGCCGCCCACGCCTTCGAAATCCTTGCCGGTGAACACTTTGACCACGCCGGGCATGGCCTCGGCAGCCGAGGTGTCGATGCTTTTGATCCGGCCATGCGCGATGTCGGACCGCAGAAAATGCACATAGGCCTGGCCATGAACGTTGATATCGTCGGTGTAATTGCCTGCTCCGGTTAAAAAGCGCACGTCCTCGCGCCGTTTGGAACTGGCTCCGATGCCACTGTCTTTGGGCATTGCTTGTTCTCCTCCCTGAAAAAGAATTTTCGTCGAAAATTCTCTACGTCGGTATTACTCGGCAGCGATGCCGCTTACGTCCTGGCCCGATGCGGCCATGATCGCTTTGACAATGTTGTGATAGCCTGTGCAGCGGCACAGGTTGCCTTCCAGATACTTTCGAACCTCGGCTTCGCTCGGGCGCGGGTTCTCTTTCAGCAAGGCGGCGGCGCTCATCACCATGCCAGGCGTACAAAACCCGCATTGCAACCCGTGATGATCCTGAAACGCCTGCTGAATCACGTTCAAAGACCCATCCTCAGCGGCCTGGCCCTCAATCGTGTCGACCTCGGACCCGTCCGCTTCCAGCGCAAGCATGTTGCACGACTTCACCGCCGCGCCATTCACATGAACAACACACGCCCCACATTGCGCCGTGTCACATCCAACATGCGTTCCGGTCAGCGACAGATGATCACGTAAAAATCCAGACAACAACGTCCGACCCTCGACCTCACCGCTAACAGACCTCCCGTTCACGGTCATGGTGACCTGTGTCATAAGTTCCTCCCATGTCATATTTTTCTCTGTCGAGTTAAACACGGGACTTATTGTTTGAGAACAAAAATTTCGCAGGGCGCCGTTTAGGACAGATCACAATGCCGAACAAAGCGGCCCGATCTGGGTCTTAAATTGATGTCAAACGCCTTACCGCTTGATAGATGCGCGTGGCTGTGGCCGGGTCGGGATTTCCTTGAGCAATCCACCGACCCCCATGCCTGCAATATGCGCCGCTGTCGTTTCAATCCCGCAAGCCACGCGCGACAAAACCCAATCCGCACCGTTCAGTGCGGGAGAACGCGCACACCCCGGCAAACCGATTACAGGTCTGGCGTCCAGCAGACCGGTGAACAACAGGTTGCCCGGATCTACCGGCATTCCAAACCGATCCACCTGACCGCCTGCAACACGAACGGCCTGCGGCGCGACATCATGTGCATCCGAAGTTGCTGAGCCCGTCAAGATCAGGACAATATCCCCTTTAACGCCCGTCAATGCAGCAGACAGCGCCTGAATCTCATGTGGCACCACCCGAATGTCATCCAAACCCATACCCAGGGCTTCGACTCGCCCTCGGATTGCGGCAATACCCTTGTCGTTCGAAACACCTCCGGGGATGTCTGTGACGATCAGGCCAGCACTGCGAAACACCGGGCCAGACAGGCGCACCGCCCCTTGTGCCAGCGCCGAGGCACGCACCACATCTTCGCCGGGGACGGCATAAGAAATGACTTTAATTGTCGCCACCATCCCGCCTGATCCCATCTGTTGATATTGGGGAACTGTGGCCACGGTAATCATCGGGTTAACCAAGTTGAACGCTTCCAGCGCCTGTACGTCCAGAACAGCGACTCCGGGGCCTCTCGCCAAGAGGTTAACGCGCCCTGTGAACGGCTCGGTGACGCGCAATCCCACGGTTGCCGGGTCCGGGGCCAAAGCCTCTGCCAAACTCCGGGCAGCGTCGTTTTCGTGACAATCACCGGGTTCCAGCTGCGCAACAGTGACCGAGGTCAACCCGGCGGCGGCCATTTCATCCAGATAAGTTTGCGTGAGCAAAAGGCCCTTACGCAGCTTTGTGTCTTGGGCTTTCACTGAATGCGCCAGAATTGCACCGGCGGCCTCGCGCAGAGGAACCGAGCCAAACTTCATGCTTTGCCCCGCAACACCGCGGTCATTTCGGCCAATATGGAAACCGCAATTTCCGCAGGATCGGCGGCACCGATATCCAAGCCTACGGGACCGTGAATCTGTGAAATCTGCCCTTCAGTAAATCCGGCTTCTTTCATCCGGGTGACGCGTTTCGCATGCGTTCGATTAGACCCCAGCGCCCCAATATAGAACACACCGGCTCTCAGGGCGGCCTCTAACGCGGGATCATCCAGTTTTGGATCATGGGTCAGCAAGACAACAGCCGTTCGCGCATCCATTCCAAGCTTTGCAACGGCCTCATCCGGCCAATCCGTCAGCACGGTTTCCTGAGGGAATCTTGCGGCGGTTGCAAACGCATCTCGCGGATCCACAATCGCAGGGTCGTACCCCGCAATTCGCGCCATCGGGACCAGGGCCTGAGCAATATGAACGGCCCCGACCACTATCAACCGCAAGGGCGGATTGTGGACCGAAACAAATGTCTTCGCATCCTCTTCGAAACCGGACCGGTCCATGCGCATGCGTTCGGGATAACGATCGCGCTGCAACGCACGATGGCCGGATTCGATATTCACTTCATAAGCCACAGGCTCGCGCTGAGCGCGTGCAGCGACCAGATCGCGCAATATGCTTTCAGGAAGGACCGATCCAATAGGTTCGACCAGTACCCGAATTGATCCGCCACAGGCCAGCCCGACCGCAAAAGCATCTTCGTCACTGACCCCGAATTCAAGTAGGCGCGCTTCACCCTCTTCGATCGCTTCCAACGCCTCGACAACAACCGCACCTTCGACACAACCACCCGATACTGACCCCTCAAAGCGGCCATCACCTGCTATCACAAGCTGAGCGCCAACACGTCTGGGGGCACTGCCCCAAGTCTGAACAACCGTAGCCAGCGCAACTGGCTTTCCCGTTTCATACCAATCCAGAGCAGTCTCGGGGCTGTTGTCGAATCTGTCCATATCGCCCTCCTGGCGTTTCCCGCACCAACATAGGCAGGTTTGGCAGGATGAAAAGTAAGCCATCTGGCTAACTCATGGGCCTTGAAAGAAATTCCAAATGCTATGCAAAGCCCCGCGGGTTTCAGCCGAACATCCCAAGCATTGATTGCCAGCCCTCCCGATTCTGACCTAAACGCGGATCATGCGCAGCTGTGACGCAGATTATTTTCAAAAGGAGACAGAGACTTGAAACACATTATTACACTCGGATCAGTATTGGGAATGCTAGCAGCGACAGTGGCCAGCGCAGATACCTTCCTGCGCTATGGCGAAGTGGACGGATGGAAAATCTTCATCGACGAAGACAAGAAATCCTGCCTGATCGAAGCTGTTGATGACGCGGAAAACGTGGTTCAGATGGGCCTGACCGAAGACCGCGGCGTGGGATATGTTGGCGTATTCACCAAAGCTGAAACCAACATCAAGCGTGGCGAAACCGAGGCTGTGGCGATCCTGCTGGGCGAAAACCTGTATCTTGGAGAAGCCACCGGCATGAAGGGCAACATCACCAAAGGCTATTCGGGTGGCTATGTGCTGTCGGATGACCCCAAGTTTGCCGAAGACCTTGCCAAACAGAAAGTTATGGTTGTGTTCCCCGAAAAAGAATTCGCCTTCACCGTTGATCTGACCGGTACGTACAAAGCGATGGAAATGGCGCGTAAGTGCAACGAAGAACAGCTTGGTTGAGACCTACTTCGAAAGCGCGGCCATCAACCGCGCTTTCTCACCCATGTCATCCGGTTTTGAGATGACTTTGGCCAGATCTTCCAGCGACGCAATGGAATGACCGGCCCGAAAGCTGTCAACATGGGGAAGCATCGCCGCCACCCCCTGCGCTTTTGGCGCAAAGCCATCCCAACGCAACAAAGGGTTCAGCCAGATCAAACGGCGGGCTGACAGATGCAGGCGCTGGATTTCTTTTCCAAGCACCTCGGGTTCGCCCCGATCCAGACCATCCGTAATCAACAACACCACCGCACCCTGCCCCAGAACCCGACGCGACCAGTCACGGTTAAAAGCGTGCAGGCATTCCCCGATCCGCGTGCCACCCTCCCAATCTTGCGCCTCGGCCCCTGCCGCCGACAGGGCAGCATCTACATCGCGTTGGCGCAGGTGCCGGGTGATATTCGTCAACCTCGTGCCGAAGGTAAACGCATGAACCTTGGCCCACCCCGCGCCCTTGACGTTTGAAACCGCATGCAGGAAATGCAGGATGATACGAGAGTACTGGCTCATAGATCCTGAGATATCGCAGAGAACGACAAGGTTCGGCCACCGTTGTTTCGGCTTCAAATACGCGATGTCCCGCAGTTCACCACCCTGCCGCATGGATGCGCGCAGCGTGCGGGCGCGGTCGACCCGATGCCCAAGTTGGCTGGCTTGGCCTCGGCGCGACTCGATTGGTTTTACCGGCAATTTGAGCTGTGCCAGAATGCGCTTGGCCAAAGCAATTTCTTCGGTGCTCATTTGCTCAAAGTCTAGATTGCGCAACCGTTCTTCCGAGGACGCGGTCCGCGACGCATCTATCTCCAGCTCAGTTTCTTCCTCGATGTCAGTGTTGTCAGGCAAGTCCCGTTCGACGCCGTCCAGCAGAGCCTCGGCCGCGCGTTTCTCTGCAGCTTCGGCCTTGCGCTCTTCCTGAACGCCGCGGATCGCGGGCAGCATCATGGACATCATGTGTTCCATGTAACGTGGGTCGCGCCAATACATGCGGAAAATCTGCGCAAATACTGCCCGATGCTCGGGTCGGGTCACGAAACAAGCGTGCAACGTCCAGTAAAAATCCCGCTTTTCCGAGAAGCCCGCAACCTGAACCGCCCGGATCGCATCCACAACCCGCCCGGTGCCAATCGGCAGCCCTGCCTTGCGCAAAGCCCGCGCGAAATGAGTGATATTCTGCGCCAGTTTTGGGTTGTCGGGGATTTCGAGAGGGAGCTGTTCAGCCATCAGGCAGGTTCCAGCGACGCCTTGGCTTCATCCAGAATGCGTTTCGCCTCGGACCCTTGCAGTTGCTGGATATCGTCCTGATATTTCAGGATCGCTCCCAGCGTGTCGCCGATCACTTCGGGGCTAAGGTTGATGACGTCCAGCGCCAGCAGGCATTTGGCCCAGTCGATCGTCTCGGCCACGCCTGGTTTCTTGAACAGATCCTCTGTGCGCAGGTGTTGGACAAAGGCGACGACCTCTCGGCTTAGCGCCTCGGCGACCTCGGGTGCGCGGGCGTTCAGAATTTCAATTTCACGGTCAAAATCCGGGTAATCGACCCAATGGTACAAGCAACGGCGTTTCAGGGCGTCATGCACCTCTCGCGTTCGGTTCGATGTAACGATGACAATCGGTGGCTCCGGCGCTTTGACAGTGCCCAATTCGGGGATGGTGACCTGAAAATCGCTGAGCGCTTCCAGCAGGAAGGCCTCAAACGGTTCATCCGTGCGGTCAAGTTCATCAATCAACAGGACGGGTGCCCCGTTTTCATCCGGACGCATGGCCTGCAACAACGGACGCTCGATCAGGTAGTCGTCAGAAAACAATTCGGTCTGCAACGAACCCCGGTCAGCGCCGCCCGAGGCTTCGGCGGTTCGGATCGCAACCATTTGCGCCGGGAAATTCCATTCGTAAACCGCCGAGGAGGCGTCCAGCCCTTCATAACACTGCAGGCGGATCAGGCGACGGTTCAGACCAGCGGCCAGTGCTTTGGCAATCTCGGTTTTCCCGACACCTGCCTCACCCTCAAGAAATAGCGGGCGGCCCAGTTTAAGCGACAAAAACACCACTGTCGCCAAGGCTCGACCGCATACGTAACCCTGTGAGCCCAGCATCTGCTGCACGGTATCAATGGAATCTTGCTGCGTCATGGAACCCTCTTTCTTTCGTTGCTTAACAGGTCATGCAAGCGCAGGGGCGTCAAGGCCCCGGCCCCGCCACCCAGACGCCATCGCCGCAAATAGGTGAAGTTTTTGCACCAGATCCTCACGGTTTGGTTGGTCTTTGGCCGAGGCTGTGCTAGCGGGTGCGCATGACTGATACGCTGACCATTCGCCGCCCCGATGACTGGCATCTGCATTTGCGCGATGGCGCCATGTTGCAGGCCGTTCTGCCCGAAACCGCACGCCATTTTGCCCGAGCGATCATTATGCCAAACCTCGTTCCGCCAGTTGTGCGCGGCGATCAGGCCGCCGCATATCGCGACCGCATTCTGGCCGCCCTGCCCGAAGGCATGCCGTTCGAGCCACTGATGACCTTGTACCTGACCGAAGACACCGACGCCGAGGATGTCGCCGCAGCCCATGCAAGTGGGCTGATCAAGGCCGTAAAGCTGTATCCCGCAGGCGCAACCACCAATTCCGCCTCGGGCGTGCGTGATTTCGACAAGGTCCGCCCGGTGCTTGAGAGAATGGCTGAGATCGGTCTGCCGATGTGTGTCCATGGTGAAGTCACCGATGCCGAGGTCGACATTTTCGACCGCGAAGAGGTTTTCATCGATACGATACTTGATCCACTGCGCCAGGCGACTCCTGGTTTGCGGGTGGTGATGGAACACATCACGACGGCTCAGGGTGCGATTTATGCGCAATCCGGTGGAGATGATCTTGCTGCAACAATCACGGCCCATCACCTGATCATCAACCGCAATCACATCCTGGTGGGCGGGATCAAACCGCATTACTACTGCCTACCCGTGGCCAAGCGCGAGACCCATCGCCAGGCTTTGATGAGCGCCGCAACTTCTGGGATGTCTTGCTACTTCCTTGGCACCGACAGCGCGCCACACACAGATGCAAACAAGGAAATGGCCTGTGGCTGTGCGGGATGTTTCACCGCCACAAACACCATGTCCCTGGTGGCCGAGATGTTTGACAAAGCGGATGCGCTGGACAAGCTGGAAGGGTTCACATCATTGAACGGACCTGCGTTTTATGGCCTGCCGGTGAATAAAGAAACCATCACCCTTACCAAGGGCGACCCCGTTGAATATCCCGACAAGATCGAAACTGACGACGGCCCGGTAACAGTATTCGAACCCGGGTTCCCCTTGCACTGGCGCGTCGTCTAACGCGCCAGCATTTTCGCCAGATCACGGGTGCGGCCACCGGTACGCAGCATCGACCAGATCGCGTCTGCGTCCTCGGCACCGATCAGCTTGGCCGCCTTGCTTCTGACCCGGTCTTCCCGGTCGGCCAATGTCATAGGGCCAAGCAAATCGTGGCTGGCCTGTTTACGTGCCCCATCGCGGCGCAGCAAAGACAGATCCGCTTGAGTTTCAGACAGCGACTCATCGGCTTCGACTGAAATCCGGTCCCGCAGCGATTGCAGGCGCCTATCCGCACATACCTTATCCGAAAAACTGTCTGGCAAGGCTGTGTCATATCCCAGCGCTTGCATAGCAATAACCGTCCGGTAGGAAAACTTGGCCCCCAACCCGGTGGTCGGAGAGGTTTGATTACACACTGACATCCAGCGCGGGTGGGTCCTGATCCTGATCTCGGCTACTTCGGGTTCAGCAATATCCAGGTCACGTGCAGCCTCTAATGCGGCGTGCAACCCATGACAGCAGGCATGAAACTTATGGCTTACATCTTTGAACAGCCACGTCTCTCCGATTCCATCCAGAGCAGCGGCCTGTTCGGACTGACCCATATGGGTTGCACCAAAACCATAGGGCCCCTCAAGCGCATCCGAGTTGGGATCAAACCCCTTGGACACCAACAGCGCAGCCTCAACCCCTGCAGCGGCAGCTAGCCCAGCATTATAGGGCTTTCCCATCGTGCCGAAATGAGCTTTCAGCCCTGCGGCGCGGGTGGCAGCCAGACCAAGAACCCGGCGCATCTTTTCCGTATCGAACCGCAGCACCCGGCCAGCGGCGACCGCCGCACCAAAGGCACCTGACGTCGCGGTCTGATGGAACCCGCCCTGGTAATGCGTACGCCCCAGCCAAAGCCCTACGCGGATCGAAACCTCCATCCCGACAAGAGCGGCCTCAAGGACATCGACAAGAATCCGGTCGTCCCAATCACAAAGGGCAAAGGCCGCAGGCATAACCGCGACCGAAGGGTGCCCGATATGCGCAAAATGCGTGTCATCATAATCCAAAGCGTGGGAAATGGTTCCGTTAACCAAACCAGCTGCCCTGACGGGAGCCAGCCCCCCGCCAAATAGATGGGCCTGCGGGTTGCCCCCTTCATCCAGAACCAGCGCGCGCACGGTCTGAGATACGGGTTCGCTAACACCGACGCGGCCAACAGCTACCCAATCCAGCGCAGACAGAGAGGTTACGAGACGGGCCTCTGACGAGGTCGCAACAGGCCCCGAGGCAAAATCGGCCAATGCTGTGGTAAAATCAGTCATGTGGCGCAGTCTAGCAAGCGCCGCTTTCGGGTAAAGACTTAGCTGTACAATTCCTCTGCCCGGCCCTCGAACGCCCTCACGATCCTGTGCATCGCCTCATTGAAGACCACTCCGATGATACCCTGAAGAATGGCATTCTTGAATTCAAAATCAACATGGAACGAAACGTTGCACCCGCCTTCTGCCGCGTCCTCGAAATGCCAGTCCGACTTCATGTATTTGAAGGGCCCATCCAGATATTCCGTGTCGATCCGGCGTTGTTCGGCAAACAGGGTAACCCGGCTGCCAAAGCGTTCGCGGAACACTTTGAACGAAATGATCAGGTCAGCTTCCATCACCTGTGCCTCTCCTGCTGCATATGAGCGTCGGACACGTGCAGCCGCACACCAGGGCAAAAACTCGGGATACTTTGCTACATCGGCAACCAGATCGTACATCTGTTGCGCAGTGTAAGGCAGGTGTCGCGTTTCCGAATGTATAGGCATGGCGTCCGGTTTTTGCAGGTGACAATGGCGCGTCATGTCGTATGTTGCGCGCCAAAGATCAAGGGGGCAGTGATGAGCCAGCGCGGATATGTGATTGATGAGATGATCTCGGCAAAGGCCATTGCCGCCAGGATCGAAGAACTTTGCCGCGAAATCACTGCCGAATTCGACGGAACCGACAAGCTGGTTGTTGTCGGCCTGCTGCGTGGTAGCTTTGTCTTTATCGCCGATCTGGTGCGCGAATTGGACTTGCCCATTGAAGTGGATTTCCTTGAGGCGTCATCCTACGGGGATGCGATGGAAAGCAGCCGGGAAGTCCGCATTCTAAAAGACCTGCGCGGCGCTATTGAGGGTCGCGACGTTCTGGTAGTCGAGGATATCGTCGACACCGGGCACACGCTGAACCATGTTACTCATCTGCTGCAAAGCCGCGATCCTGGAAAACTTCGCTCGATCGCACTACTGGACAAGCCCAGCCGGCGCGAAGTCGATTTCCGTTCGGACTGGATCGGGTTTGAAATTCCTGATGAGTTTGTTGTGGGTTACGGGATCGACTACGCACAGCGCAATCGCAACTTGCCATTTATTGGTAAGGTTCGTTTTATCGAAGACTGAGAAGGGTAAAAATAGACCCAGATTCCAATAGTCAAAGTTGCTGCGCACCTTTGCATTCACTTAATTGAATACCATTGGACAACGCCCTCAACAACAGATTACCCTCCGATCATCTTGGGAGGATTCTGCTTATGAAAGTAATGTCTATTGGGCTTCTGGCGACTTGCGCAGTCGCCGCAACGGTTGGTCTTGCGGACGCAAAAGACAACAAGGGCAAAGGGAAAGGCCCAGACAAGTCGAAAATCGAAAAGTCGATAAAGACCAATAATGGCGTTGGTGTACCGCCCGGACAGATAAAGCGATATACGCGAGGTCAGAAACTCCCTAACGATCTGAATATTGACTATCTTGATGACCTGAACGGCTGGAAGTTGAAGCCCCTACCCGCCGGTCAGCGATATATACGCGTGGATGACGAAATCCTGTCAATATCTGATGAAACTAAGACAGTCATTGATGCCGTTGGAATAGTGAGCGATCTCGTAAACTGAAGTTTCAGCCATTAAGTGATCGAATTGCGGCAACAAATACGTCTACTCCTACCGGGATAAGTGCGTCTGGGAAATCATAGTCAGGGTTATGCAATTGCGGATGATCCTGCCCCGACCCCAGCCAGAACATGGCCGTTTTTGCGCCTTTCCCAAATTGCCCGAAATCTTCTGAGAACTTTTGCGGCGTCTTTGTTGAATGGCACGGTACTCCACGCTCGGCGCAGGCCGTTGCGATGATGCTCACCGCGTCGCTGTGATTGACGCAGGCCTCGAAGACATCGTCATAGGTGATCTCAACCTCCAGACTGTCGGCGGATGCGGCGCGGCGCGCCAGTGCCTCGGCCTCGGTCATCAGCGTCTGCATCCGGGCATCTGAAACGGTGCGCAAGGTTACCCAGATCTCGGCCTGTCCCGGAGCGACGCCGAAAGTCGGCTCTCCCAAACGGGCATGCGTCACAGTTGTCAGCGCAAAATCGGCATCCAACGCGCCGCCTGCGCCTAAACTCGCCAGCTTCGAAACCAGTTCGGACATCGCCTCAGCCGGGGAAATCCCATCCTGAGGCGCAGCCGCATGGGACGTCTTGCCGGTCAGGATGATTTTCATCCCGCGCGAGGCGCAGTTAGCCGAACTCTGACACAACTCAACAGCGCCAAGTTCCAACCCCGGCAGGTTGTGCAGAGAGAACACGTAGTCCGGCGCGATCTTCGCGAATTGAGGGTCCGCGCGAAAGGCGATGGCGCCCCGCCCGGTTTCTTCAGCCGGTTGAAAGATCAAAACCACCCGACCCTTTTGGGGTCGGTGACGCGCCAGGTCTTCGGCAACGCCAAGCACCATCGCCATGTGCCCATCATGGCCACACAGATGCCCTTTGCCCGAAACCTTCGACACATATAGGTGCGTGCCAAGTTCTTGAATCGGCAGCCCATCCAATTCGCACCGGATACCAACGGTTGGCCCAGCCTGCCCACTGTCAAAAACCGCGGCAACGCCATGCCCTCCCAGTCCGGTAAGCACATGGTCCGCACCGAACCCCCCCAAAAGATCTGTTATGCGGGCAGCGGTCTCACGCTCGTGCCCGGATAGTTCGGGATATTGATGCAGGTCGTGGCGCAGGCGTGTCAGCCGCGCGTACGTTTCGGGTGTCACCCCTGTTCCAGCTTTTTCTGGCGAGCCTCACGCAACCGGGCAAAGTCATCCCCCGCGTGGTAAGACGACCGGGTCAGTGGTGTCGCGGACACCATCAGGAACCCTTTGCCATAAGCTGCCTTTTCATAGGATGCGAATTCTTCCGGCGTTACGAACCGATCGACTCCGTGGTGTTTGGGCGTGGGCTGCAGATATTGACCGATGGTCAGGAAATCAATTTCAGCGGCGCGCATATCATCCATGACCTGCCGGACCTGCTGACCATCCTCACCCAAACCAACCATGATCCCGGATTTGGTAAAGACCGACGGATCCAGCTCTTTCACGCGCTGCAATAGACGCAAAGAGTGGAAATACCGCGCGCCCGGGCGCACTTCGGGATAGAGGCCGGGTACGGTTTCAAGATTATGGTTAAAGACGTCTGGCTTTGCCTCAACGACAACCTCTAGAACGGACGGCTCGCACTTCAGAAAGTCAGGCGTCAGTATTTCAATCGTCGTACCCGGAGACCGGTGACGCACGGCGCGAATGGTCTGCGCAAAATGCTCTGCCCCGCCATCTGCAAGGTCATCGCGGTCGACAGAGGTGATGACCACATGGTTCAACCCCAGCTTTTCAACCGCATGAGCAACGCGACCCGGTTCAAACGCATCCAGCGAATCCGGGCGACCGGTGGCGATGTTGCAAAAGGTACAGCCGCGAGTACAAATCTCGCCCATGATCATCATGGTCGCGTGGCCCTGGCTCCAACATTCACCGACATTGGGGCATCCGGCTTCTTCGCAGACCGTAACCAGATTGTTGTCACGCATGATCTTGCGCGTGTCGGCATAACCCTGACCACCGGGCGCTTTGACGCGTATCCAACTGGGCTTTTTCGGCTGCGAATTGTCGGGCCGATGAGCCTTTTCTGGGTGTCTTTGTTCGGGAATGTTCAGATCGCGCACGGCCTGTCTTTCTGACTTTGGGTCAATTCGGTTTACCCATAACATAAACTGACCTCTGCTATTACACCACCCATGCATAGCCGCTATGCATCAGGGTGAAAGACTTTGACGTCTCAGGGACAAAATTCTAAATAATTTCCTATGATTAACTGCTACTTACGCGTTCATGGGTCGATTCTGACGCAGCTGGAACATCGGCCATTGAAGCCGATTTAGAATCCTTTTAAGTCCACGAAAACCGCATGTGATTCACAGGAGTTCGATCATGAAATCTGGCGCCAAACTGCCCGAAGTGACCTTTCACACCCGCGTCCGCGACGCCGCAATCGAGGGACCAAACCCGTTCCGCTGGGAAGACAAAACCACGGCGGATTACTTCTCGGGCAAGCGCGTAATTCTGTTCTCGCTGCCGGGCGCATTCACCCCGACATGCTCGACCTATCAGCTGCCTGGTTTCGAAAACGGATACGCAGATTTCCAGGCCGCTGGGGTCGATGAGATTTACTGCATGTCCGTGAACGACAGCTTTGTCATGAACAAATGGGCACAGGATCAGGGCCTGAAAAACGTCAAAGTCATCCCTGATGGCTCGGGCGAGTTCACACGCAAAATGGGTATGTTGGTCGACAAGGACAATCTGGGTTTTGGTATGCGGTCCTGGCGCTATGCGGCCATCATCAATGACGGCGTCGTCGAAGCCTGGTTCGAAGAGCCCGGACTGATGGATAACTGCCCCGAGGACCCCTATGGCGTTTCGTCACCGGAAAACCTGATGAAACATCTAAACGAAGTCAAAGAGCCGGAACTGGCTTGAGTTCGTCCTCAACAGAAAAGCCCGCTTCAGGCGGGCTTTTTTGTGACTAGCGCGTTTGCGTGACAATGCTCTCGCCGACGGTGCGAATGGTATCCGCCAGGCTTTCGAACCAATCTTCCTGCGAGGTAGAAGATCGACGAACTAGCCCCACTGTCCTTGCCGGCTGCGGCGAGGCAAATCGCATCAGCTCAAGACCCGGTACCGCGTCGGATTCGGAACGGGCGGCAAGCTCTGGCATGAGCGTCAATCCAAACCCTTCGGCAACCAAACGGGATAATGTCGCCAAAGACGAGGCACCCATGTTAATCAGACCGCTGCTGCGGTCCTGACCACAAACCTCCAGGGCCTGATCCGTCAGGCAGTGCCCATCATCCAGTAGCATAAGCTGTGCATTTTGAAGGTCCAAAGGGCGCAAACGCTCTGTATCGCTGGAAAAATTGCGCAACCGTGCCGAACTTCCAGCCAATAAGAACCGATCCTCGAACAAGGGAAGTTCGAACAATTCGCTTCCCCCGGAGGGCAGCGCGACCACACCTGCGTCGATCTCACCAGCGCGCAGCATCGTCAACAGGCGCTCTGTCCGCGCTTCGCGTATCTGCACTCTCAAAGAAACATCGGCCGCCCTTAACCCCGCCAGAACACCTGGCAGAACATAGGGCGCAATCGTCGGGATTATTCCGATCGACAAAGACCGATGCCCGCTTGAGTGATCCTTGGCAAATTGGTCGAGCCTGTCCGAGGCACCAAGTATCTGACGTGCATATTCAAGCACATCCCGCCCCAAAGGGGTAAGCAATATGTCACGGGCCTTACGCTCGAACAGGGCAGCACCGAGGGTCTCTTCTAACGCCTTGATCTGAACCGATAATGCCGGTTGCGAAACGTTACACATCTGCGCCGCCCGCCCAAAGTTGCGCTGCTGCGCAACGGCGTTAAAGTATAGGAGCTGTCGAAGGGTAAAGTTCATAACCCCTAGCTATCACTCCACCCTGAAACCGCAACCAAAACCGATCAAAGTGTTATCCGATCATACGGCTTCGCTCTTCCTGATCCTGGTAGTGACGTTTCAGGCGCTGTAATGCGATACGCAAAACGATTTTGCCGGACCGCGCTGACCACCCCATTCGCTTTTCCGCCAATTCCAACCCCTCCAGATAGCAACAGCAGCGCAAAGCCACGTCGCTCAGCCCCGGTCCAAGGTCAGACAATGCACGCTCTACGCGGTCGCGCGCTTCTGAAGAACCCCGGTTGCCAGTGTCGTCGCTTCCAAAACTTCCGCGCCCACCGGCAGTCAGGAAATGGTCCCAGTTCTGTGCAACCTGAGGTCCGATCTGAGCCAGTTCAAAATCCTCACGTAGGCGCTCTCCTGCCCCGACAAGTGCTTCATCTAAAAACGGCTTTCCATCCCGGTCCCGGCGTCTGGCCAGCGCGATAAGCGGGCTTTCCGCGGCGCTATAGCGCATTCTTCTGGAACGTTCTGGATAGGCGCGATTTGTCGTCGCGTGAGAGGGCGCCCCATGAAACGAAGCAGGCGCGTCTGCCATTCCATGTTCGTTTCGAGACCTTGCCTGGTTCTCGAAGTCGGCCATTAACTGGCTCAGTGCCGTACGGCCCGCGCTGGTAATCCGGTAGCGCGATATCCGGCCTGGGTTGTCGCAGGAAATCCAATCCTTCAACGCCAATGCCTGTGCGATCCTGCAATCAACCACTGCAGTCCTGGTCGCGGCGGCGTCGCCGGTATCGCGCACCACCACTGCTTTGTTCATTTCTTCAGCGACAGCCAGGACCGAACCGGTCTCACACAGTCTGCGCAGTACCCTTAGGGCCTCGTGGTTGAATTCCTCTTCTTTTTCGACGTGTGAATCATGACTGAACGCTGAAACCGTGCGATCAGAAACATCATTGACCGAAAAATGTTCTTCGGCCAACGACTGCAAAGCCGCATCCACCAATGGATCGTCACGGCGCATCTCAATTCGGCGGATTTGTCTAAGAATGGTCGAAGCATGGCACCCCGCAGATCGCGCAATATCGCGGATCGACTGGCCGGTTTCTGTGTGGGCCAGGTATCGTTGTGCCCCCTCAGGTACCCAAGCCGGAATGGTGAAAGCCATGTTGTTTTCCATAGTTCTGTGCCCTCATCGACGAAACAATCTGTTCTCTATCGCCCCCGGTGACTTTGTTAACCAATTCTAACTAGAGTCGCTTTCGTTACTCGTTCGTTAACTGCCGGAGGTGAAGACCAGATTTCATTCAAATTCATAAACACTCATGAAGCGTGAGTTCGGGGAGAACCCGATTAAGGCAACACCCGCTTAGGTTGTGTAACAAATGGGCCAACGTTAATCCGACAAGTGGAGCCCAAATATGCAGGACCTGATGACCATGATTTCCGCCCTCCGCCGCCCCCGCCTATTGGCACGGGCAGCCAAGCACGGGGCGCAGGACTATGATCGGGACCGCCACCTGCAACGCATACTTGGGTACGGATCGCTGCCTGGGTCGGGCGCGGCGCTGATGCGTTTGATGGATATTGAACGAGAGGTTAACGCGCAGAGACTGGCAGAAGATGCAGGCTATTCGCTGGTCCGTCATTTGGACCTTCTGATCGCGCTATTGGGTGAGGCGCAGCTGTACAAAGCCAGCCGCGCCTCACAGTTTTCAGTTATCAGCTGAAAGCGTCCGGCATAGAGGCCTTTTTCTTTTCAACATATTCGGTCAAAGCGCTGTGAATTCCCGGGTCGAGTTCCGGTTGCTTGTAGTTGGCAATCAAATGCTCGACCCGAGACGAGGCCAACTGCCGCGTATCGCGCGCGCCCTCGTCTTCCCAGGTTTCGTAAGGTTTGTAGTCCAGCAGGTCGGACTTCCAGAACGCCTCTTTGAAGTTTGCCTGCGTATGGGCACATCCCAGATAGTGGCCACCCGGGCCGACCTCGCGGATTGCGTCCATGGCCTGAGCGTTCTCATCATAGGCCACACCCTTGGCCAGACCGTGCAGAACGCCAAGTTGATCTGCGTCCATGACGAACTTTTCAAAGTCCGCAACCAGGCCGCCTTCAAGCCAGCCGCAGGAATGCAGCATGAAGTTCACACCCGCCATCAGCCCCATGTTCAGCGAGTTCGCGGTCTCATAAGCGGCCTGCGCATCGGGCAGTTTCGAGCCACAGAACGACCCGGCTGAGCGGAACGGCAGACCCAGACGCCGCGCCAGCTGTCCCGCGCCATAGGTAACCATTGACGCCTCGGGTGTGCCAAAGGTTGGCGCGCCTGAGTTCATGTCGATCGACGAAACGAAAGCACCAAAGATAGCAGGCGCTCCCGGGCGGATGATCTGACTGTACGCGACACCGGCCAAAACTTCGGCCAGAACCTGTGTCAATGTCCCCGCTATCGAAACCGGCGCCATCGCACCACCGACGATGAACGGCGAGATGATGCAGGCCTGATTATTCCTGGCGTAGACTTCCAGCGACCCCATCATCACATCGTCGAAGGTCATCGGCGAGTTGATGTTGGTCAGCGAAGTCATGACCGTGTTTTCCTGAACAAACTCTTTGCCGAACAGGATCTCACACATTTCCACTGAATCCTGAGCGCGGCTGGGATCGGTGACCGAGCCCATGAATGGCTTGTCCGATAAGGTCATATGCGCCATCAGCATGTCCAGGTGACGCTTGTTCACCGGAACGTCTGTGGGTTCGCACACAGTACCGCCCGAGTGGTGCAGCCACTTTGACATGTAAGCCAGTTTCACGAACTTGTTGAAATCGTCCATGGTCGCATAGCGACGGCCACCTTGCGCATCACGCACGAACGGAGGGCCATAGACCGGCGCCAGAACCAGATTGCGACCGCCGATGACCACGGACTTTTCAGGGTTTCTTGCGTGCTGCGTGAACTCGCTTGGCGCAGTTTTGATCAACTCGCGCGCAAGGCCGCGTGGGATGCGCACCCGTTCGCCATCCACATCGGCGCCCGCGTCTTTCCAACGTTCCAGCGCCGCAGGGTTGTCGACAAAATTGACGCCGACTTCGGCCAGAAGCGTTTCCGCATTTGTTTCGATGATCTGCAACGCTTCTTCGTTGAGAACCTCGAAATTCGGAATATTGCGTTCGATGTACTTTGCGGTCTCGATACGAACCGCTGTACGTTCGGCCCGGCGGGCAGCGCCACCGCCACCTCTCGCCCTGCGCCGGGTGTTTGCCTCTGTCATGAGAAAATCCCGTATCAGTTGTTGAATTTACATGTGTGTTACAGGAACCCGCCGCAATGGCAGTCGTGGATAACGGCGCTATAGGGGAAAAAGCGACAAAATGTCGGGGACAACCGCCACAAAATGACCCAGCACATGTTTTTGAAGTCGCGCGGCTCTTCGTCATTCGCTTCGGGACCGTCCACCAGACAAGCTGGCCCTAACCGCGACCAACTGGCGTGTCTATACCACTTGAAATCCCTTGCGCTTATCATCTTCGCAACCTAGTAGCAGACCCATGACCCAAGACACCCATGACCGCCTTCTGATCATCGACTTCGGCAGCCAGGTAACGCAACTGATTGCGCGCCGCCTGCGTGAGCTGAATGTTTATTGTGAAATCCATCCTTATCAGAATGTTACGACGGACTTTGTTCGGAAAATGGCCCCAAAGGCCGTTATTTTCTCGGGCGGTCCCGATAGCGTGACACGAGAAGGGTCTCCGCGGGTCCCGCAGGAAATCTTTGACATTGGCGTTCCTATCCTTGGTATCTGCTATGGGCAGCAAGTGATGATGCACCAGTTGGGTGGCAAGGTCGAAAGCGGCCATGGCACCGCAGAGTTCGGCCGCGCCTTTGTGACCCCTAAAGGCCAACTGGATATTCTCGATGGCTGGTTCACCGACGGCGATGAACAGGTCTGGATGAGTCACGGCGACCATGTCAGTGAAATCGCGCCGGGGTTTCAGGTTTATGGCACCTCGCCCAACGCACCGTTTGCGATCACCGCAGACACGTCCCGCCATTTTTATGCAGTTCAGTTCCATCCCGAGGTGCACCACACACCAAAGGGCGCCAAGCTTTATGAGAATTTTGTAAAGCTCGCCGGATTCAGCGGCGATTGGACCATGGGTGCCTATCGCGAGCAGATGATCGCGACGATCCGCGAACAAGTGGGCGATAAACAAGTGATTTGCGGTCTGTCCGGAGGTGTCGATAGTTCGGTCGCGGCGATCCTGATCCACGAGGCGATTGGCGACCAGCTGACCTGTGTGTTCGTTGATCACGGCCTGTTGCGCAAGAACGAGGCTGACGAAGTCGTCGGCATGTTCCGCGACAACTATAATATTCGGCTGATCCACGCGGATGAAAGCGATCTGTTCCTAGGTGAGCTTGAGGGGCAAAGCGACCCGGAAACCAAGCGCAAGATAATTGGCAAGCTGTTCATCGACGTGTTCCAGAAACATGCCGACACGATCGACGGGGCGGAATTCCTGGCCCAAGGTACCCTCTACCCTGATGTGATCGAATCCGTTTCGTTCTCGGGCGGGCCTTCGGTCACGATCAAAAGCCACCACAATGTTGGTGGTCTGCCAGAGAAAATGGGCCTGAAACTGGTCGAGCCGCTGCGCGAACTGTTCAAGGACGAGGTCCGCGCATTGGGACGCGAGCTGGGTCTGCCCCAAAGCTTTATCGGCCGCCACCCCTTCCCCGGCCCTGGTCTGGCAATCCGTTGCCCCGGTGAAATCACCCGCGAAAAACTAGATATCCTGCGCGAAGCCGATGCGATCTATATCGACCAGATTCGCAGACACGGGCTTTATGATGATATCTGGCAGGCCTTCGTGGCGATCCTGCCGGTTCGAACCGTCGGTGTCATGGGCGATGGCCGCACGTACGACTATGCCTGCGCCCTGCGGGCAGTTACCTCAGTCGACGGAATGACCGCCGACTATTACCCGTTCAGTCATGAATTCCTGGGCGAAACCGCCACCCGGATCATCAATGAGGTCAAAGGCATCAACCGATGCACCTATGACATCACGTCGAAGCCTCCGGGCACAATCGAGTGGGAATGAAAACAAGCCGGGCCAGTGCCCGGCTTTTTTGTTTCTGCGACACAAATATTTAGTTACCAATCAACATCGTAGAACTCCTAATGCGCGGGCAACTCAATGGAAAGCAGCAAACCCCAAATCGGCAAAGCCGCGCTGTGGATGATCGGGGCGATCGCATCCTTTACGTCTATGGCCGTGGCCGGACGTGAGCTGAGCGTCACCCATGACACCTTTGAGATCATGTTTTATCGCAGCCTAGTCGGCATGTGCGTGGTCAGCCTAGTTCTGACGGTTACGGGAAAGTGGCATCAGGTATCGACCGAACGGATTGGCCTTCACGGGGTAAGAAATACCCTGCATTTCACCGGTCAGAATCTCTGGTTCTACGCTGTTTCCGTGGCACCACTGGCACAGGTTTTTGCACTTGAGTTTACGCAACCGATCTGGGTGATCCTGATGTCCCCGATGCTGCTGGCCGAGCGGTTGACAGTCGTGCGGGTCCTTTCAGCACTTATCGGTTTTGCTGGTATCCTTATAGTCGCACGACCGGGGGCTGTTCCGTTAAGCGCAGGAATTGTCGCCGCTGCGATGTCGGCGGTGTTCTTCGCTTTGACTACAATTTCCACCAAAAAACTCACGCGTTCTGCAAGCATCGGGTGCATCATGTTCTGGCTGACCGTTATACAGGCTGGTCTTGGGCTGGCAGCCTCTGCGATCGACGGAGAACTTGCGTTACCAACGATGGCAACCGCGCCTTGGCTTTTGCTTGTAGGGCTTGCAGGCCTATTAGCGCATTTCTGCATTACGAATGCACTCTCAATCGCACCGGCTACGGTTGTGATCCCATTCGATTTTGCGCGCCTTCCTACAATCGCGATTGTCGGTATGCTTTTCTATCATGAGGCTCTCGATCAGTGGACGCTCGTGGGGGCTGCTGTCATTTTTGTGGGTATCTTCCTCAATGTTCAGTCGGAAAACCGTAACAGTTTAGCAACAGATTCTCGCAACACTCACTAAGGGTAACGTTCAGTCACCCGTTGACCAGCTATTGTAGAGAGAGTGAAATCCACCTGTAAGAATAACTCGGTTGTGCGCAGACACCACAAATTCGCGCAACTTAGCGATATAATTGGGAGGAATGGATGAAGAAGACGCTTCTACAGGCGTGTGCTTTGTGCGTGGGCGCAACAAGCATTCAAGCCGGTGGTCTGGACCGTAGTGGACAGGGAATCAATATCATTTTCGAAGAGGGATCCGTGGTCCAACTTCGTCTTGGATATGCGTCACCCGACGTAAGCGGTGAACAAAATGGCGTAGAATCAGGTGATGTGTCGAATGCTTTCTTCTCACCGGGACTGGCTTACAAACGTTCATTTACTGACAAACTGGACTTTGCGCTGATCTATGACGAACCATTCGGTGCGGATATTGGGTATTCCGCCGACTATCCCCTGTCGCAGAATCCAACTGCAGCGTTTGGAGGACGCAGCGGGATTCTGAGGGCCAGCGCTGATGTCGACTCCCTCACCGCATTGCTGCGCTACAAGCTTGACGGTGGCTTCAGCGCCATTGGCGGGATTCGCGCGCAGCGTGCTAGCGCAAAAGTCGTTGTACCGGCAGCAGCCGGATACGAATTTGACGCGGATGCCGATACTGACTTTGGTTATCTCGTCGGGGTTTCCTGGGAAAAACCTGAAATCGCAGCTCGGGTTTCGCTGGTCTACAACTCCAAGATCACTCACGATCTGTCGTCGACAGAGTCGTTCAACGTAGTGCCGCCCGTCCCCGCCGGGTTGCAAACAATCGATGACGCGACCAGGGTCGAGACACCGCAATCCATCAACCTGGATTTCCAGACCGGGGTTGCCCCAAAAACGCTGGTGTTCGGATCGATCCGCTGGGTTGACTGGCCTCAGACAGTCGTGGCACCTGCCGCCTATGTCGGGATCGTTGGGGACAACCTCGTCGACTTTGACGACGACACATTCACCTATACTCTTGGAATGGGATATCAGTTCTCAGAGGCTTTTTCTGGTGCGATATCGACATCTTACGAAAAGTCGAATGGTACCGAAGTATCAAACTTGGGGCCGACTGACGGTTTCTGGAGCATTGGCGTAGGCGGTACTTACACCGTGGAAAATGCTCAGATCTCGGGCGGTGTCCGTTATACGGACATTGGCGATGCGACAACCACCACGGGTGGTGAATTCAGCGGCAACTCTGCCTGGAGCGTCGGCCTTCAGTTGACCTACTCTCTGAACTGATCAGCGACAAAACCGATCTCCAAGGCTCCGCCCTCCGGCGGAGCCTTTTTTGCATAGATCCGCATGATCACGAATTGAGATGATGCGGTCCTGCGTGGCAAGGAACAGATATCTACTCCCATTCTGGCATAACGAAACCTGTGCCCAAGACTGTTGGTTCTAAACAACCGCTGCACGCGCGATTGACGCCGCCCCCCGCCCGTTTTAGCAAGGTCGGAAAAGGGATAGTGGACAATGATCTACAACTCGGCAAATGACTGGCGGGAAGCCGCGCGCAAAAAGGTGCTGTTTTTTGGCATGTCAGGCCTGGGAAAGACCTATGTGTCCAACGTTCTGCGCGATTCCGGGGACTGGTTCCACTATTCGGTCGATTACCGGATCGGCACGCGATACATGGGCGAGTATATCATCGACAACGCCAAGGCCGAGGCCATGAAGGTCCCTTTCCTGCGTGACCTGCTGTTGTCTGATTCCATTTACATCGGATCAAATATCTCGTTCGAGAACTTGACCCCTGTCGCCGCTTATCTGGGAAAACCGGGCAACCCGGCACAGGGCGGCATGAAGCTGACAGAGTATAAACGCCGTCAGGAACAATTCCGTTTGGCAGAAATCCACGCTCTGCTGGATACCGAGTATTTCGTGGATCGGGCGCAGAGATTGTACCAATACCCGCATTTCATTTGCGATACTGGCGGTTCGATATGCGAATGGGTTGACCCCAATGATCCGCGGGATCAGGTCCTGACTGAGCTGTCGCGCCACACGCTGATGATTTGGATCAAAGGTGATGACGACCACACGTCCGAGCTGGTCAGGCGCTTTGACCGTGCGCCCAAGCCCATGTCCTATCAGCCCGAATTCCTGACACGTGTCTGGGACGAATATCTGACCCAACAGGGCTGTTCCGCCGAACAGGTCGATCCCAACGCCTTCATTCGTTGGACCTATGCCAAAGCTCTTGCGCACCGGCAACCGAGATACAGGGCGATGGCCGACAACTGGGGTCTGACGATCGCTGCCAGCGACATGCACAGTATTCGCGACGACGGTGATTTCGATGAGTTGATCGAACGTGCACTTGAGACCCGGCCAAAGCGCGATTAACTACGGCACTTACACACTCAAACCAAAGGCTTGCATCCGATGCCGATCAAGATTCCCTCTGACCTGCCCGCATATGACGTTCTCACCAATGAGGGCGTCATGGTCATGTCCGAGGATCAGGCAATGCGTCAGGATATTCGCCCCCTTCGGATTGGGTTGCTGAATCTGATGCCCAAGAAGATTCAGACCGAAAACCAGTTCGCGCGACTCATCGGTGCAACCCCTCTGCAGATCGACCTGTCGCTGATCCGTATGACCGAACATCGGACCAAGAACACCGCAGCCGAGCATATGGCCGAGTTCTACCGCCCGTTTCAGGAGGTAAGGGACCGAAAATTTGACGGCCTGATCATCACCGGCGCCCCGATCGAACATCTTGAATTCGAGGATGTCACCTATTGGGAAGAGATCAGCGAAGTATTTGACTGGACCCAGACAAATGTCCATTCGACCTTTGGCGTGTGCTGGGGCGGAATGGCGATGATCAACCATTTCCATGGGGTGCGTAAGCATATGTTGGACGCCAAGGCTTTCGGATGTTTCCGGCACCGCAATCTGGCTCCCTCCTCACCGTTTCTGCGCGGGTTTTCCGATGATTGCGTAATCCCGGTCAGCCGGTGGACCGAGATGAAGCAGGCCGAAATCGACAGCGCTACGGGCCTGACCACCTTGCTGGGTAGTGATGAGGCAGGCCCCTGCTTAGTCGAAGATAAGGACCATCGTGCGATTTATATCTTTAACCACTTTGAATATGACAGTGATACGCTCAAGCAGGAATATGATCGCGATATCGACAACGGCACACCGATAAACGTGCCGATGAACTACTATCCAGACGACGACCCCTCGCGCCAGCCTCAGAACAGATGGCGCAGCCATGCGCACCTGCTCTATGGCAACTGGATTAACGAAATCTATCAGACAACACCGTTCGATATGGATCAAATTGGTTCTTAAAACCATCATAGCTCTTGCCCTGCTGATTGCTGGCCTAGCCACCGTAACAACTTGGCGCGTGTCACGGAACGAAGCTGTAGCCGAGGCCAGTTTCCCACCCGAGGGTCAGCTGATCGACGTCGATGGAGTCAGCGTTCATGCCGTAGTCATGGGGCACGGGCCCGATGTCGTGCTGATCCACGGGTCCAGTGGCAACACTCGGGACATGACTTTTGCCCTCGCACCAATTCTGGCAGAAGATTTCCGTGTCATTGTTTTTGACCGGCCCGGACTGGGGTATTCCGACAGCTTCAATCCGGACGGAGAAACCCTTGAAGAACAAGCCGAAATCCTACGCCGTGCAGCTGTCAAGCTGGGCGCGGACAAACCCATTGTTGCAGGGCAAAGCTATGGCGGGTCGGTGTCGCTGGCCTGGGCGGTTACACAGCCCGAACACATCTCGGCGCTGGTGTTGATTGCCCCCGCCGCGATCCCTTGGGAAACGCCGCTGGATGGTTTCAACCGAATGGCCGCGACCAAGCCCGGAAACGCGCTTGTGCTGCCGTTGATCAACGCCTTTGTCCCCGATTGGTATGTCGAGCAGGCCCTAGACGGTGTCTTTTCCCCCCAAACTGCACCCGAAGGCTATGCCGAACATTTCGGCCCCGGGCTGACCATGCGCCCGGCTTCGATGCATGCCAACGCAATGCAACGCGCCAATCTGTTGGACGAAGTTCGTGCGCTGCAGCCGCGCTATAAGAATATTTCGGTCCCGACCGAAGTTGTGCATGGCACCGCCGACACAACGGTCGGGTTGGAATGGCATGCGGAACCCCTGATCGACCAAATCCCCGGCGCTGAACTGATCGAATTGCCGGGAATTGGCCATATGCCACAGATCGTTGCCGCACCCGAAGTAGCGGCCGCAATCATCCGGGCTGCTCAGCGGGCGGGTTTGCGTTAATTCCGAGGCTAATCCATAGTAAGATATGGATTTTATCGCGAGGTGACTCATGACACGAACTGGCAAAGGCACCATCGAGGAATATTACAAAAAACGTGCACCAGAAGAAGTCCGGAACGAGATCAAAGAGGCCGATAAGGATGACATTCTGAACCCTACATACCCCTATGACGAACGCATGAAGCGTAAGGCGTATGAGAAACAAATGCAGTCCCTGCAGATCGAGCTTGTGAAAATGCAGCTTTGGGTGAAGGAAACCGGCCAGCGTGTCGCTGTTATCTTCGAAGGCCGTGATGCCGCTGGAAAAGGCGGGACAATCAAGCGGTTCCGTGAGAACCTGAACCCGCGTGGGGCCCGGAACGTTGCGCTCAGCAAGCCATCGGATCAAGAGCGCAGCCAATGGTATTTTCAGCGCTATATCCCACATCTGCCCGCAGCCGGAGAAATCGTGTTCTTTGACCGCAGCTGGTATAACCGCGGCGTGGTGGAAAATGTGTTTGGGTTCTGCAACACAGAACAGCGTGAACGCTTCTTCCGACAGGTTCTGCCGTTAGAGACCGGCCTGTGTGACGATGGTATCCGCTTGTTCAAGTTCTGGTTGAACGTCGGACGGGCCGAGCAGTTGAACCGGTTTCTTGCGCGCGAAACGGACCCATTGAAACACTGGAAACTAAGCCCAATCGATATCGCTGGTTTGGACAAATGGGATGAATACTCTGCTTCGATTTCCGAAACCCTTACACGCAGTCACAGCGAAGCCTGCCCCTGGACCATAGTTCGTTCCGACGACAAGAAACGGGCAAGGCTGGCAGCAATCCGAACCGTGCTTCATGCGCTGGACTATGATGAAAAGGACAAAAATGCGATTGGCGATATCGACACCAAGATATGTGGCGGGCCAGATATCTGGGATGCCTGATCTTTCTTGCCGGCCAATATCATCACAAAGATTGGACGAATACGTGCTACCGGTTTATGTCTTAGTTCCTCAAGAATTGTACAAAAAAGGCGTCTGAATCAGGGATGACAAAACGCGGGTATCACCACGGCAACCTGAAACAGGCTCTGATCGACGCAGCTCTGTCCCTGATCGAGGAAAAGGGTCCGACCGGGTTCACCCTGTCAGAGGCTGCAAAAGCGGCAGGCGTCACGCCTGCAGCTGTTTATCGCCACTATCACGGGCGCGAGGACCTGATCGCCGAGGCGGCGCGTCAGGGGTTCGAGATGTTCGCCGATCTAATTCAATTCGCTTATGACAAAGGCCAGCCTTCGGCGCTGGCTGCATTCGAAGCAACCGGGCGAGCCTATCTGGCCTTTGCTCGCAAGAATCCTGGCCACTATATCGCGATGTTCGAAAGTGGGATTTCCGTCAACCGCACCCCAGAACTTGCCCTGGCTGCAAACCGGGCCAGAGATGTTCTAGAAAAAGCTGCAGCCGATCTGTCGCAACATATTCCGCCGGAAAAACGTCCGCCGGCTTCAATGTTCAGCGCACATATCTGGGCGCTGAGTCACGGTGTAGTCGAATTGTTTGCCCGTAACACCGGCGCCACCGCACCCTTCCCGCCCGAAGATCTTTTGGAAACGGGGATCGGTATTTATCTGCGGGGACTAGGGCTGGTGCCTCCGGACGAATAAGGCCGTCAGAACACCGGTTTCCGTTGCGGAATGCTGAGACCGGATGTGACATTAATCAGATCCATCTCACCCATACCCTTGATGTCCACACGCCCGATATCAGAGACCTGAAACTCGTCAATCAGGGCGTATTTCATTTCTTCAGGCGCAACAATATTCATTGGGTTTGCAAAGACTTGTAACCGGGAAGCGATGTTCACGGCGGGCCCGAAAACATCATAGACATATTTCTGAATACCAACCACAGATCCTACCGCTGGCCCCATACCCAGCCCCACACGTGCCTGCCACTTGTGCGGATGGCTTTCATTTCTCCGCTCAAGATAGCGAAGGAACCTGACTGCACAATGGGCAGCAGCAGTCGCATGATCTGGCGTAGCATCCGGCATGCCTGACACCGCAAGATAAGCATCGCCAATAGTCTTGATCCGCTCACATCCGAACTGTTCGACGATCCGGTCAAAGGCCGTAAAGATGTCATTCAACTCGCTTAGGGTAACCGTCGGGTCCGTCTTGGCGGCAAAATCCGTGAACCCCACAAAGTCCAGCATCACAACTGACACCTGATCGTAAAGCTGCGGCGTGACCACACCGAATGTCTTGAATTCTTCATAAACAGCGCGCGGCATCAGGTTCAGCAACAGCCTTTCAACCCGCTCCTTCTCACGCTCCAACTCGCGCGTGTTGCGTTCGACCATAGTCGAGTAGCTGTCAATCATGCTTTCAAGTTCGCGGATTTTGGTGATGTTCTGAAACTCGATGACCAGAACCTGTTCCGAAAGACCGTTTGCCAGAGAAACTGCCGTTGCGAAAACCAGTGTCCTGCGTTTCGGCTTGATCTGCAATTCGACCGAGTATCTGAGCCCAGATTGCTTTACGTCTTCAAGTTCACGCGCATCAAGGTCAGGAAAAAAATCCAACAATGTCTGTCCATCAGCCGGAGGGCCAAACCATTCCTGAAAAGGGCCGTTGCAGAATACGAATGTAAGATCCGAAGCCCGAACCACTGCGACACCAACACCGATCGCGCGCAGCAGTTGTTCATTGATCGCAAGAATGCTCATGCCGCATCGCGCGTAACAATAATTGCACGTTTGGATTCGATCGCTCCCAAGGCAATCTTTACGTGCCGATCTTCCATTCCATGTAACGCCAGCGCTTCACCAAACAGATCTGCCATTTCGTCGAAATCTGCGTGCGAGATGTTCAGATTTCTGTGAACCGCTTCAATTCGATCATCACTAAAAGATGTCGGGCCACCGATCAGAGACGATACGAACTTGGTCTGGTGATCAATCAGCCTTGGCATGTCGATATCTTCGAAATGGTCACCGATCTGATCAGACTCCAGTGCCATTTCGTAAAAGGTCATAACGATCCGGCTGATCGTTTTGAAACCGCCATAATGCTCATAGATTGTCTGACCCACACCAACCCCAAACCGGAAAAACACCAACAACACTGGAAGATTATATCAATTTGACAGTTTTGTTAACGCTTATCGAGAATTACTATTTTTGCTTGGTTGGAAAGCCGTGATCAGCCTATGATATAAACTAAACCCTCAGGTCTTCGGCACAGGGGATAAATCCGACATACCCCCCGCTTTCAAGCAATCGGGCTTCGCCTCTCTGGCGCCAATACAACTTGCGTTTCGCGGCCTGCAATTCGCGACGAATGCGAAACCACAGGGGTCCCTTATCCAGACCGCTATTGGTCTTTCTGTTTTGTGAACGTTCACTGACTTTCACGGAATCTTCAGCCTGATCCTGCTGTTTCGACCAGATCATTTGAACGCCGACTGCTGGAAAACACTGATACATTTGCCAATCCGGGCGGGGGATAGATACGAAATCATCCAGGTGATCCGAGTATTTCTCGGACCACTTCAGCAATTTACGGCAGGCCGCCTGCGACAGGATATATGCGGCCGCGCTGGGTGCCATTTCCAGCATCGGGCGAACCGGTACGCCGGATATCTGCTGTTCCGGGCCAAACCTCAGCGACCGAGGGGAATAGTCCAGCTTTAGGAAGTCGAACCCTGACCCTGCTTCGAGCAATCTGGCAATCACACCGCCAGCTTGGGTCGACATTTCAACATCGTCTTCAAAGATCGCAACAGCCTTCAGGTCTTGCTGAACGGCACGCTTCCAAACGGCGCGATGGCTTTCGAAACAAGCGACTTCACTTTGTTTCAGACCCCAGCGGCTGCCAGAACCGGGAACATAACCATTTCCAACCAGTGCGCCCTCTTGTTGTGCATCGGTCGCACTAAAGCGTTTGGCCCCAATCAATCCAGTATGCGCAAACTGCGCCTCCATAAAGTTACGCCGTTCGGGTACCCGATCCAGATTGATATAGTAGACACCCGTTCCCGGTGGCAGTTCATGATGGCCCACGGCTGTTCCTTTTTAATGCCTGCACCAGATACACATCGCACAATCGGACAATCAAGCCCACAGCCCCCACCTATCGCAGCTTTGAATTCCTGTCTAAGCTGCCAATGAATAGCAAGAAACGGGGGACTCGCCATGTCATCACATGGGTATAGCGGCGGGCGACTTAATCTGCCTTTCGTCGGCATTTCAACCTTCGGCAAGTCACCTTATGTCGAAGATTGGGACAACATCGATGCAGATGTCGCAATCATGGGGGCGCCTTTCGACTTTGGCACCCAATGGAGGTCCGGCGCGCGCTTTGGGCCCCGTGCTGTACGCGAGGCCTCAACCCTGTTCAGCTTTGGCCATGCCGGAGCTTATGACCATGAGGATGACGCCACTTATCTAGATGGATCGGTGCGCATGGTCGATATTGGGGACGCTGACATAATTCACACCAAGACAGATGCCAGCCACGCCAACATTCAATACGGCGTCGAACGCATTCTGTCCGCAGGCGCCCTGCCCGTTACCATCGGCGGCGATCATTCGGTGAATATTCCCTGCATCAACGCCTTTGCGGCAGAGTGCGCGCAGAATGGACCCATCCATGTGATCCAGATCGACGCGCATCTGGATTTCGTTGACGAGCGTCATGGCGTAACCACTGGCCACGGAAATCCGATGCGGCGGGCGATTGAAAAGCCTTATGTCGCCGGCATGACCCAGTTGGGGATCCGAAACGTGTCATCTACCGCCAAGGAAGGGTATGAGTATGCCCGCGCTCGCGGCTCGGACATCTTGTCCGTACGACAGGTGCGCAAGTTGGGCACCGAGGGTGTATTGGAGCGCATCCCCGAGGGCGCGCGGTATTACGTTACGATTGATATCGACGCGTTTTGCCCCTCAATCGCACCTGGCACGGGTACGCCCAGCCATGGCGGGTTTTTGTATTACGATGTGCTGGAAATTCTTCAGGGGCTGGCGAAACGGGGTGACGTGGTCGGGATCGACCTTGTTGAAGTCGCCCCAAGTTACGACCCAACCGAAAGCACGCAGATTCTGGCGGCGCAGGTGCTGCTGAACTTCATCGGGTTTATCTTTCACGAACGGGGCAAGAAGGGCTGAACGCCCTTCCCGCCCATACGATCAGGCGCTGATCGTGTTGTGTTCAGGCCCATAGGGGAAGCCGGTGATGTTCTCGGCACCGGCCTCTTCGACCACTAGAATGTCATGCTCACGATAGCCACCGGCACCGGGCTGTCCTTCGGGAATCCACAGCATCGGCTCGATGGACACGACCATGCCCGGCTCCAGCACCGTGTCGATATCCTCGCGCAGTTCAAGACCCGCCTCACGACCGTAATAGTGGCTGAGGATGCCGAATGAGTGCCCATAGCCGAATGAGCGGTACTGCAGCAGGCCCTCATCAGCAAAGAATCGATTGATCTCAGCCGTGATCCCAGAGCAGGTCGCGCCCGGTTTGATCAGGCTCAGCCCCAACTCATGCGCGGCGACGTTTGCCTTCCAGATGCGCAGGCTATCGGCGTCGGGTTCGCCCAGAAACAAGGTGCGTTCCAGCGCAGTGTAATAGCCCGAGATCATCGGGAATGTGTTCAGCGACAGGATATCGCCCTTTTGCAGCGCCCGCTTAGTGACCGGGTTATGTGCGCCATCAGTGTTCAGGCCGGATTGAAACCAGACCCAAGTATCACGGTATTCGGCTTCTGGATAAGCACGAGCAATCTCGGCCTCCATCGCGTCACGGCCCGCCATGGCGATTTCGATCTCGGTCGCGCCTTCGCGGATCGCGGCGTGAATGGCTGCGCCGCCCACATCTGCAGTGTGTGCGCCGCCTTTGATCAACTCGATCTCTTCGGCGGATTTCACCATGCGTGCGGCCATTGTGTCGGGTGCGATATCAACCAGTTCAGGCTGGCCCAGCATATCCAGCGCGGTGTCGCGCATTGCCAGGGTCATATGGTCGCCTTCGATCCCGATCCGCCGTGCAGATCCGATCAGATCAGCCACCGCGCGCCAGTAATTGTTCCGCTTCCAGTCGGTATAGATCACGTTGTCTTCAACCGAGCGACGCCAAGGTTGGCCGGCGTCGATATTGGCCGATACGGTGGTGCATTTGTCCTGAGTGACAACGCAACCGTAGGGACGCCCGAACGAGCAATACAAGAAGCCCGAGTAATAGGCGATGTTTTGCATGGAAGTCAGCAGAACAGCTGGAATATCGCGGGCGGCCATCGTGGCGCGCAAGCTGGCCAGACGGCGTGCATATTCCGCCTTACTAAAGGGCAAAGGCGCCTTGTCACCGTTGTGGCAGGTAAAGAATTCGGGGCGATTGTTTAGATCATTCATCTTGGTCTCTCCTCGATGCCGGACAGGCAAAGCCCGGCCACTAGTCCCGGCGTTCAGGACAAGCGGCCTCGGGAACCGAGAGCCATGCACCCGCCTAGATGTCACGACGCCATCGTGACCGGGGTGCATGGTGAAATCGCTAAATCACCTTGTGAGTCGCGTCAAGCGGGACTGAGTCCCCGCATGCGTTCAGACCGCCTCCGCAGCAGTTCTACCGTGGTCAACAGCGCAATCGAGATCACCACAAGGATGGTCGCTACTGCCAGAATGGTCGGGCTGATCTGTTCGCGCAGGCCGGTGAACATCTGCCATGGAAGTGTCTTCTGGCTGGCAGAGCCAACGAACAGCACAACAACCACCTCATCGAACGAGGTAATAAAGGCGAAGAGGCCGCCCGAGATCACGCCCGGCAGGATCAGGGGCATCTGAATCTTGAAAAACGTCCGCACCGGGCCCGCGCCCATATTCGCCGCCGCCCGCGTCAGAGAGCGATCAAAGCCCACCAGCGTCGCAGTCACGGTGATGATGACGAAGGGGATGCCCAGAACGGCGTGGGCAAGGACAACTTTCACATAGCCCACGAAGTTCTTGTTCATGCCCAGCGTGCCTTCCATGAAGCGACCGATATCGCTGTAGAAGAAGAACATGCCGGTGGCCGAGATGATCAACGGCACGATCATCGGCGAGATCAGGACGCCCATGATGACGCGGCGGCCGGGTACGTGGCTCTGGCTGAGGCCGATGGCCGCCAACGTGCCCAGCGAGACCGAGATGATCGTCGCAATCGGCGCGATGATCAGCGAGTTCTTGAAGCTGCGCTGCCATTCATTGTTGGTGAAGAAATCGCGGTAGTGCTTTAGCGAATACCCTTCGGGGTCCAGACTCAACATCTCAGGGGTGAAGGTAAAGAAATCCTGCGCGTTGAACGACAGCGGCAGAACCACAAGGATCGGGGTGATCAGGAACACGAAGATCGCACCGCAGATAACCCGAAACAGATAGTGATAGAACACCTGTTTTGGCGTCAGATAGCTGAGCAGTTTGCGGCGATACCGGCCTTCATAGAGCCAATAGATAAAGAAGATAAAAAACCAACCGCCCAACAGGCCCAGAATGCCACCCATCGGACCTGACAACAGGAAACCTATGACGCCGAAACCCAGGATATTGATCCAGCGCGCCAGTTTTTCGTTCTTCAGAACGTTGATGTAGACCCAGGCCAGCGCGGCGATCAGAGCTGCGCCACCCAGAATGCCCAAAAGGATCGAGCCGTTGCCCGCGCCGACAAAGACGCCGGCTAAGGCACCTGCTAAGGCGACACTGGGCAGAACCATTGAGAGCGGTTTGCGGGATATCGGTGTAAGTGCAGCCATGTCGATTATCCCAACTTCACGTTATCAATGCCCACGATCTTGTCGTAGACCCAGTAGAGCAGCATGACGACACCCAGCAGGATCGTACCCAAGGCCGCAGCCAGTCCCCAGTTCAGCGAGGACGAGATGTGATAGGCGATCCGGTTCGAGATGAAGACACCCTTTGTGCCGCCAACGATTTCAGGCGTGATGTAGTATCCGATCGACAGAATGAACACGAGGATAGAGCCCGCTCCGATACCCGGAATGGATTGTGGGAAGTAGATGCGCCAGAAGGTCGTCCAGTTGGTCGCGCCCATGGATTTCGCCGCCCGCGTGTAAGTCACCGGGATCGTCTGCATCACTGAATACATCGGCAGGATCATGAACGGCAGCAGGATATGCGTCATCGCAATGATCGTGCCGATCTGGTTATTGATGATCACCAGTCGTGCATCATCGGCCACAAGTCCAAGCCAGACCAATGTTTCATTAATCACGCCCTGCTGTTGCAACATCACTTTCCACGCCGAGGTCCGCACCAGAAGTGAGGTCCAGAAAGGCAAGAGGACAAGGATCATCAGCAGGTTCGACACCCGCATCGGTAGGGTCGCCAGCAGGTAGCTAACCGGATAAGCCAGCAAGATACAGGACACTGTAATCACCAGTGACATGAACAATGTGCGGCCAAACAGCTTGATCAGAATCTGCTTGTCTTCAGGCTGCGACTGCGCGCCTTCGGGCGTGCGGCGCATATCGACCGCGTTCAGGAAATAACCATTGGTAACCGTTGGCGAATGGGTCTTGATCACGGCCCACGTCTTAGGATCGCCCCAGCCCTCGTGAATCTCGATGATCTGGTCCTTGAATGGTCCATCGGTTTCAGGGTCAAGCTTGCCCATTTTCCGGCCAGAGCGGCGGAACAAAGAAGACATGCCAGTCTCTTCGTAGTTCAGACGCGAGCCAAGGCGGGTGTGGGTTTTGCTATCAACGGCAACGACCATGTCGCGAACGAATGCATCGTATACTGCTTCGTCCGGAAGCTCACCGCTTTGGGCGTCCCAGCTTTGCAGGGCTTCCACCGTAAGCGGGAGGGTCTCTGAAACCATGCTGTTTTCAACCGAGCGGAACAGCATTGAAGCAATCGGCACGATAAAGGAAAACATGACAAATAGCAGAAGCGGAGCGACGAGCATCAATGCTCGTAACTTCTGCCGCCGCAGTGAACGTGCCAGCGATTGCTTGAGCGGCGTTCCGTCCGCTGCCAGCATCGGCCCCGCATTTTGGCTTGCGTCAGTCATCTGTGCCCCTTGACTCTGCTTGGGTCTGGGGGCGGCGCACCGCCCCCGACTGTTTCATGAAATCAAACGATTATTTCGCAAGCCAAGCCTGGAATTTCGCTTCGATGTCATCGCGGTAATCCGCCCAGAACTCGTAGTTATACAGGAACGTGTTCTTGGCGTTTTCCGGATCGGTCGGCATGTGCGGCGCCATGTCGATGCCAAGCTCGGCATGCTGACCAACCAGCGGAGCCGACGAGGCACGGGCCGGACCGTACGAGATGTACTTGGCCTGATCCGCCAGACGCTGCGTGTCCGTTGCGAACATGATGTAGTCCAGCGCACGCTGCTGACGCTCTTCGCTCAGACCGGCGGGGATGATCCAGCCATCCAGGTCAAAGATCTGCGCGTCCCACAGCATGGCAACGGGCTGCTTCTGCTCTTCGATCACGCTGAACAGACGGCCGTTATAGGTCGAGCCCATGATGATCTCGCCATCGGCCAGAAGCTGCGGCGTGTCGGCACCCGCGGACCACCAGACGACGTTGTCCTTGATGGTTCCCAGTTTCGCCAACGCCTGATCCTGACCTTCTGGAGTCGCCAGAACGTCATAAACGTCATCTTTGGCGACGCCATCACAGATCAGCGCCCATTCCATGTTGTTGATGGCGCGTTTTTCCAGTGAACGCTTGCCCGGATAGGCCTCCAGATCAAATACGGCGCAGACATCAGTCGGAGGTGTGTCACCTACCAGGTCCGTACGATAGCCGAATGTAGTCGAATACACGATCTGCGGGATAAAGCATTCGCTGACCAGCAGGTCACCGAAATCATCGGCAGCCGAGGTGCCGTCGGGCGCCGGGGCCAGCATTGTGTCTGGGTCGATCTCCATCGCCAGACCTTCGTCACACAGACGAATTGCGTCCGCAGCAACAACATCCACTACGTCCCAGGTGATGTTGCCCGCTTCGTTCATCGCGCGCAGCTTGGCAACCGCTTCGGCCGAGCTGTCATCGTTAAGGATAGTGATGCCGCTCTTTTCAGAATAGGGCTCGTGATAAGCCTTCAGCTGTGACTTGGAATAGGCGCCGCCCCACGAGACAATCGTCATCTCCTCGGCCATGGCGCCTCCGGCCACGGCAACAATGGCGCTTGCCATCAAAGTGGTCTTAACTTTCATTGTTAACTCCCTGTTATACCCGTAAATTTCTGAACAGACCGGATCACGGGGCAACCCGGCCGCCATTTACCCCCAGCGATCCACCAGGGGACGTTCTGCATCAGGCGTCAAGTGCCCGGCAATCATGGGCCAACCAACCGATTTCAACTTCCTGGCCGGGCGACAACCGAATCGCGTCAGGGGCGTTTCGGGTCTTGATGATAAAGTCTTCATTACCCGCCACGGACAGGCGGAACCGGAAGACATCACCCATATAGATGAATTCTTTGACAGTCGCCTTGAGCGTATGCGCATCAGCATGCAGGCGATCTTTGTTGAATTCGACCCGCTCGGGACGGATTGAAACCTTGGTCCGTTCACCGGCTGCAGTGACATTGACCGGTTTGGCGTCGATTTCTGATCCATCATCCAGTGCAACCACGCACGAGTCGCCGTCGATTGACTTAACAACGCCTTCCAAGGTGTTGTTTTCACCAATGAACTGGGCAACAAAGCTATTTTCGGGCTCTTCATAGAGCAGATCCGGCGGCGCAAGCTGCTGGATGCGTCCGTCGTCGAACACGGCCACGCGATCCGACATCGTCAGCGCCTCTGTCTGGTCGTGGGTCACGTAAACTGTCGTAATCCCCAGCTCATGCGCCAGACGGGTAATCTCGAACTGCATATGTTCGCGCAATTGCTTGTCCAGCGCGCCCAGCGGTTCGTCCATCAAAACTAGCTCAGGCTCGAACACCAAAGCACGGGCCAAGGCGATCCGCTGCTGCTGACCGCCGGACAGTTGCGCCGGACGACGGCTGCCAAAGGCGCCCATCTGGACCATATCCAGCGCACGCTTCACTTTTTCTTCCCGATCGCTTTTGCCGATGTTGCGCACTTCAAGCGGGAACGAAAGGTTTTCAGCCACAGTCATATGCGGGAACAATGCATAGTTTTGGAACACCATGCCAATCCCGCGCTTATGTGGTGGAATGTTGTTGATCGGGCGTCCGTCCAACATGATTTCGCCATGAGTAGCGGTTTCAAATCCGGCCAACATCATTAGGCAAGTTGTCTTGCCTGACCCCGAGGGGCCGAGCATAGTTAGAAACTCACCCTTTGGCATCGAGAGATTAAGGTCTTTTACGACGAGTATCTCGCCGTCATAAGATTTTTGAACACGCTGAAATTCGACGAACGCTGCGTCATTTGACATTACCAACTTGGCTCCCCTGTGCGGTCTTTGCTTGCCCGGTTCATCCGGATCTCAAAGACCAGTCCACCCTATTTAAGGACATGGGGGACCAACCACGCAACCATAAATGTTACAGCTAGGCGACAAAGAATCCTGAAATTCACTTCTGCTCAACTGATATTTCGATATCTCGCCCGCAACGCAAGGCCTTGAATAGCGTAATTAACTTGCTTCATTCGCCTCTATTCAACTTCCTCACCCACAACATTAATATAATATTTTTAATAGGTTATAATTACAACTTGAACCACCACATCTCACAGCCCAGACCTCGGCATCGATACTGAGGTGCTGAGAGATTCGCATGTCGAAATTCCTCGACCGATTGGAAAACGCCAAAATTATCTGGCGCAATCCAATCTAAAAACCGCGCTTTGGGGGGCAATTAATCTCATTTTGATAGGGCGGAGGTGCGGATTTGCGCACCTCCCGTTTTCAGGCGCAATCGGATTCTGCCTTTGGGGGCAGTTGCACCCTCTTAACTTGCGGCTTCCTGCGCTTATTCCGGGGCAAGATTCAGATGTTTCTTGACCTTCTTCAATCCGGCACTTCGGATAAAATGCACAGAACTTGGGCATCGCTCCCAATGTTCAGGGCCTCGCAGACATCTGCATTCATCGCTGCTGCGACGCCCGCCCCGCCCGAAGCAGTTGTCGCCAACCCAGCCTCTGCCATAGCCGGTAAATACCGCACCACGTCGTCATCCGAGAGCGTCAGAAAACAGTCTGCATCCCGCGCCAGACCATTCAGCGCGATCAGCGAGGGTTCTTTACAGTCCAGCCGTCCCATGATGCTGTCAGGCCCATCCGCAAAGACGCAGGTACCTGCTTCGATACTGGCTTGCAACGCAGGGGCCGCTTCGGGTTCCACGACAATGATCTTGGGTCCATCACCCCAGGCATGGCGCGCATAAGCTGCAACCGCCCCTGCCAACCCACCTACCCCGGCCTGCAAAATGATATGCGTGGGCGCATTTGGGCATTGGCGCACCGCTTCTGCAGCCATCTGCAGATATCCCTCCATCAGGGTGTGCGGCAGCTCGTAATACCCGTCCCACGAACTGTCAGATAGCAATGTCCAACCGTTAGCCTGCGCCGCTTTGCCAGCAGCCTCCATACTGGCGGCATAATCCGTGCCTTGACGAACGACCCTGGCTTTTTGCGCACGAAGGCGTTCCGCGAAACTTTCAGGTACGGTTTCGGCGATATAGACCACTGCATCAGCCCCAAATATCCGTGCACCTGCTGCTACACTCATCCCGTGGTTACCCGCGCTAGCGGTGACATAGGTTTTCCCGCGTAAAGTAGACTTATCCGGTGTCTGCGCCAGATCAGCAGCGTGGCGGGCGATGACATAGGCAGCCCCCAAAGCCTTGAACGACCCGAGGTTCATGCGCCCACGCTCATCTTTGACCCATAGATCGGCGACATTGGCCAAATCCTTGGCTTCAACCAGATTGGTTTCCGCTGCTGCAGGGCATACTGTTAACAAATCAGCTACGCGAGCCGCGTTTATCGAAGGAAATGGAGCATCAGGAATCAATTTTTCCTTGCCGCGGTGTGGGTTTGAACTGAGTTTCAACAGTATTTCCTTCCTGAGTTGTCCATTGACGTGATCGGATTCGTAAAGTTCTGTCAACACGTCTCTAATCACGACACGAGGATCCGATGAGCCAAGTGAATCCGGCATTCATGCGGGGGGAATTTGACCGTCGGCTGTCCAAAACACGAAAAGCCGTGACCGAGGTCGGGCTGGACGCGCTGTTCTTCGAAGATCCTTCGAACATGACGTGGCTAACCGGATACGAGGGGTGGTCGTTCTACGTCCATCAGGGCGTTTTGGTCTTTCATGACGCAGACCCGATCTAGTGGGGACGCAATCAGGATACTAATGGGGAACGACGTACAGTGTGGATGCCTGATTGTCAGATACGTCCACATTGAAAGCCACGCGTGCAGTGGCTATCCAGTAGGTCTGAGCTATCTCCCGGACTGGGGTGAGCGCACGATATCTCTGCGTCCCGAGGATGAGACAATCCTGGAACCTGGCAAGACGTTTCACTTTATGCCTGGCCTCTGGTTGAATGACTGGGAGTTAGAGATCACCGTGTCGATCCTGATCACCGATACCGGTCCTGCCGAATGTTTCTGTAACCGCCCAAGAAAGCTGTTTGTAAAGCCATGACCCTGCAAAGAACCCAAGATATCCTCGCCGATCTGATCGCGTTTGAAACGGTATCTGCAGACAGCAACCTTCAGATCATCAGCTATCTAAGGGACAGGTTGCAGGCCTTGGGTGCACGCTGCATCGAAACCCGGGATGATACTGGCACCAAGGCCAATGTATTTGCTTCCATAGGCCCAGACATTCCCGGCGGCATCCTGTTATCCGGCCACACGGACGTGGTTCCCGTCGCGGATCAGAACTGGACATCAGACCCGTTTTTGATGACTGAGAAAGATGGCAGACTTTACGGACGTGGCACCTGTGACATGAAGGGCTTCATCGCCGCCGCACTTGCACTTGCCGAAACGCTGGATGCCAGAAAACTGACCCACCCGCTGCACTTTGCCTTCACCTATGATGAAGAAACCGGATGTTTGGGCGCGCAGAACATGGTGAACGATCTTTCCGAACGAGGAATTGTGCCAGATATCGCAATAATCGGAGAGCCCACCGAAATGTGCCTGATCGAAGGGCATAAGGGGTGCTATGAATACACGACACGATTTGTCGGGCTCGAAGGACACAGCTCGGCCCCCGATGATGGGGTTAATGCGGCGGAATACGCGGCACGCTATGTAGGAAAACTTCTGGAACTGCGCCAGATATTGAAATCCCGCGCGCCAACAAACAGCCCCTTCGAGCCACCCTGGACCACTATAAACGTGGGGTTCTTCAATAGCGGCGTCGCCCATAACGTCATTGCCAGCAAAGCCGATGTCGGGTGGGAAATGCGCCCGGTTCAAGCCAGCGATGCGGATTTCGTTAAGCAAGCCCTGTCAGACTATGTGACCCACAGCCTGCTGCCCGAAATGCAGGCCGTCCATAGTGAAGCCAGCATCACGCAGGATATCACGGCCGAGGTTGCAGGCCTTGAGCCCATGGAAGAAAACGCCGCCCGCAAACTGGTTGCCGAGCTGACCGGGGCGAACGGAACAGGTGTTGTGTCATTCGCCACTGAAGCTGGCCTGTTTCAGCAGCTTGGCACCCACGCGATTGTCTGCGGTCCCGGCTCGATCACACAGGCCCATAAAGCAGATGAGTACGTCGAGATCGAACAGCTCGACCTATGCTGTCGGATGCTGGACCGGCTTGGGCAACGCCTGACCTCTTAACCTGCCCCATGAGTGCGATCATAAGCAGATCGCTTGGGCTGAATATGCGCGTTTCGGATGTCTTCACCGGGGTCATAGGCTTCCATAACCAATGGATAACAGGCGGCTGCGTCCGAGGAATGCTCGGACGAGCAATCGCCCCCGGGACAAGCTGAAAGGCCGACGATCAGGTCAATCTCGGCGTAGAATTCCAGATAATCACCCGGACGCACCGGGCTTGCCTTCATGAAGTATTGGCCTGTGTCCTGCGTAAATCCGGTGCACATGAAGACGTTCAACACGTCGTGGACGTGCATTTCGGCCTCATGCAGCGGCAGGCCACAATGGCTGGCCAATGCCCGTGTCAGGTTGGAATGGCAGCAATAATGGTAGTCATCGCCAGACAGCAGTCGCCCGGTATATGGGTCACAGCGGGTCCCGATTACGTCATGCACGGATCCGCCGTATGAATCGAACCCATACCAATCCAGAGTATCCGTAACGATGGTCGCCATGGGCCGCATATTCGGAAAACTTGACCACATCCGATCCCCGGTCGACAGATGCGTGCCATGCAGCGCGCGGGTTTTGCCGGAATAGAACCGTTCGGTCAGGTCGTGCTTGTACCACATGTTAAGATCACCGACCTGCGCGCCATCGACCGACACCACCCGAATAAAGGCCCCCGCGGGCACTTCAATACAGGCCGCATCACGCGGGGCTGCTATGACTTCGGCGGTTTTCACCGCGCGCTGCCTCAGGTCAGTCAACGCAGCCAGATCAGGTTGCGGTACCGTTTCGGGCGGATAGCAAATGACCGGAGGGATCGCCCTCCGGTCATTTGCGTCTGCCGGAGGTTCAAAATTCGGATGTTTCAACTTCATGACCGCGCTCCGATATCTTCATGACAACAGACCTAGCGCATCACAAACGGGTTCGCCATCGGCTCTTGCGAGGTGCTGATCCAGGTGGTCTTGGTCCGGGTGTAATCCAGGATCGCCTCAACCCCGGCTTCACGGCCATACCCTGATTGATTGAACCCGCCAAACGGCGCGATAGGAGAGATCGCGCGATAGGTATTAACCCAACAAATCCCGGACTTGATCCGCTTGGACACCCGATACGCCCGCGCCAGGTTCTGCGTGAACACACCTGAACCCAGCCCAAAGACTGTGCTATTGGCCAATGCGATGGCCTCTTCTTCGGTATCGAATGGCAGCAGAGACATGACCGGGCCAAACATCTCAACTTTCAACGTCTCGGTCTCGGGCGATATGCACTCAACCAGTGTTGGGTTCATGTAATTGCCGGGCCTATCCGCAGGTTGCCCGCCGAAATGGACCACGGCCCCCTGCTCCGCTGACTTGGCCAGAGTCTCTTCGATCTTGTTCACTTGCGCCAAGGTACATAGCGGTCCGACATGGGTACCGGCCTCCAGCGGGTCACCCAGAACGATTGCACCCGCCTTTTCTTTGATGCGGCCGATCAGATCTTGCAAAACGGATCGCTGCACCAGCCCGCGCGTGCCCGCAACGCAACTTTGCCCCGACGCGCCAAAGTTTCCGGCGATCAGGCCATTTGCGGCCCCATCCAGATCCGCGTCTTCAAAAACAAGTATCGGCGACTTGCCACCAAGCTCCAGCGAGGTGACGGCGAAGTTTTCGGCAGAATTCCTGACCACATGGCGCGCTGTCTCGGGGCCACCGGTAAAGGCGATGCGATCCAGATCGGGATGGCGGGTCAGTGGAATTGCACAGTTTTCCGCATCCCCGGTGATGACCGAGACAACGCCCGCGGGGAATCCGGCCTGTTCAATCAAACGCGCGAACTCCAGCATCGGGGCCGGCGCAATTTCGGATGCCTTCAGCACGACGGTACACCCAGCCGCAAGCGCCGGGCCCAACTTAGTCGCCGTCAGGAACATTTGTGCATTCCAGGGCACAATAGCCGCGACAACACCAATGGGTTCGCGCGTGGTAAACACATGCATATCCGGCTTGTCGATGGGCAGAACCGTCCCTTCAACCTTATCCGCAAGCCCTGCGAAATAGCGGTAGTAATCCGCGACATACCCAGTTTGCGCCGAGGTTTCTGCCAGCAGTTTACCGCTGTCTGTTGTCTCAAATTCTCCAAGCCGTGCAGCGTTTTCGGCAACTAGGTCAGCCAGGCGATAAAGAAGCTTGCCGCGCGCGGTGGCCGTCATGTCGCGCCATTGCGGATCATCAAGCGCACGTTTGGCGGCGGCGACTGCCCTGTCGACATCCTCAGGTGCCGCACAGGAAAACGTAGCCCACCCCTGCCCAGTTGCGGGATTTGCAGATGTCATAACCTGAGACGTCGCCCCCTCAGACCAGGCGCCATCAATGAAAAGCTGAAAATGCGGTAGATTTCCCATAGTGTTCCTCACTGAAAGGCTGGCATGACATCGTCGATGAACCGCGCCAAAGAGGCACGTTTTCGCTCGTTCGTCATCCCGCTATCGACCCAGAACGAAAACTCATCATAGCCCAAATCTTCATAACGTTTGATCCGGTCGATAACCTGCTGCGCTGTACCAACCGTCAGGTCGCGCGCCAGCTTATCACTTGTGTACATCTGGTTGGCATCCATCTCGTCCGGGGTGATCCGTTGGATCAACCCTTGCTCGACCGGGCGTTTGTTCATGAACCAGGCACCGAAATAGTTGTAATACCGGCGCAATTCCTGAACGCCTTGCGCAACATCGTCTGTGTCCTTGCCAACATATGTATGATGCAACAGCATGATTTTGGGGCGCGGTCCGGTATGGCTGTCGCAGGCTGCATTGAAGCGGTCCATCAGCGTTTCAATCTCTTCCATGCCCTGCCACAGGGGAGTGACCTGGATGTTAAACCCGTTGTGGACACCGAATTCATGACTATTGGGGTCCCGCGCCGCGATCCAGATCGGCGGACCGTTTTTCTGAAACGGTTTCGGCGCAGATGTGGTCGCCGGAAAGGAATAAAACTCACCCTCATGCGCGCAATCGCCCTGCCAGATTTGCGGAAGCAGAGGGGTGGTTTCGCGCATCCGCTGGCCCGCCTCCCAGGCATCCATCCCCGGCATCAGGCGCTCATACTCGTACGAATATGCGCCGCGTGCGATCCCCAGTTCGATCCGGCCTTTGGTAATCTGATCTGCCGCGGCGGCCTCTCCGGCCAATTTGATCGGATGCCAGAACGGGGCGACTACCGTACCCGTCCCCAGCCGTACATTCCGGGTGTGATGAGCCAGATCGACTAGCGAGATAAAGGGGTTGGGCGCGATGGTGAACTCCATCCCGTGATGCTCACCCGTCCAGACGGCGCGCATCCCGCCCTCGTCCGCCATTTTCACAAGGCTGACGAATTCGTCATACAGAACGTCATGCGGCTGATCTGGCGACAAACGTTCCATATGGGCAAACAGGGAAAATTCCATTGACCTGCTCCTTTATCGTAAGCTGTGAATGTCGCCTTGCGAGGCGTCACCAAGGTAGAGAGAAAAATCCCCCTCTTTGGCTTCCATCGCATAGCGGGTCATCATGTGGCGGACACCGCCGGACACGTATTTCAGGTTCGGAAGGACATCCGTTCTGATCCATTCGGCGCCCTCAAGCGGCGTTGGTCGGGAACAGCTGGCCAGAAAATAGGTGTAATGCTGCTTTGTTTCCGCATCGTCGAATGAGGAATAGACCTGTTCGACCTCTACCTTCAGTCCACGTTCTGACAAGCCCTGGGTCAATCGGTTTCGCTGCCCACCCCGCTCGACCCCGGCGATTTGAACGGGACGATAGGCACCGTTGCTCTGCTCCAGCAAAACACTGTCATCTTTGCGGATGATCGCGCCGCATATCGTCGGTACCATGGCGTCGATTTCACGTTCGAGCCCCAGGCTGAAATACGACCCTCCGACATATCCAAGACCCTGCCCGACCGAGTGCGAGAACTCTGCCACTTCACCGATCAATAAGGTATGATCACCGGCGGGAAGGACCTGATGGGTCTTGCAGCAAAACTGCGCCAGCGCCCCGTCGATTAGGGGTAGATCAAAAAGGCCATTGCTGTGCGCGACCTTTGCAAACCGGTCCCCTTTATACCCAGCGAAAGTGTTCGATATCTCTTGCTGTCCATCTGCAAGCACATTCACTGCAAACCGGGTGCAGTTGGCGAAAATATCGTGACTGGACAGAAACTTCCCCGGACACACCAGCAGCAATGGCGGGTCAAGCGATACGGACGAAAACGAGTTTGCGGTGAACCCAACTGGCGCGCCCTGCGGATCCCGTGCCGTCACCACTGTCACCCCGGTCATAAAGCTGCCAAAGGCGTCACGCAAAGCTCGGGGGTCCATACTTGTCATGGCTGGCACCCCCCCACAAATTCCAACAGCTGTGCGTTTACTTCGGCGGGATGAGTCATCGGCAACATATGTGCGGCACCTGCGATGATTGCCGCTTGTCCCGAGGGAACCAAACGCGCCATGTCCCGAGACATTTCAGGCGTCGAATTCGGCTCATCCGCGCCGGTCATGAACAAGGCGGGACAAGCGATACGGGCCAGTTCATCATCGGAAGGACCGTCCGTTTCAGCAAAAGCGGTATATGCGGATTTGTAGGCCGCCGGATCAACCTCAGTCAGCCAGTGCATGCAGGCCAGTCGCTCGGCGGACGAGGCTTCGCCAAACCAACGTTGCAACGTGACAGTGGGATCATTTGGCCCCGATACGTCCAAGGCCGAGGCACGTGCGACGACGGCCTTGCGCGCGGCAGCCGGACGCCGATGGATCGCATTCAATGCCGCAACGCCAAGAACGCTATCTGGCATATCCGCCGCCAGTCGGAGCGCAATCAGGGCGCCCATTGAATGGCCGATCAAGACAGCGGGCTCTGTTAGCACGGACGCCGTGCGGTGCACGTATGCCTCCAAGCCAGTCGGATGATCAAAGCTCGACTGACCATGTCCTGACATATCCGGGCACAAGACACGATACCCCGCCGCGACCAGAGCGTCGATCTGCGCACCCCACGCCTCGGCTCGCAGACCAACCCCGTGCAGCAGAATAACCAGCGGCCCTTGGCCCTGATCAATCACCGCCAGGGTGCTGAGTTCAGACCGAGGCCGGGTTGTCCACGTCATGGCCCAAATCCTTGAGGTCCTGATAACGGTCGCCGATCCGATGATGGGGACGGCCCGAGGTTGCGCCACCCAGCACGACCACAATTTCATCCGCGCGCGGTGCGTCGGGGATTGCAAACTGCAGCGTCAGATAATGCGATCTACGCCCGGCATCATTCTTGTCCATCATGGGCACCATGATCGGAGTGTTCGCCGGACCGCGGGTATTGGTGAAGGACAGATAGGACTTGGCCCCAACCGCTTGACGATAGTAATTCCCGAAATGCAGCGTGTGGATCAGGCCCGAGGCATGTTCGACCTCGCCATCCAGCCCTACAACCGCCGCTTTGCCATAGGCTTCGATCACCTCGCCGCCACCTGCAAGCGTGACCATCCGGTCAGTCAACATTTGCCCCAGCACAGGCCCATAGGCCAGAATTTCCGGTCTCAGATCCTCGACATACCGGCCAGCCCAAGGGTTCGACACAACCGCCGCAACGGCAAACATGCGCCACGGGCGGTCGGCGGCACGAAATCCTTCAACCAGAACCTCTTCGTCGAAAGTCACTATTTTTCTGATATTTGGCTGCACTACCGTCTCCCCAAATCTGCTTGAGGAAATATCACCGTTAGAAACATCTTTTGACAAACGAAAGAACTTGAGCCTTAGGTATTAACAACACTAATAGGTTGATTACCGATGGCAAAAACACTCCCTCCCCTGACGTGGTTCCGGTCGTTCGAAGCAGCGGCGCGGCGGCTTAGTTCAACTGCTGCAGCGGATGAAATCGGGTTGACGCAATCCGCAGTCAGCCAACAAATCAAAGCCTTGGAAACCCGTCTGGGCGTCGTTCTGTTCCACCGCCACGCGCGCGGTCTTTCTTTGACGGATGAAGGGCGGAAGCTGCTGCCACAGGTCGAGGCAGCCTTGGACATGCTGCACTCCGCCGCCTCACCCTATTTGGCCGAGGAAAAGGCACGCCATATCACGGTCGCAGCCTCCATCAGTATTATCGAATGGGTCATCTCGCCGGCACTACCCGAATTTCAGGCCCAGCACCCGGAAACCTCACTCCGATTTGTCAGCACGATCTGGCCTGACGAATACGCAGCATCGCGCGCCGATATTGAGGTACGCTTTGGTTCAGAAAAACAAGTCGGGAAAAATGCGAAACCGTTGAATCCCAATCGCCTTGTCCCGGTGGTGTCGCCGAGTCTAAGCGGCAATTGGCTTGAACTGCCCCTGATCGAATCCGTTGGCACATCGGACAGTTGGGCGTCATGGGGTGAAATCACCGGCCAGAAACTGCGCAAGCCATCATATTTTGTGGATTCCTATGGCCTCGCCCTGCAACTTGCTGTTTCAGGCAGCGGTGTTGCGCTGGTGAATTCTATCATCGCAGAGCAAGCCCTGAAATCGGGCAAAGTCCGCCTTGCCAGCAAAGATTCCGCACCCGCCAGTGAGGGCTATTTTTTATCCGTCCTTCGCAACTCAGCCGAGGTATCGGATTTCACCGATTGGTTTTCCGGCCTTATTTCTTGTGCCTGAGGGTCTGATTCAGACACACCCATGTCGCATATGGGGATATCGCCGCGCACGAAAATAATGAAGTTTGGAAGAAAAGGTCCGATTCATGAGATATTCCGGCTTTCGAGTTATCAAAGAGGCGCTAACCGGCCACAAAGGGTGGAAGCCGGTCTGGCGTGAACCTGAACCTAAGGCCCATTACGACATCATCGTAATCGGCGGCGGCGGGCATGGTCTGGCAACCGCGCATTACCTTTCCAAAATCTACGGCCAACGAAATGTTGCCGTAATCGAGAAAGGCTGGATCGGTGGCGGAAATGTGGGCCGAAACACCACGATCATTCGCTCGAACTACCTGCTGGATGGGAATGAGCCGTTCTATGAGTTCTCGCTGAAGCTGTGGGAAGGGCTCGAGCAGGACCTGAACTATAACGCAATGGTCAGTCAGCGCGGTATCGTCAATCTGTTCCATACAGACGGACAGCGTGACGCCTATACGCGACGTGGCAATGCGATGATCCTGAACGGGGCCGATGCCGAATTGCTGGACGCAGATCAGGTGCGGCGCGAACACCCTTATCTGAATTTCGACGACGCTCGCTTTCCAATCAAGGGCGGCCTTGTTCAACGGCGTGGAGGCACCGTGCGCCATGATGCGGTGGCCTGGGGCTATGCCCGGTCAGCCGACCTGCATGGCGTCGATATTATCCAGAACTGTGAAGTTACCGGGCTGCGGATCGAAGATGGCAAATGTCTTGGGGTCGAAACGACTAGGGGCTTTATCGGCGCCTCCAAAGTCGGATGCGCCGTTGCGGGCAGTTCGGGGCGCGTTATGGGGATGGCCGGACTGCGCCTGCCTATCGAAAGCCACGTTCTACAAGCCTTTGTATCTGAGGGGCTAAAGCCTGTCCTGCCCAGTGTCATCACCTATGGCGCGGGGCATTTTTATGTCAGTCAGTCCGACAAGGGCGGGCTGGTGTTTGGTGGCGATCTTGACGGCTATAACACCTATGCCCAACGCGGCAACTTGCCCGTGGTCGAGGATGTTTGCGAAGGTGGCATGGCATTGATGCCGATGATCGGACGCGCCCGGTTGCTGCGGATGTGGGGTGGCGTGATGGACATGTCGATGGATGGCTCTCCGATCATTGACCAAACGCCGGTCGAGGGCCTCTATTTCAACGGGGGCTGGTGCTATGGCGGGTTCAAGGCAACTCCGGCTTCGGGCTATTGCTTTGCACATCTGCTTGCGAAGGACGAACCGCACCCTGTCGCAACAGCCTATCGGTTGGACCGGTTCCGCACCGGCCGGATGATCGACGAAAAAGGCGCGGGCAATCAGCCCAACCTGCATTAAAGGGGACAGCAGACATGATAATCAACCACCCCCTTCTTGGGCCTCGCGACGCATCGGAATTCACCTATCTGGGCGACGCCGCGCTGATTGACCGCCCCGATTGGCAGGCGGAAAATGCCGCCGAGGTCTTTCACGACTATGCCTATCTGCGTGACAACCCGGCAGGCGAGCACCGTGAACTTTGGTACCACGAAACAGGTGACCGATCCTGGCTGGTCGTCACGCGCAACACGCTGACCCACGAGATTTCAAAGGTGGAACTGGCCCGCGATGTGGCCCGCGAACGGGGGCGCTCCAAATGACGCAGGTGAACCGGCTGAATGGCGGACAGATCGACCGCAATACAACGCTGAACTTCCGCTTTGACGGGCGCAGCTATACCGCCCATCCCGGCGACACTTTGGCATCTGCCTTGCTGGCCAATGATGTGCGTCTGATCGGGCGGTCTTTCAAATACCACCGTCCGCGCGGATTGCTGACCGCAGGATCCGAAGAGCCGAACGGCCTAGTCGAACTGCGCTCGGGCGCCCGCAAAGAACCCAATACCCGCGCAACAACCATCGAGATGTTCGAGGGGCTTGAGGCGCGATCACAGAACCGCTGGCCCAGCCTGAAATTCGACGCGCTGGCCGTGAATGACATGTTTTCCGACTTCCTGTCTGCGGGTTTCTACTACAAGACTTTCATGTGGCCTGCAGCCTTCTGGGAAAAGCTGTACGAGCCTACAATCCGTCGCGCAGCCGGGCTTGGATCGCTTTCGATGCAAGAGGACCCGGACGAATACGACAAGGGTTTTCGCCATTGCGATCTGCTGATCATTGGTGCCGGACCAGCCGGTCTTATGGCGGCATTGACCGCGGGTCGTGCGGGCTCGGATGTAATTCTGGCGGATGAGGATTTCGCCCTGGGCGGTCGCCTGAACAGCGAAACACTCACCATAGACGATGCTGCGGCGTCTGACTGGGCGGCGCAGGCTGTGGCCGAGCTGTCCGCGCTTCCCAATGTGCGCCTGATGCCGCGCACCACGGTGATCGGCGCGTTTGACCACGGAATTTATGGCGCAGTCGAGCGTACGGGCGATCATCTGCCCAGTCTGCCCGCAGGCAAACCCCGGCAAATCCTGTGGCGTATCTATACCCAAAAGGCGCTGCTGTGCGCAGGCGCGACCGACCGGCCAATCGCGTTCGAAAACAATGATCGCCCCGGCATCATGACAGCCAGCGCCCTGCGGACCTATGCCAACCGGTTTGGAGCAGCGGTATCGCAGCGCGTCGCGGTCTTTACCAACAATGATGACGGTCACCGCACCGCAGCTGATCTGCACGCCAAAGGTGTGAAAATCACCGCGGTGATCGATGTACGCAAGGACGCGCCAATCAGCCACGAATACGAAGTTCTACAGGGCGCTCAGGTCACAAATACCAAGGGCCGTCTGGGGCTGAGTTTTGTCGAAGTCGCCCTGCCCGATGGCTCAACCCGGACATTGGAATGTGGTGCCTTGGGCGTTTCTGGTGGGTGGAACCCGAATGTCCACATGACCTGTCATCAGCGGGGCCGCCCCACCTGGGATGAGACGCTGGCCGCCTTTGTTCCCGGCGCGGACCTGCCGGTGGGCATGTCCGTTGCCGGCGCGGCAAACGGCGATATGTCGACCTACGGCGCGCTGCGCTCTGGCGCCGAGGCCGCAATCGCCGCTTTGGACCTGACCAGTGCCAAACCCGATCTGCCCGAGGCCGAGGACGCGCCCATCGCGCAGACACCATTCTGGTACGTCCAGGGCTGCAAACGCGCCTGGCTTGACCAACAGAACGATGTGACGGTCAAGGATGTCCGTCTCAGCTATCAGGAGGGCTTCCGTTCGGTCGAGCATCTGAAACGCTATACCACGCTGGGCATGGCCACGGACCAGGGCAAGACCTCGAATATCGGCGGGCTGGCGATCATGGCCGAGCTGGCCGGTAAGTCGATCCCCGAGACCGGTACCACCATCTTCCGCCCGCCCTATACCCCCGTCCCGATTGCTACTTTCGCAGGCCGGATGAAGGGCAAAGAGTTCCACCCTACGCGCCTGACGCCCTCACATCACTGGGCCGAAGAACGCGGCGCGGTGTTTGTCGAGGTTGGAAACTGGCTTCGTGCGCAGTGGTTCCCCCTGCCCGGCGAGACCCATTGGCGCGAGAGCGTGGACCGTGAAGTGCGTCAGACGCGTGCCTCGGTCGGGGTGTGCGACTGCACGACATTGGGCAAAATCGACGTCCAGGGCACCGATGCGGCAGCGTTCCTGAACCGCGTCTATGCCAATGCTTTCGCCAAGCTGGCAGTCGGCAAAACCCGCTATGGCCTGATGCTGCGCGAAGATGGCATAGCCATGGATGACGGCACCGCCGCGCGACTGGCCGAGGATCATTTCGTCGTAACCACAACGACCGCAAATGCCGTATTGGTCTATCGCCACATGGAGTTCGTGCGCCAGTGCCTGTGCCCGGACATGGACGTGCAGTTGATTTCCACCACCGAGGGATGGGCGCAATATGCGGTCGCCGGGCCCAATTCGCGCAAGCTGTTGCAAAAGATCGTCGACCCGGAATTCGACATCTCGAATGAGGGCTTCCCTTTCATGGCCTGCGGCACCATCACCGTGTGTGGCGGCCATCGGGCGCGGCTGTTCCGGATTTCGTTCTCTGGCGAGTTGGCATTCGAAATCGCGGTTCCCTCTCGCTATGGCGACGCGCTGATGCGGCGGCTGATGACCGAGGGCGAAGAGTTCGACGTTGTCCCCTATGGCACCGAAGCACTGGGCGTCATGCGGGTCGAAAAAGGCCATGCTGCAGGCAGCGAGTTGAACGGCACCACAACCGCCCTGAACCTGGGAATGGGCCGCATGGTGTCCAAAAAGAAGGACAGCATCGGATCAACTCTGTCGGAACGCGAGGGACTGAATCAACCCGATGCACTGATGCTGGTGGGGATCAAACCGTTGGAGCCTGAAAACAAGGTAACCGCCGGTGGCCACCTGATGAACACTGACGGCCCGGTCGATGCAGCCCATGATCAGGGCTATGTCACCTCAGCCGTCTACTCACCCATTCTGAGCAGCAATATCGGGCTGGGATTGTTGAAAAACGGCGGCGACAGGCTGGGCGAGAAAATGCGCCTTGTCTCTCCGCTGACGGACCTGACGGTCGAGGTGGAAATTGTCTCGGCCCATTTCGTTGACCCGGAAGGAGAACGTCTGCGTGGATAATCTGGTTGCGATAACCGCCCTCGGCGCGGCTGACCCTCGGGTAGACACGGTTGGGCCTGCCACCTGTTCCGAAATACCGGGCGTGGCGTTGGTATCAGTCGCGGCGCGGCTCGGTCAGGAAACAGCGGCCAAAGCCGCATTGAAGAAACTAATTGGCGCTGAGGCACCAAAGGTCCAGAGGTTTGAAGGAACCGCAATCACCGCCTTTTGGGCGGGGCCAGAGCAATGGATGGTTGAAGCACCGCATGACACGCACGAGGACCTTGCTACGCAAGTAAAATCTGCCATTGGGTCTGCGGCCTCTGTCACGGAACAGACCGATGCCTGGGTGCGTTTCGACTTGGCTGGTGCGAACATTCAAGCAGTGCTGGAGCTTTTGTGCCAGTTGGATCTGCGCATATTGACTAAGGGAACGGCGGCGCGCAGCTCGATCCACCATATTGGCTGTTTCGTGCTGTGTCGTGGTTCGGATCACTACAGCCTGTACGGTCCGCGCTCGTCCGCCAAATCTCTGCACCATGCGATCCTGACGGCGATGCGATCGGCGCTTTAGTCAGCGCCTAGACCGAGGGCAAAGGGGCGTTATCCTCAACCCGGAAACGGTTGATGCGGCGCCTGTCCTCGCTGGGGCTCAGGCCAAAAGCCGACCGGTAATGTGTCACCAAGGGCGCAACAGATCCATAGCCGACAGCGGCTGCGATCTGGGAAATGGGGTCTTTGGTATAAACCACCATCTGACGCGCCGCTTTCATCCGCATTGTGCGGTAATAATGGCTGGGGCTGTGTCCGGTTGCCTGTTTGAATGCCCGCTCGATCTGACGAGGTGTGACGCCCATTTGTTTCGCAACTTCGGCAATCGAGATCGCTTGACCAATATTGGCGGCAAACATTTCAACGCTGCGTGAAACAAGCGGTGGAAGGCGGTCTCCCGTTTTCGGCGCTGTCGCATTGGGCACCTGCTGACGCACTGCCGCACCGCGCATCATCGGATGTTGAAACCAGCACGCAACCTCATGCGCAATGTCACCGCCCAAGCGATCGTGAACCAAATGCAGTGCCAGGTCGAACCCTGCCGCTGCACCGGCGGCGGTATAGCGCGTCACGGTGCGCACGATCACTTCGCTCCGGGCGTCCATATCGGGAAACTCGACCTCAAAAGCCGCCTCATAGCACCAGTGGACCGAGACCGGCTGACCTGCCATTGCACCGGATCGCACAAGAGGGAATACGCCACCGCTGATCCCGCCCAGAACTGTTCCGTGCCTCCCAAGACCACGCAGCAAGGCATTGCCGCTAACAGCGTTGTCAAAGACCGAAGACGGGCTGCTGAGCAGGAATAGAATGTCGATATTCCTGCAGTCCGCCAACGCGCGATCTGCTTCGAACCCAACCCCTGCGCTTGACTGAACCTTTTGACCACGTTCAGAAACCAGCGACCATCTAAACGCTTGATGACCTGCGATTTCATTGGCCGCCCGCAGGGGTTCGATCACCGATGTCAAACAAGCCATCGGAAAGCCATCAAACAGCAGAAAGCCGATATCGATTCTGTCCTGATCCGTCATAGACCCGTCCTAACAAGTTCCTGGCGGCAACCCTACACCAAGTTTATGCCCAACGGATCAGTCCAATAATGGCAGAGGTCGCATAGAACGCCTGCAACAGCAAAAACGTCCAGCGCCGATCAATCAATGCCCATGCGGCAAACAGTGCAGACGACACCAACAGTAGAGAGAATCCAAGAATCTCAGCGCCAATATTCGAAGCAATCAGCAAGGCATAAGCCATGGCCAGAACCGATCCGGTGATCTCAAACAGTGTTGTCAGGCGGCGGTTAGCTGTTCTGTCTTCCGTCATCAGTTACACTTTCCTTTGCCGAAAGAAGAAGACAGCGTCAGCGGACCAGATTTGCATGCCGACTGATGTTCGAAGTCTGTGATATCCTCCGGGTATAGATTGTTCATTTCGAAGCTCCGCGTACATTGTGTTCGCGATACCTAATCTGACATTTGCCTTTGCCGCAAATGAATGATTATCATTCAATGATCAAAATCTGTCATGGGAAATCATGAACGAACGTTTGGAAATAGACGCCTTGCGCGCGCTGCTCGCAATCGCGACCTATGGTGGTGTAACCCGTGCGGCCCGACATCTGGCGCTTTCGCAATCGGCAGTCAGCCATAAGATCGGCCGTTTAGAGCGCGCACTGAATTGCAAACTGCTGACTCGTCGCAAAGGTGCCCCCCTGTTCACCGAAGACGGGCTGCGTCTTTGTGAATACGCCCGTCGAATTACCACTCTGCATGACGAAGCGGTGGCCTCACTTGGTAACAGGCCGCTCACCGGCCATTTGCGGCTTGGCATGACCGAGGATGCGACAACCAGCGGGATCGCCCAAATTCTTGGACGTTTCACGCGGCTGTACCCCGATGTTCGCGTACGAACCCGCACTGGTCAAAGCCTGAATGTTCAGGATTGGTTGAAGGGAGGTGAATTAGACTTGGCGGTGATTCAGATATTTCGCAACGACGTGCAGCCCGAAGATCTGATCCTGTTTCAGGATTCCCTTCATTGGGTCAAATCACCCGACTATCGTCTGAATCTGTCAGAACCGGTTCCGTTTCTGTCCTTTGACACACAGTGTTTCTACCGAAGATGGGGAATGGAAGACAGTCAGCAGCAGGACCACCGTTTTGACAATATCCTGGAATGTCCAAGTGCAGCAGGAATCCAGTCGGCTGTTCGATCTGGGCTGGGCATAGCGCTATTGAACGGGATGCACATTACACCAGACATGGAAGTCATCAACGATGTCTTTCCGACCCCTCCAGAGCTTGCCTATGTCGCACGGGTTCAGATGAACAACCGCAACGCCGTGACAAAAGCCCTGATTGCGGAGATAGCAAGAGAAGTCGAACGCGCGTTTCCCTTGCGCGTAGCAGTTTAGTGGTCAGGTCTTCATTAAACCAAAGCCACTCGACATCCTCTGTCGCCGGCGGTCGATTGACTTGCGGAACGCTGTTTCGCTGACCAGTGACAGCGGAAAAAGAACCCTCTCGCCAACGCCGTCAATCACGGTCAGCTTGCCGCTTCTTTCCTGCGCACGAACGATGTTTTCGAACCCCATGTCACCCACAATGATCCGGCCGCTTTCGAGATCGTCAAACAGTTCCATCAATTCAGCATGAAGACGTTCACGTCCGGCTTGATCCTTGGCCAGCGCGACGCGTTCCGAATGCAGGGTTGGCGCAAGATCTCCGTCCGGGCCGGTCAGTTTTTCCACCACTATCGCCGGGCCCGCTGATGTTGGCGCATATCCCATGAATTGCGCCAACCTCTCGATCTCGGGGCATCCACGGTTGAGCGCCGCCAGATATTCGTTTGCTTCGCGGTTCCATTGGCGCAGATTGCCATAGCGCCATTCGGCATAACGCGGCAGAAAATGGCTACGCACAGGTTCGTCCACCCGCACTTTCAGCAGCGCCCCTTCGACCTCGGGGTGCTGATAAATCAGATAGTTGCGACTTTTTCGCAGGGGTTTGTGGTCGCTCAGGTCAATCATGTCCGGGTGTTCCAACAGGGGTTGGGGTCTGTGTCCTTGAATGCCGGACAGCCCAAGTGGGCGCATTCATAGAATTTTCTCAAACCTGTTACAACTCACCTTTTGATCAGGGCCCCAGATTGGGACGCGGCAAAAGGATAAAGGCCTGGTCACCAGTTGATGCGACAACAGGCGTCGAGACCCAGTCGCCTGGATCGAACGGAGGTGTAATCCCATCGCATCTATCGGGCTGCTTCCAGCACATGATGATCTCGGCCCCGGTCAGATAGTTTAACCGCAACCGCAGCCCCCGTTCGAATTGAACTCTGGCGTCTGCCGCGCCATTCACGCCAAGAAAATGCCCATAGATATATACGGTTTCGACCTGTTCAGGCAGGCTTTGCGCCAATGCGCGCGTTGCTTTTTGCCAAGGCGGGATGAACATAAACGATGTTTTTCCAATGAGCATCAAATTGATCATCAACACGCACATCAACAAGATACGCGAAACACTTAACCATCTTTTTGAAGACTGCAGAAACTGAACCCCACACGAAGTCAGCACCACCCCAAACAAGATCCAAAGCCAGTTCAACGCCCGAACCGGGACCTGCACCCCCGACATCATCGCCTTGAGGATAAGCGGTGCCAGGCCAGCAAGTGCAGCCATCAGGATCGCGACGGCAAACAGCCGTCTTCGGGTAAACATGAACCCCCAGGCACCTGCAAATAGGGCCAAGAGCATCAAGCCATAGCTGATTGTCCCTCCGCCCATTGTATAGATGATGGATCGGAGGAATACTTTGACCTTGGTAAGGTTCAGCAGCAGGTCATCGACCGAATTTACTTCGTTCGGCCCACGCCATTCAGCAACCGGAATACCAAATATCCCATGGTAGAAGTAGTTCAGGGTGTAAACACACAGGAGCGCCAGAACCAGGCTGACAAAGAAAATGATCAACGTAACAGCGACGTTTGTATAGGTTTTTGGTGCCTTGTTTGACAGTAGGATCAGTGTCAGCAACAGGAACGGATAGGTCGTGTAGGCCATGAAGGATAAGGGCACTGCCAGAACCAACAGGGCCAGCGACACACGATGCGGAAGAAACAGAATTGCCAGGCTGTACAAGGTGATAACCCAGATCCCCGGCAGCAACGTGTTGAACCAGTATGAAATCAGGAATGCTGGAACCGAAAACGCAATGAATAGCGCAAGATAACCTTTGTACCAGATCGGGTCCGAACGCTCCATGATCGCGACTGCCGCCGCAGCCGAGAACAAGCCCCAGGCTATGTTATAGAGATACATGCTTATCTGTGAGGGCCATAGAAATGGCCGGAACTGCCACCAGTAGTTCAACCAACGACCTTCATCCAAGGCCTTGTGGTAGGCAATCTCGGTCCAGCCCAGCAGCGCCGGGAAATCATCATGACGCACGAAAGGGTCGAAAAGCTGTGGCCAGTTGATCAGGAACAACGCAGCGGTGCAAAGCAGGGACAGAAAAAGAAACTCCTGCCGAGATGTTTTTTCCGTCATGATTTGTCGCCATATGACCTTGCAATAGCAGAGGCCCGGACCTGAGCGATAGCGGTGACAGCCGACCGGGGCAAGGCACGCACAACCAGCTTGCGTAGGGTCCAGCCTAAACTGCCGACCTCTTTCAACGCGCCGGGCGCGACTTTGGTATCCAGCACGTCCTGAGACAGCCGGACTGCCCCTGATTGGTTCGCATAGAGGACAGAATTATACCGATACCAGGGTTCGATCGATTGATCCCCGAACATCTCAGGCCGCAAACAATCATAGGCCGTGTATCCCCGTTCAGCGAACAAACCCTGCCAAAAGGACAGGCGCTGTTCATTTATGTGAAACTCGCCGCCCTGCCCCGGAACGGCGGCTGAGAACAGGACCAGATCGCTATGTGTGGTCAGGCTCTGAACCAGGCTGGCCGACGCGTCATGCGGCAAGTGTTCACCGACCTCAAGCGACTGAGCCAAATCAAACTGGCGTCCAAGCTCGACCGGTTCGGACAGATCTGCACCGATAAACGCCTCAGCCGGTATCGCAAGCTTGTCACGATCCACATAATCGCCATCGACACCGGCAATATCCTTGCAACCCGCGGCCTGCCACTCCGACAGCCACACACCCCGCCCGCAGCCAAAGTCCACGACACTGTCCGCAGAAATTTTTCCTAGAAGGCAAGCAATTAGCCTGTTTGCGGACCGCCTGGCGCCCTGGTCAATATAGTCAAAGAACTCGTTTGAATAGATATGCGACATTGCCAATCTCTAGGTTGAATTCTGCGGTTTATAGACCCACAGCCGTAGGAACGCGAAGTTGATCACAGGCAGAACAACTACAACGACAGCGGCCGAGGCAGCTTCGCTCAGGCCAAAACGAGGGCCGGCCAGTCCAGTAATCGCAGCTGAAACCAGCAGCCCAACTCCGACCATGCAAAGAAACCGCCCAAACTGTGCAGGAACCACCAGCGCCTGCCCGAAGGTCCAGACTGTCTGCCCAATATATTGGATCAGGATTGCGGACCCAAAAGCCATTGCATTGGCGATCCAAGGCGAATGAAACACGCGCAACAGGCCCAGATAGGCCAGCATGTAGTAACCAGCCACGCATAAGCCCACGATGGCAAACCGGATTATGCGGCGCCGTTCGCTCATTTCTGCGCGGTCTTCTCTTCTACTATGGTGTCCGAAATCTCTGAGGTCTCTTGATCTACAAAATAGAGTGGTCGGTTTTTGGCCTCGATATACAGACGTCCGAGATATTCCCCCATGATTCCAAGCGTCAACAGCTGGATACCCGAAAAGAAACTGATCACCAGAACCGTCGACGCCCAACCCGCAACTGCGTTGTAAAGGATCAAGGACCAAAAGACGTAGACCGCCATCAGCGCGGCGATAATCAGTGTCAGAAAGGCCATTCGTGTGGCGATCTGCAGCGGTTTGATCGAAAAACTCGCCAGTGCATCAAGCGCAAAGCGGATCATCTTGGACATCGGGTATTTGGTCTCGCCCGCGATCCGTGGGTCGCGGATGTATTCGATCCCGATTTGACGGAAACCAACCCAAGCGAACATGCCCCGAACGAACCGCGCGCGTTCCGGCATACTCAGAACCGCATCCAGCGCCCGACGGCTAACAAGCCGGAAATCACCCGTGTCATTTGGAATGGGTACGTCCGAAAGCCGGTTCAATATGCGGTAGAAACCATGAGCTGTTACTTTCTTAATCCAACTTTCGCCTTTTCGCTCACTCCGACGCCCATAAACCACATCATAACCCTGATCCATCATCGCCATCATGTCCGACAAAAGCTCCGGCGGGTCTTGCAGATCAGCATCCAACATGAAAATCCGCTGCCCTAGGGCTGCATTCAGCCCCGCTGTCAGAGCGATCTGGTGACCGCGGTTACCCGATAGCTTCAAACCGCGAATACGCGGGTGAAACTCGCTTTGGGCACAGATTGCGCGCCATGTTTCGTCATTAGACCCATCATCCACCAGAATAATCTCGGATTCGGCGTTCCACTGTTCAGTCGCAGCGATCAGGCGCTCCACCAGTAAGGGGATCGACTCCTCTTCGTTCATGCATGGAATGACGACAGACAGTAACATCTAACCTCCGGGCGCAATTTTGCGGCGCACCTATCGCAAAACGGACCAGCCAAGGAATAGCGTTCACTTGGCGTTGTAGATGTATTGATATCCCAACAGACGCATCAGCGAACAAGCCGAGCGCCGAGTTTTCACCTGTAGTTACCCAACCGACACAGGAATAGGCCCTACCCAACAGTTTGACTGCCTCTCATCCTGAAATTCCCTTGCCTGCAAGAAACAGTAATTCTGGGCCATCTAAATTGGATGAATTCGCTCAACATGGGTTATGTGAATCGCTTACCGAGCCTTTTTTGCTGGGGGGCTCCAAAACAATGTCTGAGATGTGAAACACCTAAGCGTCCAAGACAAGAGCTGGTGTTGTGGCGGAGAGACAGGGATTCGAACCCTGGAGACGGTCTCCCGCCTACACACTTTCCAGGCGTGCGCCTTCGACCACTCGGCCACCTCTCCGTGCGGGCGTTATTTGGACTATCGCCTGAGGATTTGCAAGGCCCGATTAGCGTAAAATTCTCTGGCTCGTTTCAGGTCCGAACTTGCCTCAGGGTTCGTCACCATCTCCGTCGGAAAGATCAGCCTCGGTCAATTCGGCGGGCGAAGAGGCCGGGGGCGCTTTTGTCTCTGAAACAGGCTCAGATGGGGGCATTTGCGCATTACCTGACGATTGAAGGGCCTCGGGGTTTCGCAGCCAGACATCACGCTGAGCAAACGGAATCTCGATCCCCTCTTCGACAAAGCGGCGATTGATCTCATGGTTCATGTCGGACTTCACCGAAAGAACCCAATTCACATCCCGCAAAATGGCGCGGATTTCAAAGTCCAGAGAATCCGCACCGAACCCCTGAAACACAACGCTGGGTGCCGGATTCGCCAATACCATCGGATGTGCGTTGGCGATTTCGCCCAGGATTGTCTCAACCACGCGGGTATCGGTACCATAGGCCACCCCGACCGGGACAATGACGCGTCCGATCGTATTTCCACGGGTATAGTTGGTGACAACACCGCTGATCAGGTCCGAGTTCGGGACAATGACATCTGTTCGATCGAAGGTCTCAATCCGGGTCGAGCGTACCGAGATGTCGCGCACATAACCCATCATCCCGTTTACGTCGATCCAATCGCCTTTTGAGATCGGACGTTCGACCAAAAGGATAATGCCGGACACAAAGTTCGAGACAATGGTTTGCAGACCAAATCCGATCCCGACAGAGAGCGCCCCGGCCACGATGGCCAGAGACGACAGATCGAAACCCGCAACCATGATAGCGACCAAGGCTGCCAGAAAGATACCGACATACCCCGTCCCTGAAACAATCGCGTTTTGACCACCGGGATCAATGCTCGTCTTTGGCAACAAAGAGGTCCGCAACCCACCCTGCAGGGCGCGTGTCAGTCCGTATCCGATCAGGAAAACCACCAGAAAAGTAAAGAAATTACTGGGCGAGACGGTCACGCCCCCAATGTCGAACCCCAAAAGGAGCCGCGACCATGCCTCTAACAAATCGGTCTCGCGTGCGCCCCAGATCAGCGCCAGAACCGGCAGGGCCAAAATGGCCATGGCAAAGCCAATCAGAACCGAAAACAATGTGTCCCGGGCTGCCTCACCCTTGCGGGTTATCAATCCATAAACCGAAGTCAGGAATCGTTGAAGGATGATCAGTGCGGCAATCAGGATCAACGATTTTACCGCTGGAAAAACAATGGCCTCAGCCGCGTTGTTATAACCGATGGCAGCCAGAACTGGGCTGACAACTCCCAACAGGAACAATGCTCGGCGCAAGAATTCGACCAGCTGGATGACCCCGGTTCCACGGGCATTGCCATCAGGTTCTGCCTGCACCTCGGCAAGCCGTATCTGCCGCGCACGCAACAGAACCAGAGCAGTTGCAAGAATAACTGGGAAGCCCACAACCGCGCGCGTCGCATCCGAAGTATTCTCGATCTGTTCGAAAAGGTTCCCAAGATCGTGCAAAATGAGAAAAACGGCAAGCAGATCCAGGTAGATTCGAAGCTCGGTGATCCGCTTTGGCGAGAGCTTTCTGAAACCCTGCGCCTGCTGCATTACATAGACCTGACGTCCAATCCAGTCGTAGTACAGAACAATGGCCGCCCAGAACGGTACGTTTTGTATCAGAAGGGTTCCCCGCAATCCCAATATCCCCGTCAGGACGACGGCTTTTACCAGCAACAAAACACCCAGCCATGGCAGAATTATCCGAAACAGCGATGTCAGGAATGTCCATACGCCAGTTCCCTGCCCCCCTATGGTACGCAGATAGTTCCCGGCAGCTTCGGACCAACGTTTTCCATAGCCCAGCAAAACAATGGCCACGAAGACCAGCAATAGAATTCCAAGCCCTTGTTTGCGAAGCTGCTCATGCACCACGTCTGTTTGGTAGTTCTGCACAGCCTCGTTGAAAAGGCTTCGGCCCGCTTCAGTCAGGTCAACCCAGGCTGGTCGCCAATAGCTGGGGTTCAGTGGCGATGGGCCGCGCTCCAACAGCTCTTTTTTCTGCCTATTTCGCAGGATCTGGTCAATTTCTGCGATCAGTCCGTTGGCGCGACTGAAGGCCTCGTCGGAAATGATATGCGGCACCCGCAGTGCGTTCAGTTGGTTTTCAAGATGTGAACGCAGCGTAGCAATGTCTTCCGGTTCGGTTGCATCACCTTCCGGTCCGGGACCCAAAGCCTTGATCTGGCTTTCCAGGGTCTGAATACGTTCGGTATTTGCACCACGCGCGCTGTTGAAAACATCTCGATAGGTATGAATTTCCGATCGCAGATTTTCCAGCGAAGCGTTCGAGGCCCGATTGGCCTCGATCACATCTTCGGCCCGATCCGCCGTTTTTACCCAACCCTGATAGTAGTCACTTTGCCGATCCGAAAGCTGGGCCGTTGCAGGACCAGACAGAACTGCAAACAAAAGTGAAACAAGGGCCAGAAACAGGCGGACCTGCCGCAACATCATACGTCCTCGAAAACGCCCGGAATGCTACGCGGCGCCTCGGTCATCCAATCAGGAACAGGCAATTCTTTTTCGCGCAGGAATTCCGGGTTGAACAGCTTAGATTGATAGCGCGTGCCATAATCACACAGAATCGTAACAATGGTATGGCCCGGACCCAGATCCTTGGCCAGGCGCACGGCGCCAGCCATGTTGATGGCGGTCGATCCGCCCATGACCAGACCTTCGTCGCGCAGAAGGTCAAAGATATAGGGCAACGCTTCGTTATCCGTCATCTGATAGGCGAAATCCGGTTTGAACCCCTCAAGGTTCTTGGTGATCCGCACCTGGCCAATACCTTCCGCGATCGAGCTTCCCTCCATCGCGATCTCACCGGTTTTGTAATAGGAATACAACCCGGCCCCCATCGGATCGACCAATGCGATCTTGACGCCTTTGGGCTGCAGGGCCTCGGCCACACCGGCCAACGTGCCACCTGAACCAACCGCACTAACAAAGCCGTCGACTTTACCGCCGGTTTGCTCCCAGATCTCGGGGCCGGTGGTCTCGACATGGCTCTGACGGTTGGCGACGTTGTCGAACTGATTGGCCCAGATTGCGCCATTGGGTTCCGTCTGCGCCAGTTCTTCAGCCAGACGGCGAGAGTAATGTACAAAGTTGTTCGGGTTGCGATACGGCGCTGCCGGGACCTGAACTAACTGTGCGCCCGCAAGACGCAGCATGTCTTTCTTTTCTTCGGACTGGGTCTCGGGGATCACGATCACGGTCTTGAAGCCCATCGACGCCCCGACAAGCGCCAGACCGATACCAGTGTTTCCGGCGGTGCCTTCAACGATGGTGCCCCCAGGTTTCAGATCGCCCCGTGCTATGGCATCGCGAATGATATAAAGAGCGGCACGGTCCTTGACCGATTGACCAGGATTCATGAACTCGGCCTTGCCAAGAATTTCACACCCGGTTTCCTCACTGATACGGCGCAGCCGGATCAACGGAGTTTTCCCTACTGCGTCGGCAAGGTCTTTCGCAATGCGCATGGCGCCCTCATTTCTTTACGTATCAACGAAGATTTACAGATGCTGCGCAACAACCACAAGCCGCGATCACGCCCCACGCAACCTGTCTCTGTTCCGAGCTAGCCAATGCGCCAGTGACAATAGCGGCAAATCCTTGAACCCATGCCCGTCGACTTGGTCCATGAACTGAGCAAAGGGAATGATTTTGGTGCGGATATCCTCACCTTCCGAGGCAAGCCCGCCATCGTCTATCGTTTTCTCAAGATCGGCCAACCCTACGTAAAGATAGACGTATTCGGTGGACGATCCGCTGGACGAATAGGCCTCTCCGGCAAATTCAAGCGACTTGAGGTTGATCTGGGCTTCTTCCATCGCCTCACGCCGCGCAGCCTGTTGCGGCGTTTCACCGGGGTCAATCATGCCTGCAACGGGTTCCCACATCCACGGCTCGGGGTCTTCGATCAGGAAAACCGGCGTCCTAAATTGTTCAACCAAAAGCACCGCATCACGCCCCGGATCATATGGCAGAACCACCACAGCACTGCCCTGCATCAATCCGTTGCGGTTCAGCACCGACCCCATCGTGCCGTCATTCCTTCGGTGTTGAAGCTGAACCTCCTGCATGCCGAAATAGTCAATATAGGCATGGGTATGCTCGTGTACGATCACATCCTTCTTCGGATCACGCGCGTCACCGGTTCCGCGTTTGCGTGCACCCAGCTTGGCCCAGGCGCGGGTTCGGATCGACGGAAAACTGCGCGCGATCTTGAGGGCATCGGCCTTGCCGTAATAGCCCATGACCTCTTGCGCGGCGGTTAGGGTCAAATCCGCCCACGCGTCTGCCCAGTCCTGCAAGGACCATAGCTCACCGGGCGACCACAGGTCAGGCTCGGGAAAGAACACGCTGACTTCGACAACAGAGCCATCGGGCAGTTCAACGGGCTGCAGCTGCAGATCATAATCAAACCCCCCTTCATAGAAAATCAGTCGCCTGAAATCCTCGGGTTCGAGGCCCTGAACCAGAAGGCCATCCGCAACGCCCCCACGTTCTGGCTGGATCATCGGAAATGCCTCGTCGCGCACGCTGTAAACCGCGTGATCCTTCAGCTTGGCCTCTGACAAAGTCAAGCGTGACAGCGGACGGCCAAGCACCAGTTGCAGCAGTGGCAGATGCCGAAGCGTGCCATAGAAAAACAGATCGTTCACAAAGGTATCTCGCGTTGGTATTTGGGTGCTAGCGCCAGCGGCGGCTTGCTTCTTCCGTCGCCAAACCGGCGATAAGAGCGCCAATAGCCAAAGTCCACAGAATTTCCGGAGCTAACAACTGTTCGCCATAGCCAACGCCAATCTTGAATATCGCCATAAGGGCCTCGAACGGGCCGTCATAGCGGTGGCGCATGGCCAAGCGGAACATCTCATAGGTGCCCTGAACGAAAAGACCCCAAAACACCAGCGAGGCAATGCCTGTCAGTCCGTTATTGACGGCAGCGGTCCACCCTTTGCCGGTTCGCTTACCCATGATTTTCCAACCACACGCGACCCCAAGGGCCATGTTGACGACAGTGAAGTAGCCATAGCTTTTGCCTTCTTCACCATTTGCTATGATCATGCTGGAAACCAGAAATGCCACCACCGCCAGACAAAGGGCTGCGACAAGACGTGAGGCGCTGGGCATTCTAAAGGTCCGTTTACTAAGTAGGTTTCGCTATGGTGATCTGTGTCACATCACAGTTGCCGGTGTCAAAGGCCGCGCCGCAAGCGGTCAAATAATAATTCCACATGCGGCGAAAACGCTCATCAAACCCCATTCCCGAAATCTCGTCCCATTTGTCATTGAACGTCTCGTACCAGCGGCGCAGTGTCAGATCATAGCTTTTGCCGAATTCTTTTGACTTCACCACGGTCAGACCCGCATTCGCCACCTGCTCCTGCAGAATTGTCGGAGCCGGAAGCATCCCACCCGGAAAGATATATTTCTGAATGAAATCAACACCATTCTTATACACATCCCAGCGATGATCGCCGACGGTAATGATTTGCAAGGTTGCCTGTGCGCCAGGTTTTAAGCGATCACGGATAGTGTCGAAATAAACCGGCCAATATTTCTGACCAACCGCCTCGAACATCTCAATAGAGGCGATCCCGTCATATTGGCCCCGTTCGTCACGATAATCCTGCAGCTTCAGATCAACTAAATCTGTAAGTCCTTCTTTTTCAATGCGTTGACGGGCAAAGCTCAATTGCTCTTTGCTGATCGTCAAGCCTGTGACCCGCAGGCCACGCTCTTTTGCTGCATATTCGGCGAAACCACCCCATCCGCAGCCAATTTCCAGAATATGGTCACCGGGTTTGGCACCCATTTCATCAACCAGACTGGCGTATTTAGCGGTTTGTGCCTTTTCCAAGCTTTCCTGTCCGGTTTCGAACAAGGCACTGGAATAGGTCATGGTATCATCTAGCCATAACCCATAGAATTCATTACCTAAATCGTAATGATAAGAGATATTCTTTTTAGCCTGTCGACGGTTGTTTCGATGCAACCAAAAGCGCAGGCGTTCATAGGCCTGTACCAGAAATTTCCCGGTGAAATCGTCGTACACGGTCTCGGTACCCAGATGCACTAGATCCATGAAGGCACGCAGATCTGGTGTGCTCCAATCGCCTTCCAGATATCCGTCTGAAAACCCCAGCTCACCCTCCCGGATAAGTCTTGCAAATACGTCCGGATTGTGAATATCGACCCGTGCGACAGGCCCAGGGCGTTTGCCTTCGGTTCGAAATACACGACCGTCTGGCAAGGCAATATCAAGCTGCCCCTGCTCCATCTGGTTCAGCATATTCAGAACATGTGCAAAATATCTTGGCAGGTCTGTCTGCCCTTCGATTGTAGTTAGAACCATCCGCTCTCCCCTGTGCGGTTGTTGTAGAAGGCTAAAACGAGTTTGTGTTTCTGGCAAGTTTTCAGTTCTTTACCGGCTTTTTCGGCCCTCGTAGGCCGACAAGGCGCGCGCGCGCCCTTCTGCCAAACCCACAACAGGGTTTGGGTATGGCGCAGACGGATCAAGACCCCACTTGCAGGGAATAGCTTCAAAATAATCAAGTGCGCTCGAGGGCGGGTTTGACTGTCCTTCGGCCACCCATTTCCGCACATAGTCGCAATAGGGATCATATTTTTTTTGCTGCGCCTCGGGGTTAAAAATACGGAAAAACGGGGACGCATCTGGGCCGGACCCAGCAACCCATTGCCAACCCATCGCATTTGAGGCCGGATCCCAATCGGTCAGGCAATCGGAAAACCAGCCCATACCGATTTTCCAGTGCGCCATCAGATGTTTGGTCAAATAACTGGCGACAATCATCCGTGCGCGATTGTGCATGCGACCTGTGACGTACATCTGTCGCAACCCAGCATCGACCACGGGAATGCCTGTCCTTGCCTGCTTCCAAGCAATGATCTCGGGGCTAGAGGCGTTTTGGCCCCAAGGGAACTGATCCCATTCCGGTTTCCAGTTGTTGCTTAACAAATGAGGCGTATGGAACATCAAATGATAGGCAAATTCACGCCAAACCAACTGTCGCAAATAGGCTTGGGTACCGGACATGCCGAACATCTCTGCGCCCTGGAGGGCGTGCCAGACGCTACGCGGTCCAATCTCACCCAGCGATAAATATTCGGAAATGCCCGACGTTCCATCCTCGGCCAGTTGATCCCGGGCTTCGGGATACCCCGAAAGCCGTTCCAAGAACCGATGGAGCGTTTTGAACGCTGCGTCTTCCCCTGGCTGTACATAGCGGGCGCAAACTGATGCACCGCGATTCATTCCCGCGGCCATTCCCCACGACTCCAGAGTATCTGTATGCGGCCATTCCTTCGGCGGGGCCAGCGCGGCGGGTCGCGCATGTGGAAATGGAACCTCGCGTCTCTGTACCGATCGCCACATTGGTGTAAACACGCGAAAAGGCGTTCCGGTCTTGGTCTGGACGGTCCAGGGCTCAAAAAGCAGGTGCCCGGAAAACGATTTGGGCTGTACGCCCAGTTTGGTCAGAGCCGTCTTGATCCTTGTATCTCGGGCAATCGTGTCCGGATCGTAAGCCCGAGACCAATAGACCTCTGTGGATCCGGTTTCCTTGATCAGGTTTTGCAGAACCTCCAACGCATCCCCGCGTCGCAAGATCAGACGGCTTCCCAACTGCGCCAACGCACGGTCAAACACCTCGAGGCCCTTGCCGAGGCGCCATTTAGGAGCCGCACCCAAGGCCTGCCCGAGATCGTCGAAAATATAGACCGGAATGATTGGCCGCCCCGTTGCCGAAGCAGCGCTGAGTGCAGGATGGTCCGACAGTCGCAAATCCTGTCGAAACCACATAACTATCGGCGGGCTCTTGGGTCCCATGACTGCTCCGTATTGTTTACCTTTCTACGCAGCAGTGCCAGAACTGGATCACAAAACAGCGTCCAACGCATTCAAAAGCTGATCAATTTCCCGTTTCGATGTGTAATGCGTAAAGCTGACTCGCAAAACACCTTGATCCAGATCCACACCCATGGCCTGTAAAGGACGCACGGCATAGAAATCTCCGCCACCGGCCATAACCCCATGCGATGCAAGACTGGCAGCAACAGATTCAGCATTTCGGTTCAGCGCCAGCGCGACCGTTGGCGCACGCCGCGAGGCATCAGAGGTTCCGATCAGACGGACTGCATTGCGATCTTTAACCGCATCCAGAACCGGTTGTAGCAGGGCGATTTCGTGCCCGCGCATCAGGTCGTGGACAAACGCCCCCCGCGCTGCAGCACCAGTTCCGGGTCCGTCATGATGTTCGCATAAAAGATCGACGTAATCCGCCATCCCCGCACTGGCGGCGATCTGTGCGTGATCCGGCCCTGCAGGGGTAAAGCGTTGATAAAGAACATCGCCGTTGAAATAGTGCCCCTGATTGGGCAACAGCTCACCCAATGCCCGGCGGATCACCATGCATCCCTGATGAGGACCATAGGTTTTATACGCCGAAAACAGATAGATATCCGGTCCCAGATCACCGACATTCGGAAATCCATGCGGCGCGTAAGAGACACCGTCGACGCAGACAAACGCGCCTGCCGCATGTGCAATCGCAGTTATCTCGGTAACCGGATTGATTTCCCCGACCACGTTCGAACAATGCGGAAAACAGACCAGACGCACCTTTTCGTCCAGAATGTCCTCAAGATCCTGCGGGTTCAGAGACCCGGATTCGGGGTCTATCTGCCATTCGCGAACCTCTATGCCTTCATCAGCAAGACGGCGCCAAGGCCCCGAATTGGCCTCATGATCTTGATTTGTCACGACAATCGCATCACCCGGCTGCATCCACTGTCGGAATGCCTGCGCCAGAACATAGGTGTTCTGCGTGGTCGACGGGCCAAAGCTCAGTTCATCTGCATCCACACCCATGATCGCAGCCATTCGGGCGCGGGCCTCGTCCATTTCCTCTCCGGCCAGACGGCTGGCATCATAAGGGGCATAGGGCTGTACCTTGCGCTGGGTGTAATAGCGCGTCAAACGATCAAGCACCGGCTTGCAAGCATATGATCCACCAGCATTTTCGAAAAATGCCTGTCCCTGCAGGCTGGGTTCGGAAAAAGCCGGGAACTGCGACCGAACAAAATTGATATCCAGAGTGCTCATGGCACGTGCCTCCTTGATCATGCTTGCCTATCCAAGAGGTGCCCGAGCATGATTTCGGAACCCTCAGAAATCATGGCAGGTCTTCCAGCCCAGCCGACACGTTCAGGTGCCCGCAGAACCTGCGCCTTTGCCGCGCAAGTACGCCGACAAATTGCCCACAGCTTTTGCCATCGTCAAGAACACTGTGCCCTGAACCAAAGAAAAAGCCGGGCAATTATGCCCGGCCTTGAAAATGAGTACCGTTCGGGTGTCAGCCCTGAACTTTTGTGTAGGTTCCCTCACCGGCCAAGATACCGCGGAAACCGCCCGGCTCATCCAATCCGAATACGATCAGAGGCAGGTTATTGTCGCGCGCTAGCGCAATGGCCGATGCATCCATGACTTTCAGCCGCTTTGCCAACACATCATCGTAGCTGACCGAGTCATAACGCACCGCGTCCGAATGTTCTTTGGGGTCTTTGTCATAGACACCGTCCACGCCGTTCTTACCCATAAAGATCGCCTCGCAAGCCATCTCATTGGCGCGCAGTGTCGCTGCGGTATCTGTGGTGAAATACGGATTCCCTGTTCCAGCGGCAAAGATGCAGACCCGTTTCTTTTCCAGATGCCGCACAGCGCGGCGGCGGATGTAAGGCTCGCAAACCTCATCCATACGAATGGCCGAGATCACACGAGTAAACACGCCAACCTCCTCAAGCGCCGATTGCATGCCAAGCGCATTCATGACCGTAGCCAGCATACCCATGTAATCCGCCGTAGTCCGTTCCATCCCCTGAGCTGAACCGCTGAGACCGCGAAAGATGTTGCCACCACCGATGACCATACAAATCTCGACCCCTAGATCGTGAACTGACTTTACCTCTTGCGCGATGCGCTGAACGGTGGGCGGATGCAGGCCAAAACCCTGATCTCCCATCAGCGCCTCGCCCGAAATCTTCAGCATCACTCGGCTGTATTTCGCCTTGGTTGTATCGACAGTGTCGGTTGTGGGGGAAAGGGTCATGTTGCGCTCCGGGCTGGCACGGGTTTAATTCCGGCGCAAAATGAAGCAAAAGCTCCGCGGGTTCAATGCGGATGATGAGGAATGAGGCAACCTGAATGGCCAATGCCAAGATGACGCAGTTTTGGGACAGCCTTCCCCCTATTTCTGACGACAAACCCGTCTTGATCGCCGGGCCTACCGCATCGGGGAAATCAGCATTGGCGCTGAAGATCGCCGAAACGTTCGGCGGCGTGATCGTCAATGCAGACGCAAGCCAGGTTTATGATTGCTGGCGCGTGATCTCGGCGCGTCCCTCCGCCGAGGAAGAAGCCCGCGCGCCGCATCTGCTTTATGGTCATGTGCCTTATGATCAGGACTATTCGACTGGCCACTGGTTGCGCGAGGTCAAGCCATTGCTGTCCGGCGGAAAGCGCCCCATCATTGTGGGCGGTACAGGTTTGTATTTTTCTGCCCTGACCGAAGGTATGGTCGATATCCCGGCGACTCCGACCAAAGTTCGGGCTGCCGCGGATCAACTGGACCTAGCTACACTGATTGATGGGGTCGATGCCAAAACCCTGGCCGGGATTGACACCCGGAATCGCGCCCGCGTTCAACGTGCGTGGGAAGTTCAGCAAGCCACCGGGCGCAGCTTGCGGGACTGGCAAGCCGACACCCCTCCTCCGGTTCTGAACCCGCAAGACGCCGTGCCCATTGTGTTTGATGTCGACAAAGAATGGCTATTGGATCGGATCAGGCGCCGGTTTGACCTGATGCTGGAAAGTGGTGCTTTGGAAGAAGTTGAGGCGATGCGAAACCGGTATGACGCCTCGCTGCCGTCTTTCAAGGCCATCGGCGTTCCCGAGTTGGTAGCCTATCTTGAAGGCCGTATCACACTGGATGACGCGCGCGAGCGCGCCACAATCTCGACCCGTCAATTTGCCAAACGTCAGCGCACGTGGTTTCGCGCTCGCATGAGAAACTGGATTCGCGCTGATTTATCAAAGTGATACTTAAAGTCGTTACAAACCCATTTTCAGGACACCAACCGAAGATTCGAAGTGATCGAATCTGATTGGCGGTCACTTATTCGAATTACCTAGAGCACAGATTAAGCATCCGCGATGACGGAAACTTCGGCCCCAGCATGTCGCTTTTGTGCAGTTGATGACGATTTCCGACATTGACCTCATGGGAAATCTGGTGCCGAATGACGCCATGGGGATGCTGCTTATCCAAAAAAGAACACACGAACCTGCTGCCTGGCACCAACTGGTCTGAGCGGTTCAGAGCTACTTCATCAAAATCGATGTCACAGGGAGAGACATTAATGAAACACCAAACCATTACCGGAGCGCCGATCCATCGTGCCGCGGAAATGCACGCGCAAGAGTACCGCGACGGGCAACTAAGCCGCCGCGAGTTTTTGGCGCGCGTGACGGCATTGGGGGTTACCGTCCCCGCCGCCTATGGAATGATCGGCCTGGCGTCTCCGGCACAAGCACAAGAGCCACCGCGCGGTGGAACTATCCGCTATCAGATGGAAGTGCGCGGCCTGAAAGATCCACGTACTTATGACTGGACGCAAATTGCGACCTTCACGGCTGGCTGGCTGGAATATCTGGTCGAATACAACAATGACGGTTCGTTCAAGCCGATGTTGCTGGAAAGCTGGGAATCCAACGATGATGCGACTGAGCACACGCTGAACGTTCGCAAAGGCGTCAAGTGGAACAATGGTGATGACTTCACCGCAGCGGATGTCGCCCGCAACATCGAAATGTGGTGTGACGCGGCAGTCGAGGGGAACTCGATGGCATCGCGCATGTCATCCCTGGTTGACGAGGCAACCCAGAAAGCGGGTGAAGGTGCAATCACTGTGGTCGATGATCACACGGTCAAGCTGACCTGCAACACGCCCGATATCACGATCATTCCTGGTATGGCCGACTATCCGGCAGCCATCGTGCACAGCAGCCACGATCCCAACAATATGCTGGCCAACCCGATTGGCACTGGCTTCATGATCCCTGAAAGCCACGAAGTGGGCGTAAAGGGTGTACTGGTCCGCAATGAAGAGCACGACTGGTGGGGATATGCTGCGGGCAAGGGTGGCTATATCGATCGGATCGAATTCATCGACTACGGCACCGACCCTGCGGCCTTCCTGGCTGCTTATGAGGCCGAAGAGATCGACATGAACTGGGAGTCGGTCGGCGAATTCGTAGACATCTTTGACAGCATCGGTCTGACACGGTCCGAGATCCCATCGGGCTTTACCATCGTCATCCGCCCGAACCAGCTGGCCGAAGATGCCGACGGCAACAAGATCTACGCCGACAAACGTGTGCGGCAGGCCCTGGCCATGGCCGTCGACAACGCCGTCTGCCTGGAGCTGGGCATGTCAGGATACGGCATTCCTGCCGACAACTGCCATGTTGGCCCGATGCACCCGGAATATGACTCGGCTGTGACCCGCCTGCCCTTTGATCCCGCAGCGGCCAAAGCGCTGATGGACGAGGCCGGAATGGGTGACTTCGAGCATGAGGTTCAGTCCATCGACGACGACTGGCGCCGCAACACGACCGCGGCCGTGGTCGCTCAGTTGAACGATGCTGGCATCAAGGCACGTCATACAGTTCTTCCGGGTTCGACCTTCTGGAACGACTGGACGAAATACGCCTTCTCGTCGACCAACTGGAACCACCGCCCGCTGGGCACGCAGGTTCTGGCGCTGGCCTACAAATCGGGCGTAGCCTGGAACGAGGCTGGTTTCGCCAATGACGAGTTCGACGCGCTTCTGGCCGAGGCAAACTCGATCGCGGATGTCGACAAACGTCGCGAAGTCATGGCCAAGCTGCAGGCGATCATGATCGAAGAAGGCGTGACCATCCAACCCTATTGGCGGACGGCGATGCGTCACCACCGGGACAATATGGTTGGGGTTGAAAAGCACATCGCCGACCTGCCACAAATCTATAAGTTCGGCATTCTTTCCTAAGCCGACATATACAAGCCGCGCCGATTGGGCGCGGCTTTTTCGTCCGTATCGTGGCGACCAAAAAACAGCGAAGTGTGGGGCTTTTGACACCTGCACTGGCCACCAACAGGGGCTAATATGGGACTATTCATTCTAAAGCGTGTCGGCATCATGCTCATCACAGCTTTGTGCCTGACATTCTTGGTCTTCTTCCTCACCAACCTGTATCCAAACCTCGAAAAGCTTGCGAAAACGCAGGGCAATTTTCGTATGTCCGACGAACAGGTTGAAAGCTATCTTCTGAAAAACGGGTATCTGCAGCCGACGCCGATCAAATACGGCGAGTGGTTGGGCGTGCTGCCATCCTATCGGCACACCAACGAAGACGGCAGCGTACAAGGAAGATGTATCCTGCCCGGTGAAACCGCAGAAAGCTCGCCAAGCTTCTGTGGCATCCTGCAGGGATACTGGGGATACTCGTCCGTTTTCAAAGAGGAAGTTTCGAAAGTTGTTGGCACCCGGTTGGCTCTGACCGGTCGGTTGATGCTTTGGGTTATGTTGCTGATGGTCCCTTCGGCGCTGATCCTTGGGGTGCTTGCGGGTATGAAAGAAGGATCGGCCACCGACCGGACCCTTTCAACTTTCGCCATCACGACGACAGCGACCCCGGAATATGTCTCGGGCGTGATCTTTATCGCGATCTTCACTTCGTCCGCCGTTGGCCTGAAATGGTTCAAAGGCACCGCGACACAGGCGATGGAGAACCCAACCTTTGAAAACTTCTTCCTACCGGTACTGACTATTGCTCTCTACGGGATGGGCTATATCGCTCGTATGACCCGCGCCTCGATGACCGAGGTGATGACGGCGCAATATATCCGTACCGCGCGGCTCAAAGGTGTTTCCTTCCCGAATATCGTTATGAAGCACGCGCTGCGAAACGCGCTGATCGCACCGTTCACAGTCATCATGCTGCAGTTTCCCTGGCTGCTGAACGGCGTGGTGATCGTCGAGACCCTGTTTAACTATAAAGGTTTCGGCTGGGCGCTGGTTCAGGCAGCAGGCAATAACGACATCCAGCTTCTGCTGGCGATTTCGGTAGTGTCGGTCTTTGTGGTGCTAGTAACGCAGCTGATCTCGGATATCGGCTATGTCTACCTCAACCCACGCATCCGAATTTCGTAAGGAGGGACAGAACATGGAACCACTTACCTGGACCGGCTCTATCGCCATTCTGAACCCCTTGCTGATGATCGCATTGGTTGCACTAGGGGTATCAATCATCGTCTGGATCTTGGGCAGCATCGTGTTGCCCGAAACGCCGGTCGTCGTGAATATCGACGGCACAATCAATGCAGATACCGGCCTGCGCGGCCTTACGCAGATCGCGCTGAGATACAGCTTTTTCGCCTGCGTTGCACTGTGTCTGGCCTATGTAGTGCTTGGCATTTTGATGGGGACAAGCGCCGGGATTATCGGAGCGATCTCTCGGCAGTTTTTACCTGTCTGGATGTCGCTGATCATCCTGTTTGCAATGTCGATCGCCTTCAAGCGCAAGCTGGGCCTTTACGGCAAACTGTTTGACAGCCCCATCGGCATGATCGGTTTTGGCCTTGTGATGTTCTGGGTCTTTACCGGCATTTTTGGTGCGTTGGACCTGATCGTCACGCATGATCCGCTGGCGCAAGTTTCAGGTATGAAGAACAAGTTGCCCGGAACTCCAATGCCCAGCACTGAGGACGGAACATATTCCTGGTATCTACTGGGTGGGGACAATCTGGCCCGCGATGTGTTCAGCCGGATGGTCAAAGGGGCATGGATCGTGGTGCAGATCGCACCGATGGCAACCATATTTGCCTTCATGGTCGGGATTACTCTGGGCCTGCCTGCGGGGTTTTATGGCGGACGTCTGGACACGTTCCTGTCCTTCCTGGCAAACCTGATCCTGGCCTTCCCGGTAATCCTGCTGTTCTATCTGCTGGTCACGCCCGAGATCGTGGCAACCGGTGTGCCAAACTATATGGCAGCTGTGTTGTTCGTCTTTCCGATCCTGTTTCTTTGCGTCCTGCTGAATTCGCGGTTCTATACGCGGCCCAATTTCCGCACACCTCTGCTGATCGGAGTGTTGGGCATCGCGATGTGGCTCTATCTATCTCTGATTTCAACAGACGGCTACATCATCGAAACCAACAGCTACAACATCTGGGGACTGCCCACCTATCTGGACCTGTTCAATATCCCTGGCGGCATTCTGGTCGTGTTCGTTTCGGTGGTTTTCGTAAACTCACCCACGGTATTCCGTATCGTGCGTGGCCTGGCGTTGGACATCAAAACCCGCGATTATGTTGCCGCAGCGCAAACCCGTGGTGAAGGTCCATGGTACATCATGCTTTGGGAAATCCTGCCCAATGCGCGCGGGCCGCTGATCGTCGATTTCTGTCTGCGCATTGGCTATACGACCATCCTTTTGGGAACCTTGGGATTCTTTGGCCTCGGGCTACCACCCGAAAGTCCCGATTGGGGGTCGACGATCAATGAAGGGCGCAAGCTCTTGTCGATCTATCTGCACCCTGCCCTGCCACCTGCGCTGGCGCTGTTGACACTGGTTCTTGGGTTGAACCTGTTGGCTGATGGCCTGCGCGAAGAAAGTCTGAAGGACTGATGTATGAGCGGCCGGGGGCCCTGCCCCCGGA